>JABURT010000094.1 GCA_014762495.1 Gammaproteobacteria bacterium | reverse complement strand
CGAGGTGGTTCTGGGCTGTGTTATGCCCGGCCCCGACGAGGCCAAGATCGCCCGCGTCACCGCCCTGCGCCTGGGCTGCGGGGAGAAGGTGCCGGCCTTTACCGTGCAACGCAACTGCGCCTCGGGCATGCAGGCCATCGACTCGGCCTATAACAATATTTCCCTGGGTCTCTCCGAGCTGGTGCTGGCCGGCGGGACCGAGGCCATGAGCCACGCCCCGGTGTTGCTTGATGATTCCATGGTGGCCTGGCTCGGACAGTGGGCCAAGGCCAGGAGCCTGGGGGCGCGGCTGAAGGCGCTGGGTAGCCTGCGTCCCAGGCACTTCAAGCCCATCATCGGACTGTTGCGCGGCCTCACCGACCCCATCGTTGGACTCTCCATGGGCCAGACAACCGAGAACCTGGCCTACCGCTTTGGCATCACGCGTGAGGAGATGGACGCCTACGCCATGCGCAGCCACCATCGCCTGCAAAATGCCACCGACAATCATTTACTGGAGGAGATGGAAGTCATCTACGACCACCGCGGCAAGTTCTATGACGAGGACACCGGCCTGCGCCGTGACTCGGCCATGGACAAGCTGGCCAAGCTCAAGCCGGTCTTCGACCGTCCCTTCGGTCTGGTCACCGCCGGCAACAGCGCCCAGATCACCGATGGCGCGGCCTGGCTCATCCTCGCCAGCGAGGAGGCGGTGAAGAAATACGACCTGCCGGTGCTGGGGCGCATCGTCGACTCGCAGTGGGCGGGGCTGGACCCGGCGCAAATGGGCCTAGGGCCGGTACATGCCATGACCCCCATCATGAAGCGACATAAGTTTGGCCTTTCGGACATCGACTATTTCGAGATCAACGAGGCCTTCGCCGGCCAGGTGCTGGCCTGTCTCAGGGCCTGGGGCGACAAGGACTACTGCAAGAACGAACTGGGCCTTGCCCAGCCTCTGGGCGAGATGGATCAGGAACGTCTTAATGTCGATGGCGGCGGTGTCTCCTTGGGACACCCGGTCGGCACCAGCGGCGCGCGCATTGTGCTCCACCTGTTGCATGTCCTCAAACGCAACAAGGCCAGGCGCGGCCTTGCCAGCCTCTGCATCGGCGGCGGCCAGGGCGGCGCGTTACTGGTGGAACGGGAAGGAGACTGATCAGCCATGGCGAAGACTTATAAAAACTGGAAACTCGACTACGACGACGACAAGGTAGCCTGGCTGGGCCTGGACAAGGCCGACAGCGGTACCAACATCCTCTCGCGTGACGTCATCGACGAACTTAATGACATCCTCGATGAACTGGGCGATGTGACGGTTCGTGGTGTGGTGATCTACTCGGCCAAGGCCAATGGCTTTATTGCCGGTGCCGATGTCAAGGAGTTCACCTCGTTGACCGATCCCAACATGGCCTTTGAGCTGATCCGTCGTGGTCAGGCGGTCATGGATCGCATCGAGATGCTCAAGTGCCCCAGCGTGGCCATGATCCACGGCTTCTGCATGGGTGGAGGCCTGGAACTGGCGTTGGCCTGTCGCTATCGCATCGCCGAGGCCGATACTACCCGCCTGGGTCTGCCCGAGGTCAAGCTGGGTATCCATCCCGGCTTCGGCGGTTCGGTGCGTGCCACCCAGTTGCTGGGGCCGCCGGCGGCCATGGATCTTATGCTTACCGGCCGTGGCATCGATGCCCGGCGCGCGAAAAAGATGGGACTGGTCAATCATGCCGTGCCCGAACGCCAGCTACGTCGCGGTGCCAAGGCCTTGGTCATGCAACCGCCGCGGGACAAGCCGCTGGCCCTCTACAAACGGCTCCTTAACAAAAAGTGGGCCCGCCCTCTGCTGGCCAAGTACCTGTGGCGCAATGTCTCCAAGAAGGTCTCGCCTGAGCACTACCCGGCGCCCTTCGCTCTCATCGACCTGTGGCTCAAGTTCGGTGACGAGCCCACGGAGATGCTGCGAGAGGAGGCACTCTCCGTAGCCCGTCTCATTACCGGTGCCACCGCGCAAAACCTGGTCCGCGTGTTCTTCCTGCAGGAACGCATGAAGAGCGCCGGCAAGCTGGAGGGCTACAGACCCCAGCGCGTACACGTCATCGGCGGCGGCGTCATGGGCGGCGACATCGCCGCCTGGTGCGCCATGCAGGGCCTGCATGTCACCGTTCAGGACCGTTCCAATGAATCGCTGGGCCGGGTTATGGCCCGTGCCTACAAGCTTTATAAAAAGAAGCTCAAGCGTGCGCGCCCGATCCAGGCCGCCATGGACCGGCTGGTGCCGGATATCCACGGCTATGGTCTTAAGCGCGCCGATGTGGTGATTGAGGCCATCTTCGAGGACCTTGAGGCCAAGCAGACCCTGTTCCGCGAGGTGGAGACCAAGGTCCGCCCCGACACGCTGCTGTGCACCAATACCTCTTCCATCCCGCTGGAAGAGATCGGCACTGCGCTCAATGATCCCGGTCGACTGGTGGGACTACACTTTTTCAATCCGGTGGCGCAGATGCAGTTGGTGGAGATCGTCAAGGGCAAGGACACCCATAGCGAGGTGGTGGATCGCGCCTCGGCCTTCACCCACCGCATCAAGCGTCTGCCGCTGCCGGTGAAGAGTTCGCCGGGTTTCCTCGTCAACCGTATCCTCATGCCCTATCTGATGGAGGCGGTGGTGCTGGCCGAGCAGGGCGTCTCCATCCAGGCCATCGACAAGGCGGCGGTGAAGTTCGGCATGCCCATGGGGCCCATCACCCTGGCCGATACCGTGGGCCTGGACATCTGCCTGCACGTGGCGGAGAACCTCTCGCAGCACCTGGGTGGCGAAGTCCCGGCTCGATTGAAGAAGATGGTGGACGCCGGTCATTTGGGTAAAAAGTCGGGGCGGGGATTCTACCGCTACGACAAGAATGGCAAGGCGCAGAAGGTGTCATCGACCACCCCCGAGAAGGGTGGGCAGGACGTGGTCGAGCGCCTCACCCTGCGTTATATCAACGAGGCCATGGCCTGTCTGCGCGAAGGTGTGATCGAGGATGCCGACCTGCTCGATGCCGGCATGATCTTCGGCACCGGCTTTGCACCCTTCCGCGGCGGTCCGGTGAAATATGTCCGCAGCGAGGGCGTGCAGGTGATGCGCGAGTCCATGCAGCAACTCGAGGAGAAGTATGGCGAACGCTTCCATCCGGATGCGTACTGGAGCCAGTTATAGGCCACGAAGAGGATAAATATAATGGGTCATAACAAAGACATCATAAGCGTAAACGAGGCCGGCACCCTGGCCGGCTTGTTCCGGGAACGAATCCGTCGCAGTCCCGATGCGGTGGCCTATCGTCACTTCGACAGCGCCAGGGAACAGTGGCAGGACACCACCTGGTTTGAAATGGGGCACGAGATATCACGCTGGCAGACGGCGCTCTCCAGAGAGGAGGGCATCGAGACCGGCGCCCGCATTGCCATGATGCTCACCAATTGCCGTGAATGGGTCATGTACGACCAGGCCGCGCAGGCCCTCGGACTGGTGACAGTGCCACTCTATGTCGATGACCGAGCAGACAACGTGGCCTATATCCTCAAGGACTCGAACAGCGAAGTCCTGTTGTTGATGAGCGACGACCAGTGCCGCGAATTGCTGGCGACCGAGGGCAAACTGCCCTCGGTCAAACGCATTATCGTACTCGGGCCGGTCTCGCCCGAGATCGACGATGATCGTGTGGTGGGCGTGCATACCTGGTTGCCGGCGAGCCCGGTGGAGACCGGCATCGCCGAGATCGATCCCGATAGCCTGGCCACCATCGTCTACACCTCAGGCACCACCGGCCGCCCCAAGGGTGTCATGCTCAGCCACAAAAACCTGTTGAGCAACGCCTATGCCGGTTTGCAATGTATCGACGTCTATACCAGCGATACCTTCCTCTCCTTCCTGCCGCTGTCTCATACCCTGGAGCGCACTGTCGGTTACTACCTGACGGTGATGGCGGGTGCCACCGTGGCCTATGCCCGTTCGGTGCCGCAGCTGGCGGAAGACCTGTTGGTGATCAAGCCGCAGGTCCTGATCTCGGTACCGCGCATCTATGAACGTGTCTATAACCGCATCAGCGAGCAACTGGCGGCGAAGTCGCCCATCGCGCGCAAGCTGTTCGAGTCCGCCGTCGATGTCGGCTGGCAACGCTTTGAGCGTTCGCAGGGACGTGCAAAGTGGCACGCCAAGGAGTTGTTGTGGCCGCTGCTTAACCTGCTGGTGGCGAAGAAGGTCCGCGCCAAGCTGGGCGGTAATCTGCGTATCGCCGTCAGCGGTGGTGCACCGCTGGCACCCGATATCACCCAGGTCTTCATCGGCCTGGGGCTGAACATCCTGCAGGGTTATGGGCTCACCGAGTCCAGTCCCATCATTAGCGTCAACCGTACCGAGGACAATATTCCCGCCAGCATCGGTACGGTGCTGCCCGGCGTCGAGGTGAAGGTCGGTAAGGATGACGAGCTACTGGCCACCGGTCCCAATATCATGCTGGGTTACTGGAACATGGACGAGGCGACGGCGCAGACGGTACGGGATGGCTGGCTTCATACCGGCGACAAGGCGCGTATCGACGAGCAGGGACATATCTATATTACCGGCCGCATCAAGGACATCCTGGTGCTGGCCAATGGCGAGAAGGTGCCGCCGGCGGACATGGAGATGGCAATCCTGCTGGATCCGCTGATGGAACAGGCCATGGTGCTGGGCGAGGGCAAGCCCTACCTCTCCGCCCTGTTGGTGCTCAACCCCGAGGCCTGGGAACAGCTCTGTATTGAACAGGGTGCCGTGGGTTCGCCCGAGGAACTGCTGAAAAATCCGGCCATGAAGGAACTGGTAAAGGATCGCATTGCCAGACAACTCAAGGATTTTCCGGGCTATGCGCAGATCTACCGTATCAGCCTGCAGCTGGAACCCTGGAGCATCGACAACGGCCTGCTCACCCCGACGCTTAAGACCAAGCGCGGTCCCATCATGGAGCGTTTTGCCTCGGACATCGCCGACATGTACGAGGGGCATTGATGGCAGAAACCGGGGAGCGGTCCGAACCTCGCATGCCCACCACCCGCATGCTGGCCATGCCCACTGATACCAATGCCTCGGGCGACATCTTCGGCGGCTGGATTATGTCTCAGGTGGATATTGCCGGTGCGATTGCTGCCTACGACCATGCCCGTGGCAGAGTTGTGACGGTCGCGGTAAACTCATTTCAGTTTCACGCTCCGGTCTATGTTGGTGATATAGTCACTTGCTATGCCGATGTGGTACGAGTGGGTAACACATCACTCACCGTCGAGGTTGAGGTCTTCGCCGAACGCGGTCGCGACCCGGAACAGCGCGTGCGCGTCACCGAGGCCACGCTCACCTACGTCGCCGTGGACGAAACAGGTAAACCTAGAATCGTCCCGAAGCAGGCCGATAGCTAAGGTCGGGATGTAATACACGGATCCAGGTTTCAAGCGGACATGTGGATTCGAGCTGGCAAGGAGAACGAGATGTCCGACACAATGAGCCCCGAGGTCTTTGAGTTGATCCTGGGCAGCGCACCCATGGGTGTCCTGGTACAGGGCAAGGATAACAGGGTGGAGTGGGTCAACCAGGCCCTGGCCGGAATGTTGAATATGGAGGTGGATGAGTTCCTGGGCATCTCTCAAGACAAGGTCGATGTGCTGGAATTGCAACTGCTTTTCTCCGAGCAGGATGATATCTATATACCACCAGTACATGGCCACGATGAACGCTGGCTGCATCGAACCAGCATCAGTCACGACAATCACACGGTCCATTATTATTATGACGTGAGTCGTGAGCATTCCCTGGAACGTGAGCGCAATCGGCTGGAGTCCATCGTCGTCGAGTCAACCACCAATGATTCGGTCACCGGCCTGTTGAACCGCCGCGGTGTGATCCAGCGTCTGGAACCGCAGATCGCCCGTTGCCGCCGCTATGAAACCCCGCTCTCTATCATCCTCTTTACCGTACGTACCCAGCACGATGGACTGGAAGACATTCTCGGAGAACAGGCACTGCTCGAACTGGGTCAACTGGTGAAGGATTATGTGCGCTGGGCCGATATGGTCGGCCACGAAGGCGAGGGCGAATTTCTCATGGTCCTGCCCGAGACAACGCTTGCCGGCGCCGAAGAATTGGCCGAGCGTCTGGCCAAGGTGATCGAGGATACCGAACTCTCCGGACTACCAGAAGGCGCCAAAATGGTGGTAAACATGGGATTATCGGAATGGCGCAAGAACGATAACATCACCTCGCTCATGCAACGCATTACCGATGCCCTGGACGATGCCAGCAGTGGCGACAAGCAGGTAATGGTGGCATAAGTAAAGATTCAAGACGGAAGAAAAAAGCCCGGCTATGCCGGGCTTTTTAATTGAGCCATTGAATCAATCGCGACTACAGTTGGTTTCCGTCCTGGAAGTTGGATAGTGTATGCGTGTGTTTGCCTTTGCGTATCTTGTGGTAAACACCGTTACCCATGTCGATGACATCGGCACATTTTTCCTTACGTCCCGTCACACAATGCTGACCGTCATCATTGATGCGCCATTCCTTCTCCTTGGTTTTTCCTTTTCGTACAACGATATGCTCACCATCCGGTGATGAGTAGACACGAAACTCCCTGTTTTTCTTTTCATTGACGCCGTCAAATGTCTTGTCGGTGAAAAGCGCCTCGGCTTCGGCCTTGGAAAGCTTCTTCTCGGCGAGCGCCGCCTGGCTGGTCAGGGCGAGCATGACGGAGAGGATGGTGAGTAAAAATGTATTACGCATGATGTTTGCCTCCTGGTCGCATTATATTGAGTTCGGGTTTCGGGCACGGCTGTTGCTCACGAGCCTCGTATTATTGTCACTCTTATCAACAGGCTAATTCGTCCAGCCTGACCATGCAAGCTTGCATGAAAGCTGCTGGTTGTTGTGTTGTCACATCGAAATGAAACAGAATTTCCCGTGGCGTTTCATCACCCAAATGGGTCATATGTCGCATGAGAGGGGGTGGAGGTTACTGTATGCGACGAATAGACGAGGAAGAGTGGACGGGGTGCTTTGATGTGTGAAATATAAGCAGCCAATGAAATGCTAACAAACGTTATTAATTTTCAAACACCAGTGAATAGTGTTCCACCTCGGGGAAGGGATCGTAAAAATGATGCAACAGCCGCTTCCATTCCTGGTACTCTGCCGAGCCCCGGAAGCCCAGCGTATGATCCTCAAGCGTCTCCCACTTCACCAGCAACAGATAACGGCTCTCCTTTTCAACGCATCGATGCAGCTGATGTGAAATATATCCCTTCATGCTGGATATGATGGCCTGAGCCTCGGCGAAGGCCTTCTCAAAGGCGTCTTCCTGGCCGGGTTTTACATCGAGGATGGCGGTTTCCAGGATCATGAGTATGGCTTAGCCTGGTAGTTGATGGAGGAATTACTTTCGCATGAATCTATCTTGCGTTGCACACTTTTATCTAATGATATTTGATTTTATTGAGAAATCGGCGCCTTGGGTTGGCTTGCTGTCCGAAGCAAATGATTTTTAATGCGTGGTGATAAGGGCCGGACAACGTTCCGGCTTACGTATGTGTGTCTATCTAATCTTATCCATGTTAGACATTCGACGTCTGATGCATAGTGCCGCATGCCATGGCCAGCTTAGGTGTCAGTGTAAAAGCTTTGTAAAAAAGCCTGAATCTCTGTTCACGAACAACCTCTTACCGGCGATAAATAAAGTGGATAGCTACAATAAACATTTGTGATAAAAGGTGTGCTATGAAGAATGTCCAAAGGATATCTACTCTGTTTCTGCTTGGCGCGATGGTTTTCCTGCTCGCTGCATGCAACCCGCCCGCGGGTAGTGATAGTGATACCGCCGGCGCCTTCCCCTCCGGTCTGAGCGTCGCCTCACCAACCGCCTATCAGGCCTCAGCCGGTGGTATCGCCTCGCGTGCGGTAGGTGGTTATGCATCGGAGTACGAGGTGGAGGTCGCCGAGATCGACGCCCTGCTCTCGGCCACATCCACCAGCAGCTGCGGTTTTGAACCGGCGGAGTTCCTGAGCAGTGCCGTCAACGCCGCCTGTTATGGTCCTTCGATTGCTTACCAAAATCATCCTGATGGTGCAGACGCCGCTGGTTCGCCGCCCACGCTCCCCGGTGGTGACGTCGGCATGTGGCTGGAAGCGGACGCGACCTCAGGCAATGCCTGCGCCGCCGATCAACTCGATAGCCGCCTCACCGGCATCAGCCGACGCGCCAGCGCCTCACTCAAGGGCTTGGCCAGCATGGTCTGTGTCGCCCTGGCCAGTGGCGAGACCTTGCCCGCTGCGGGCGGCAGTCTGGATCTTCTGACTCAGATGAATGCTCTCGGTGTTACCGACACCAGCTTTACCACGGCGACCCTGACACATTCCACCGACAGCTCCGGCGACGATGTCTATGCCTATAGTCTGGCATTTAACTACACACCGGGTAGCAGTGACTACGACATTGGCGTTGCCATGAGCCATACCCCCAACGGCAGTACCAGCGGCCTGTTCAAGGGGCGTATGACCTACCATGTCAACAATGATGCCGGTACAGATTCAAACGGTTATTGCGCGGGCGCCGGAATTTCAGACAACGCCTCGTTGGTTTATGATCGTACCGCATCGGCCCTTAACCTGGAGATGCGCAGCGGTCGCTACTGCGGCGAAGAGGATGGCCTCAATGCCAGCAATGTGATGGACCCTACACCTTATGATGCGGCCACCGCTACTGGCGGTTGGGCCGAAAACTTTAATAAGCTCACCGCCAGCTTCGACCCTGATGACCTGGCCGGCGACTATGTCTACGCCTGGCAGGCGGGCAAGGGCGACAGCCATAGCCGTGTCTTTAATGCCCACGTCAGCAACGACTCGTCCACCGGTATCCCCACCGTGGAGGCCTTCTTCGGCTTCGGCAATGCCATGGACAGTTTCAGCGGCAATATCGAGGGCATGATTTGCAACTGGGCGGGTCCCGGTAACAGCCATACGCCCATCGACGCGGTACAGCACCAGGTCGCCTCCTTAAATACCACGACAGGAGTCTTTGATGCCTCCACCTCGGCCCTGGCCTATGCCCCGGCCAACAATTGTATCCAGGGAGGCGGTAGCTTCACCTTTGACATCAATGGTGATGGCACACTCGATGGTGGCGATGATGTCACCGGGCTGGCCAGTTCACATAGTCTTTTGACATTAAATGACATCGATGTGAACGGTGAGTGGGACGAGATCGAGGCGGTGGTAAGCCTTCCCTCGACTCCGACTTATCCCTGAATGTCATTCCAATAGCAGTAATGTAGGGGCCGCGAGGCCCCTTTTTATGCGGGAGTGATTCGTTGAAATACACGACTTTTCGGGCGTATTGCAAAGTGGCGGATCTGAACCTTGTCATTTGAGACAAGTACCCGCTCTACACTTTCACCTTGAGTTGCTGAAGGCGCGCCGCGAGCAGATCGGGAAAGCGCTTGTACCAGGTGGCGTTGAGCGGCGAGGGATGGGGCAGGGGATGGATCTTCACCTTGCGGCTGGTGCCGTCGCGGGCGATGAGGGTGATCTCGGTCGATTGTTCGAAGCGGTCCTCGGTCTCCCAGAAGGTCTCCAGCTGTTGTTTGACCGACTTGTCCTGGTTGATGGCGAACCAGAGAAAGGCCTCACGGCCGAGGGTGATGATGTGCCTGCCGTGCCATAGATGCACAAGCAGGTCGGCCACCAGCGGCTGGAACTGTTTTTTCACCTTCATCGACCAGGCCTTGTTGCCCACCGGTTTGTACGGACAGGTATTGGCCCAGAAGAAATGGCTGCCCACCTGCACCGAGGCCTCGAAGTCGGGCATCACCCGCTTGTGTAAATGCTTATATAGAGTGGTGCGCACCTTCTGGCCGCCGGCGCCGATGAAGGGCATGTGGTATTGCACCTCGTCACGTCCGGGGTCGCGACCGAAGAAGGCGATGGGCGAATCGGGATTGCCCTCGCCGATGACCGGTTCCAGCGGGTCTCGACCATAGGTGTCATAAACATCTATGTCCACACCCTGTAGATCTAGCGCGAGGGCGCGAAATCCCTGAATCAGTTCCTTTCTTGTCATATCTTGGCCCGGTGTATGGGAAACCGGGGATTTTATCGTAATCGGGATATTTTCGATAATTTTGGTAGAAATTCGTTACATATTTGGCACTGGCCCAAACTTGAGTGTTGTTGTCGGCCCATGCTTCGCAATAGAATCGAATAGCAAAAAACTAATAAGACACAACAGCTTGCGCTGACTTTATAAGAAGGAACTGAATTTCAATGTTTGGACCACAATACCTGTCAAGCGACATGCGCAGCTTTACTGTCCATGCTGTGTCACCCTTGCTGTTGATCGGCTTGTTATTACTCTCGCTGTTCGGCGGCTATTTGCTGTTTCATACACTAGCTGAGCTGTTCGCGATCCTCATCGCCTACACCATGTTCATGGTGGCCTGGTTCACCCACCGTTTCCTGCAGAATAATTTTGTACTGTTTCTGGGCATCGCCTATTTCTGGATAGGGACCATGGACCTGGCGCATACCCTCACCTACAAGGAGATGGGGATCTTCCCGCAAATTTCCGCCAACATCTCCATTCAGATATGGATCGCCACACGTTATATGGAGGCATTGACACTGCTTGTCGCGCCTTTATTTTTCGTCCGATCCTTTCATCGACAGGGGATCTTCCATGCTTATGGCCTGGTAGTAGTTGTCCTACTTTATCTAATCTATTTGGGTCGGTTTCCGGATACTTTTATCGAGGGAGAGGGGCTCACACCGTTCAAGGTCTATAGCGAATATGTAATTATCGCCCTCACCAGCCTGGCGATTGCGATGATTAGCCGCATGCGTCACTACCTTGAACTCAGCCTTTTCGGCCTCATGGTGGCGGCCATGATGGTGACAATGCTGGCGGAACTGGTGTTTACATCCTACGTCTCGTTAGATGACCTTGCCATTGTCAGTGGACATATCCTCAAGTTCATCTCTTTTTGGCTCATCTTCGTGGCCATTGTTCGCTCCGCACTCACCGAACCCTATCAACTCATGTCGAGGACCACGAGCACCTATGACGCGATTCCCGATCCGATCGTGGTAGTCGATAGCCAGGGCAGGATTTCACAGGTCAATAAAGCGGTATACCAATTCCTGGGGCTCGATATAAACCGCGTCATGGATAGGCATTGCCACGACTTGTTTCACAATACCCAGGTGAATAGCCGTGACTGTGTCGTTTGCCAGCACATTGAAAATGGCGAAGCACTGGAGGGCTATGAGCTCTTTAATACGCATCAGCAAAAATGGATGCGAATCAGCCTGGCACCGGTCATGGCGAATCAGTTGAATATCGGTATGGTCCATTCCACTTCTGACATCACCCAGGCCAAGCTGGCCATGGAGAGTCTACGGAACAGCGAGGAGATATTTCGCCAGTTGGCCGAGCACATCAATGAGGTCTTCTGGGTGCGGGACCCCAGGACCGATATCAATATCTATGTTAGTCCCGCGTTTGAGAGGATTTGGGGCTATTCAGTCACGGAGTTATACCGTGAACCGCTCAGGTTTCTTCAGGGTATACACGAGGAAGATCGACAGTCCGTGATCGATGCCCTCCCCAGGCAGCCTATCGGTGACTACGACCAGACCTATCGTGTTCAGCATACCAACGGAAGCACATTCTGGATTCGTGACCGAGCCTTTCCTGTCTGTGATGAACAGGGTGAGATTTATCGCCTGGTCGGGATTGCCGAGGACATTACCCAGCAACTGGAAGTGAAGCAGGAGCGACAAAAAAACCAGGCCAAGAATGAGTTCCTCTCACGTATGAGTCACGAGTTGCGCACCCCGCTCAACGCGCTACTGGGTTTTGGTCAGCTATTGGAGAGCGAGCGCGATACGCTGAGCAGTGACCAGAAGATATATGTGGCAGAGTGTATGAAAGCCGGCCATCACTTGCTTGCATTGATTGATGAGGTCCTCGATATCGCCAAGATTGAATCCAGGGAAATGAATTTTGCCATGACGCGGGTCGATGTACGGGCTGTGGTGAACGAGTGCCTGAGTGTGACGCAGACGATTGCCGAACAACACGGGATCAAGGTGGATAACAATCTTGCGGCCGATGAGCTGCGAATACTAACCGATCATCTGCGTATCAAGCAGGTGCTTATCAACTTATTGACCAATGCCATCAAGTACAACCGTAAGGGAGGCTCTGTGAGTTGTCAGGCCGTGCTCGAGCAGGACGGTATGGTGAAAATTTCCGTCATCGACACCGGTATCGGTATCCGAGAAGAGGATATGGAGCGTGTGTTTCAGCCCTTCGAGCGTATCTACAATCCGGAGGTGAATATAGATGGCACCGGGATCGGACTGGCCCTGAGCCAAAGCCTGGTTCAACTGATGGGTGGAGAAATTGGCATTGAAAGCGAACTCGGAAGGGGCAGTCACTTCTGGGTTCGCTTTCCCGCCGTATAGGAATCAGGACTGCTGCGTACGAAAGGCGCGCACCATGAGAAAGATGCCAAGGATCACGAAGGGGATACTCAACCACTGGCCGACGCTGAGCCAGAAGTCGTGGCCGTAGGCCGCCTGCCGCGTCTTGACGAATTCGAGCAGGATGCGCGCACCAAAGATCACCGTGAGCAGCAGACCGAACAGGGCGCCATCCTTCCACTTGCCGCTAAAGCGTCGGTAGGCCATCACCAGAACCACGAAGGTGGTGAGATAGGTAATGGACTCGTAAAGCTGCACCGGATGACGTGGATCGGGGCCGATGCGTTCGAAGATGATGCCCCATGGCAAGCTGGTGGGGGTGCCCACGATCTCCGAATTGAAGAAGTTGCCCAGGCGGATGAAGGCTGCCCCCAGCGCAATGGGCAGGCTAAGGCGGTCCATTAACCATAGAAAGCCACCTTCGCTGTACTTGCGGCTGTAGAGGTAGACTGCCGCGAGTATGCCGACGGTGCCGCCGTGGCTGGCCAGACCGCCCTCCCATATCTTGAGGATGGCCAGCGGATGGCTGAAATAATAGCCCGGTTCGTAGAACAGTACATGGCCCAGACGCGCGCCGATGATGGTGCCTACCATCATGTATATAAGCAGATCATCCAGCTTATCCGTTTTATGGCCTTCTCTTTGATATATCTTGCGCATGATGTAGATGCCGGAGAGAAAGGCTGCGGCGAAGAGAACTCCATACCAGCGAATGGCGAAGGAGCCGAATTGGATCATGATGGGATCAGCGTTCCAGTGCATGGGCTCGGTATTCCTCGATCAGTTGTTCTTTTTGCCGGCGGTTCAGCTTCTTGATTGCCGCCTCGCGTGTCGCGGCGGTGGCGCGTGAGTCGGCCGTTTCGCTGTAGGCGAGTGTAACAGGTCTGCGGCTACGGGTATAACGTGCCCCCAGCGACTTGTTGCCGTTGTGCTCATCAAGTCGACGCGCCAGATCGACGGTGATGCCGGTATAAAGGCTGTCGTCAGCGCACTTGAGGATATAGACGTACCACATGAGCGCAGCCGTCAGTCCTGTAGCGCCCGTTCCATCTCCGCCTCGTTGACGGGATGTGTAAGCACGGCGTGGATGGGATATTCCTCATTGAGCTTGTCGACGTACTGGCGCTCGCTCTTGTCTACAAACAGGATGACACGGGCATCCTCGGTGTACTTGCGCAGACTTAACAGGAACACATCGACATTGGAGATGTTGATGCCGGCGTAGTTGTTGCCGTAGCCGTAAAAGAACTCCGCCACCACAATGTCGGGGGTGTCCTTGCGCAGTTGCGAAATCGCCTTGCGCATCGACTCGATGCGGATTTCAGTGTGGCCCAGGCGACCATACAGGTCGGAAAAGTTGGGATGGACCGGCGATTCGATGATGGAAAAGATCGTCTTTGGCATGTTTACTCGTTGCTTGTTTTCTCTCGGCCCATACCCAGCAGCAGGACGCTCAAGCCGATGAGCAGGGCCATGGCAATGATACCACCCACACCCAGGGGACTGCGCAGGAGATTGGGTGCATCGGCGATCATCATAATGGAGACACTGGCCGAGGCATTGAAGACACCATGATAGATGGCTGCGGCGATAACGCTGCCCGAGCGCTCGCGTACGTAACCGATGAGTGGCGAGAGGGCGATGGTGCCGATCGTCATAACAAGGATTCCGAGCACAGGGTACTCGGGAAAGTTATGACCGGCGGCGATAATGGGCGCATGCCACAGGCCCCAGATGAGGCCGATGAGCAGGTTGGCGCGCCAGAAACCCATGGGGCGCAGCCGGGTATAGAGCAGTCCGCGCCAGCCCATCTCTTCACCGAAGGCGGCGAGGGCGTTGATAGTGGTGCCGGCGATAATGCCCTGCAGCACCACCATGGCAGCCATAAGTGGCAGGCTGATACCCTCAAGCTGGGCACGCGCCTGCTCGAACTCCTGCGGATCCATCTGCGTCTGTAGATCGGCGAGGAAGGCACTGAAATCCGGGTCCCATACCCCGATTCCCAGCACCAGGCAGACGCCAATGGTGAGAAAACCGGTCAGCAGAGGGAATACCCACGCCCCGATCCAGCCGCGGTTCAGGCGAAATCGGAGGCCATAGTCGGCCAGCCGTTCACCATGGATATGTTTGATGAGCACGAGGGAGACCAGTGCCGGGATCCACATATAAAAGATGAGGATGAACATGGCCAGGCTGGGTGTATGGACGAAGATGTCGGTGAATCGCGCGAGATAGAAGAAGATGAAGCCGACCAGGTAACTGGTCGAGAAAGTCCAGATCAGGAATTGGCGTGTCATATCATTGCGCATCATTGCCCCCTTGCTCGTGCTATAGTGCGCTTACTTTAATCAATATGGGTCCCGCCCGCCAATACGATAGGGAAGACGCGAAGATATGACGGTAAACCAGATCTACATACGATTACTGCTGTTGGGCGCACTGTTTGGTCCCCTGCTGTGGTTTCTGTTTAGTGACGAGGGACAGCGTATTTCGGACACCTTCCTGTTGAAACTGGGCGGGACGCCCGAGGTTCAACTCGATTATCGAACTCTCAATGCCGACATCAGTGAGAAAGAATTCGTCAAGGGTATGGGCGAGGCCGAATTTCAGTGCGGTGATCAGCAGAGCCAGTTCGGAGATCGACTGTGCTATGCGGCGTTGGCGGCCGTCAACGGCACCCCATCTCAATATATGAGTGTCTTCTTCAAGTCCGACAATCTGACCGCCATCAAGCTTGCCTACCAGCGTTCCTATCATGAACAACTACATGGCTCATTGATACGTAATCTGGGCGAACCCATGAGCGGGGCCAACACCGCGGTACCCGATGCTGAGCGCATCCAGCAGTGGCAGGCGGGGAACGGCGTGGTGCTGTTGTCGGGTGAGACCCTGGCCGAGGACGAGGAGCCCGTGCTGCTGTGGCTGGCCTACTCGAACTGAGCGGGTGATGTGGAGCCGACACACGGCCCCATCACCGTCTAAGATTTCTGCAGAATGGCGTAGAGTTCGTCCTTGAGCTGCAAACGCTTCTTCTTCAATTCTTCTGTGTAGTCGTCCGAAGGGGTTTCGATCTCCTCCTCGATGCGAAACACCTCTTTGTCCACCTCCTGGTATTCCTCGTAGAGACGGGCGAAATGATTGTCGCTGGATTTCAGTTCGTGGATCTTGTCCTTGTATTCCGGAAATTCGTGGGTCAGGTCGTGATGGTGTTCACCTAGCATGATTGGCTCCAATGTGGATGGACTTTCATTGTCAGTATGACCGTCTGCGGCACAATCGCATTGCGCTGGATCACTTAGGCAACCGTTTCCGCCTGTAGTTTCGTCTGCACCTGTTCACGTGTCTCGCTGGCCTGGTGCAGATAATACAACATGCGTGCAATATGGGTTCCGATGCGATTGAGCCAGCGCAGGGTCTTAAGTGAATCATTGGCCAGCGGCACGTCCATCTCGTCACTGGCGACCATGGCCATGATCCGATCCCTCAGTCCATCGGCCTCGAGGTCCATGTCTCGCGCCATTTCCTCCGCCCGCTGCGAGGCGAGTCCCCAGTCACCGGCCTCAATCTCATTCACAAGGTCAATCAGGCGGCTGTCCAGTAATTGCTTGAGTTCCATCATATGCTCCGAATTTTTCGCGATGGCCCGACGTTCCTCATCGCGAAAGCGGTTGTGTAGCCGGTGCATATGATCGAGGGCATGGGTGATGGCATAGAGGCGTTCCCAATCCCTGCCCTTGTCCTGGCTTAAATGAATGTCGTCGATATAAACCTGGGTCTCTTGCAGGGCCTGCTCGAGCTCGGCCATGCGGAAGGGGCGATCCTGAAACTCTTCCTCCAACATCCATTTAAGATAGCGTATTAGTGCGGTGGATTCCTGGCGCAGCACAGAATGCGTCGCGGTGATGGCAACGCCCGGTTCCTTGAGCAGGGAGGCGTCGAGTCCACGCGTAAGGGCGATCCTCTGTTCGGGGATCAGGCGCTCCATCATGTTGGCAAAGGCGCGGGCAAAGGGCAGCACCAGAATCACACCAAGTGTATTAAAGCTGGTATGAAAGGCCACCAGGGCCAGCTCCGAATTTTGCAGCAGGGCGCCAGGCGCATATGTCTCCCAGACCCAGACATAAGGCGTAATAAAGAGGAAGGCGCCGAGCCCGGTCATCAGGTTATAGAAGACGTGAGACAGCCCGGTACGCCGTGTGGCCACACTGCCACCCACCGTGGCGAGGGCCGCGGTGAAGGTGGTTCCGATGTCCATGCCGATGACGAGGGCGGCGGCCTGGTGAAAATTGATGGTCCCGGCATAGAGGGCGGTGAGCGTGGTGGCGACACCGGCGCTCGAAGATTGGGTGATAATAGTGAACAGGATGCCAATTCCGACAAGCTGCAGTTTACCGAGAATATTGTCGTCGGGTAGATGATAGTCGATGACCCCCGTTTCCAGTCCGCGCATGCCCTCCTGCAACATGGAGATACCGACAAAGATAAGCCCGAATCCGGCGATGGCCAGGCCGAGGTGGCGCCAGCGTCCTTTGGCAAAGAGGTGGATGAGCACACCCATCAGTACCATGGGCAACAATACCGTGGTCAGTTTGAGCTTGAAGCCGACCAGGGTGACCAACCAGCCGGTGACAGTGGTGCCGACGTTGGCGCCGAAAATGATCCCCAGTGCCTGGGAGAAACTCAGCAGGCCCGCGCCGACGAAGCCGATGGCGGCCACGGTGGTGGCACTTGAAGATTGCAGGATGGCGGTGCTGACCGCGCCGGTGATGGCGCCACTGGTGGGGCTATGGGTGAAGCGCATTAATGCGGCATGGATGGCCTCGCCGGCCAGGGCACGCAGGGCACCGGTCATAATGACCAGGCCGAGCAGAAATATTCCGAGCCCGCCTGCTGCGGTAATAACGATATTCAGGGTGTTCATTTCAGTCGTGTTCTCGTTTTTTGCTCAAATCACCGTGAATGTGTCAAACATCACGGTATATTGTGCGGATAATACGGGATTCTGAGCATCGAGAATAATTTTTAAAAAGTGTGAAAGAATTCACATTTTGCTGTCGATATACATATCTTGAGTGATTTGGAACCACATAGATTTATTCAGGGGTAGGTAATGGGTACGCTGGATCCGCGTACATTAGTCGTCGTTACGGCCATCACACTTATTGTCACCAGTATTGCCATCGTCCTTGGCGGATTCATGAATCGTAGAGTCAAGGGTGTGCCGCATATGGTGGCAGGCTATCTAATGCTTGCCGTGGGGCTGGTGCTGATCTCGACGCAACAATTCATCAGTCTGCTGATTTCCCTATACACGGCCAATCTCATTATCCTTCTCGGTTTCTACACGCTCTTCATGGGGGTGCGCCTGACGCAGTGGCGGCCGGCCTTGCCCTTTGCCCATGGCATCGCCTTTTTTGCCTTAATCGCAATCCTGTTTGCCTGGCTCGGTATGGAGCCGGAGCAGTTTGCCGATCGGGTGATTGTCTCTTCGATATTCGCCAGTGTGTTTTGCCTGCTGATGGCCAAGGAGTTACTGGTCGAGCCACACCGCCATAGCGCGGCCGACATCTATACCGGCATCCTTTTCACCATTATTGGTATCGGTTTCCTGGTGCGAGCCCTTGCCGCAGGGCTCTTGCCCATGGGCGGAACCGAACTGGTGACCTCATCGCACACCAGCTATACCTTCATGACCATTATCGTACTGAATCTCTTGCTGGTGTTCGGATACCTCATGATGATGACGGACCGCCTGGAATTTCGCCTGCGAAATCTCGCCGACACCGATTATCTAACCGGCATGCAATGTCGACGCGCATTTGTTGAACAGGTGGGACGCCTGCTTTCACGCGCGAAACTGGATAAGCAGCCGGTATCACTCATCGTTCTGGATATCGATGATTTTAAGAAGATCAATGACACCTATGGTCATACTGCGGGTGATGAAGTGCTGAAGGACTTTGCCAGCAACATGAAGGATTTCTTTCGTGTGAAGGATGTCATCGGCCGTATCGGTGGAGAGGAGTTCGGAGTCGTACTCGACCGCGTCAATCAGGCCAAGGCAGTTGAGATCGCGGAACGTCTGCGAAAGTTATTTGAAGCAACTTTAATCAATATTGGCGAACACCATGTCCTGGCCAGAGTCAGCGTGGGAGTTGCCACCGTTGAGAATGGCAATACAGACTTTGAAGAGCTGTATGCAATGGCGGACGAGGCCCTGTATGAGGCCAAAAAATGCGGCAAGAACTGCGTTCGTGTCTACGCCCCGAACAACAACCATTCCCTGCCCTCTGAGTCGGTTTTCCCGGCGGGCAGCTAGGGCCTTACCCGACAATCCTTTCATATATGTCGTGATTTCCCTTTCCTGACCGTCCAAGCAACGCGCTGCACGGTTGGTGACATCTCATCCATGCCGGGCATTGGTACTGAATTGGCCGCAGCGGGTATAATGTGGGTTCTGATCCCATAAAACCCTGAAACACTTCAGGGTTTTTCCTATACGCCGGAATGAGAGCATGAGACTACTGATTCGTTATTTTTTTAAGACCGTTCGCCTGGTGTTAACACCTGTCGTTTTACTGGCGCACTGGATCGCCACACCCAAAGGTGTCGAGCGCAGCAAAGAGGCGCAGAAAAAAGTCGATGAGCAAACATCGCAGTTGGCCCTGTATCATTTCAAGACCTGTCCCTTTTGTCTTAAAGTCCGGCGCGAAATGAGTCGACTCTCCCTGGATATTGAGTTGCGAGATGCTCAACATGATATGGCACATCGTGAGGACCTGATGGTGGATGGCGGTGAGTTGAAAGTCCCCTGCCTGCAAATCAAGAAGGATAACGGCAACGTCGAATGGATGTATGAGTCCAATGACATTATCGACTATTTACATGGACGCTTTGCCGCTCCGCAGGCCTGACCATGACAGGGCTGGCTCTGTTGGACGATCCGCAAAAGTTGTTAAAACTTGCCGGCTACCGCATGCCTTTTGGCAAGTATAAAAACCGTTTGCTGATCGATTTGCCGGAGCCCTATGTGATCTGGTTCGCCAAGCAGGGCTTTCCCGAGGGGGAGTTGGGTCACATGTTGCGCATAGTCTATGAGGTCAAGCTCAATGGCCTTGAGTATTTGTTTCAACCTCTTCGCGAGGGTGGCATGGCACCAAGAAAATGAGTGATACCTCGACGACCGCCGTGATTGACGCGACACGTTGCTGGATAGAACAAGTCGTACTGAAGTTCAATCTATGTCCGTTTGCGCATAAACCATTCCAGTCAAAACGTATTCGTTATGCAGTCAGTGAGGCTCGAGAACCTGAATCTTTGCTAAGAGATTTAATCGAAGAACTCGAGCGGTTGCGTCGCGGCACAGCCCTTGAACTGGAAACCACCCTTCTTATCCACCCTTATGTCTTACTAGATTTTTTAGACTATAACGATTTCCTGGCGGTGGTGGACGCGGTGCTGGATGAGGGTGGATACACAGGTGAGTTCCAGGTGGCCAGTTTGCATCCGCAATACCGGTTCAACGGTACCGCAGTTGAGGATGCCGAGAACTATACCAACCGCTCTCCATATCCCATGTTGCACCTGTTAAGGGAGGAGTCGGTCGAGCGTGTGCTTGAGAGCTATCCTGATGCCGACACTATCCCCGCACATAACATCGAAAAAATGAATGACCTGGGCACCAAGACGCTGCGTCGTATACTCTATCAGTGCCTGCAATCCGGAAAAGAAGATGGATAGGGAAGTTTGCGCAAATCTCATCGGTATCGGCATACGTCCCGCTGCGGGCGGTAACATGAACGAACTGGAACGTGCACAGGTGACGGTGGATACGGGGCTTGAAGGGGATAAGCGTAGTCGACCGGGCCGACGTCAGATCACTTTGATGTCCGAGGCGGCCTGGAGTGAGGCCTGTGCCGAGCTGGGGGTGACACTACACTGGACTCAACGCCGTGCCAATCTTCTGGTGGATGCACTGCCGCTAGAACATAGCACTGGGCAGACCCTTCGTATCGGCGACGTCGTGCTCGAGATCACTGGAGAAACCGACCCCTGCGGAAAGATGGATACCGCCCATCGCGGGCTATGTCGGTCTTTGCAACCACAATGGCGTGGCGGGGTGACATGCAAGGTCATCCGCGGTGGCGAGTTAGCGCTTGGCATGCGCGTCATCCTTGACAACCGGACCATGCAGCAACAGGATTTTGGAGTATGAACAGTCCGGCCTTTCCTGTGATACGGCTCACGCCGCACACAATAGCACTTGGCCTGCCGGGGCGAAGCGTTTATAAAGGTTAACTTATCCCGCCAGGGCGTGGCGTTACATGGAGTATATGGCAGCGGTGAAACGGAGAATTCTGAGTCCATCCCCTGGGCTCAAGGCGGGTTTATTTATTATTTTGCTGAGTGTATCGGGTTGCGACCAGTTGCCCTCCATGGCGGGTGTCCTGGGCACGGGCGGGTCTATTGAGGGCGTAAGCGGCCCGGATCCACTCTACCCCGACCAGTGGCATCTCAAGAACACCGGCCAGGAAGGAGGCGTCGTCGGGGAGGACGTCAATGTGGAACCGGTCTGGACGAACTATCGGGGTACCGGTGTCCGCATTGTCGTGGTCGACGACGGCCTGGAGATTGGTCACGAAGACCTGGCCGGCAACGTGATTCCCGGCGCGAGCTGGGACTACGCCAACCAGGATACCGACCCCACCGGTGGTTCACATGGCACCGCCGTGGCCGGTGTTGCCGCGGCCGTGGGCGACAATGCGAAGGGGGTAAAAGGTGTGGCACCCAATGCCGAGTTGGTGGGATACAACTATCTGCAACTCAGCACACTCAGCAATGAGTTGGATGCCATGACCCGTGGCAAGGCCGATAATGCCGTCTCCAGCAATAGCTGGGGACCACAGGACTTCACCGGTGAACTTATCGATTCGAGTTCGAACTGGCGCGCGGCCATCGATGAGGGCACTTCAACCGGCCTGGGTGGAAAGGGTACTGTCTATACCTGGGCCGCGGGCAATGGCGGCTCCCTGGTCAGTACCGGTAGTGAGCTAATCCACATCGATAATTCCAACTACGATGGATATGCCAACTACCGTGGCGTCTTCGCCATCGCCGCACTGGCCGACGACGGTACCCGTGCAAGCTATTCCGAGCCCGGCGCAAATGTCCTCGTTGCTACCCCTTCGGGCGAATATTGCAGTACGGGCCATACCACGACCACCGTGGATCGCAGCGGCAACGATGGCTATAACAGCGGCGGCACGTTTATCAGCGCCAGCAAGACCGACTACTCCAGCCCCAACTACACCAAGTGCTTCAACGGTACCTCCTCGGCCACACCGGTAGCCTCGGGCGCCATTGCCCTCATGCGCGAGGCCAATCCCAATCTGACCTGGCGTGATGTGCGCGTGATCCTGGCACGCAGTGCGCGTCAAAACGACAGCGCCGATCCTGATTGGTCCGTCAATGGTGCTGGCCTCAGCATCAATCATCAATACGGCTTTGGTGCACTCGATGCAGAGGCCGCCGTGAACATGGCACAGAGCTGGACTAGCATCGGCGGTTCGAACGCTCTGGACTCAGTGACCGGTTCTTCGTTCCCCAACGTCGCCATCGCCGACGGTACGGGGACCTTACTCGAATACGGTGCAATGACCACGGACACGATTACCATCTCGGCTAGCGGCATCAACAACATTGAGTTTGTCGAGGTCACCGTGACAAGTGACCACACCTATATCAGTGACCTGGATATACAGTTGACCAGTCCTGATGGCACAGTCAGTGAATTAGCCAAGTTTCGTCGCTGCAACGATGGCAGTTCATATGTTGCGTGCAGTTCCGATTACACAACCGGTTGGCGCTTTGGCAGCGTACGCCATCTGGACGAGGCCGCTGATGGCAACTGGACCTTGGGGCTTCGTGACGGCTGGAGTGGCGACACCGGCAATCTCGTTTCCTGGTCCATTACGGTATATGGACGTTGAGCCAGCGTAAGGAGAGACATACGTATGTGGGATGAAATATGAACAGGGCGAATATGATTCGTGTGCTCCCGATGCTGTTGGTCGGACTGATGTTTAACCTCAACGCAGCGGCCTTCGAAAAGATACAAAAGGGCGCAAAGCCGGTGGATCACGGTCAGGCCTATGAATGGCAGGAAGATGGCCAGCGGCGCGTGGTCTACATGAGCAAGAGCCTGGTTGCCGAGTTTCCAGGGACGGCCATGCCGATGGGTGTGGTGCAAAAGGCCTTTCCTCGAGCCGAGGAGAGTCAGGCCAGAGGCACCGGGGTGCGGATCTGGTCGGTTACGACCGATGATGTGACGCGGGCCATTACCGCGATTAGGAACCTTGATGCCGGCACAAAGGTATCGCCGGTATTCTACGACGCAAAAAACGGGACACGCCGCGCCCTGCCCGGTGGTGTGATCCTGCGGTTCGAGCCGACATGGGACGAACAACGTGCGCGTGCCTGGATAAAAAGCCAGGATTATGAAATTGAGCAAGTCATAGGTGATGAAAAGAAATTTTACCTGGTGCGTACCGGATCGGGATTGGATGCGCTGGAGACAGCCAAACTCATCAGCCAGGCCAATGTGGCAGAGAGTGTGACCCCAAACTGGTGGGTAGAACGGCTTCCTCGATAAGGTGTGGCGGATTGAACATTGATAGAGTGAGAGTTATGGACCGTGTATTGAAATGGATAGGCTCGGTGTTCACGGCGCTAATGATCCTGACGTTTGCGCGCGTCACGCAAGCGAGTTCCCTGGCAGGATTCGATGCCTATGGCCTCGCCAGCGGTGTGGGAAATATATACTATCAACTACCCCTGTCGCGAGATGAAGCCCTTCGCATTTCCATCTATAACGTCAATCAGAGCATTGCCTATTACGGCTTTTATAAACTTTACTACCCTATTACTCGGGATGGAATGACTCCCTATGCAGAAGGTGGTGTTGGGTATGCCGCCGATGGCGTAGCAGTGGCAGCCAATGTTGGCATTGAAATTCCCGTGAGTATTGTTATTGTCGATCCCTATATAGGTCTGGTTACCGGGAACGGCGGCACCGGATACGGGATTGGACTGAATATCGGCTTACCATTCTAAGGCTTGAAAATCCTGAAGGGGGTTCAGTGAAAAAATTACTAGTGATGGGCTTACTTGTCAGCGGCCTTGCCTTCGCCCATGCTGCGCAGGCGCGTTCCGTGATCGTGGGCACCGACCTCGTTGCTATGGCGGACAATCAGCCTAACCTGTTTTATCAAAGCCGGGCTTTCAGCAACTCGGCCTATCGCCTCAGTGGTGTGAGTGCTGCTGGTGGATTGAGCGCGGGACTCGCATTCCGATTTTACATCGAACGTTATGCCGATAGCCCCTATATCCAGGCAGAAATTCAATTTGGCAACACGACCGAGACCGGGGCCAAGGTAGGTATCGATCTGCCGGTCGGTAACATCATCTTCGACCCTTATATTAGTACCTTCAGCAGCACAACATTTGGTCTCAACCTCGGACTTCGTCTCTAGTCAGGGGTCTTGAACTTGAAAACGGCCGCCACTCGAACGAGTGGCGGCCGTTTTTTTACAGGCCAAGATGACCGTAGAATTTGTGATACAGACCATCCAGATTCATTAACTCTTCATGGGTACCATGCTCGATGATGTGTCCGTCTTCGAAGACATAGACCCGATCCGCCTGGCGCACGGCGCTAATGCGATGGGCGATGATGATGGTTGTGCGATGTTGCAGGAATTCGCTAAGGGCCTCGTGCAGGCGTTGTTCGGTATCGGTATCCAGCGCCGAAGTGGCCTCATCGAGGATCACAACCTTGGGTTCGGCCAGGATCATGCGGGCGATGGCCAGCCTTTGTTGCTGGCCTCCGGACAGTCGTACACCATGATGACCAATGAGTGAGTCCAGGCCCTGCGGCAATTGCTCGATGACCTCGGTCAACTGCGCCACCTTGAGTGACTGCCACAGCTTCGCATCCGGATAATCGGCACCCAAGGTGAGGTTCATGCGTACCGTGTCGTTGAACATGGCCGGGTGCTGCAGTACGGTGGCGACGTTTTCGCGCACCACGTCGAGACCTATCTCTGTTACGGGTACACCGTCGAACAGCATCTCGCCGATGTTGGGTGGATAGAGTCCAAGCAGGACATTGACCAGCGTCGATTTACCGCCACCGCTGGCGCCTACCAGTGCAATCTTCTCGCCCGGTTCAATCGTAAGATTCACGTCTTTGAGTACCGCTTCATTATCGCCATAGGCAAAGTTCACATGACGCAATTCAATACCGACAGTGGTCTTGTCGCCGAAGGGATCGTGAAGATGGGGATATTTTGGTTCCTGTTTTAACTCCAGCAGCTTGTTTACCCGATCCAGT
Source organism: Gammaproteobacteria bacterium (assembly GCA_014762495.1). Lineage (GTDB taxonomy): Bacteria > Pseudomonadota > Gammaproteobacteria > Thiohalospirales > Thiohalospiraceae > JABURT01. The sequence continues at coordinate 16,665 of JABURT010000094.1, read as the reverse complement.
GCCGCATTGGCCGCGAAGTAGGCGTATTGCACATTGAGCACCTCCTGCACCGGGCTCATCATGAACCACAGATAACCGAATACCGCCATCATTTCACCAACACTGAGATCGGAGAACACCACCATGAGCATACCGGTGGCGCGAAAGGTCTCGAAACCAACCTGGAACACACCCATGGAGAAACGACTGGCGGCATCGGATTTCCATGAGTAGGCGGCCGAATGGGTCTTGATGCCGCGCGCACGGTCAATGACAGATTTGATGTAATGGCCTTCGCGATTACTGGCACGGATCTGCTGGATCGCATCTAGTGTTTCCACCAGCGATTGCTGAAAGATCTCGAAGGCGCTGTTCTCACGTTGTTTTAAGCGCTTGACCCGTTTGCCGAGGGTGAAGGTAAAGTATATCACCAGCGGATTGAGAAACAGGATAAACAGAGCCAGTTGCCAGTGCAGCCAGAGCAACACGGCTGAGATCCCGATCAGGCTTAGGATCGCTACCAGGGTCTTACTGATGGAGACACCGATAAACTGGTCGATGGCGTTGATATCGGTAACAAAGTGCGATGCCACCGAGCCGCTACCCAGGGTTTCATACTCAGCCATGGAGACGCGCTGTAGTCGTTCCAGCAGGTCCCGTCGCATACGAAAACTGACATCCTTTCCTATCAGCGTAAACTGACGGGTCTGTAAGACATCAAGCAGCATGCTCATCACGCGCAACATAACGGTGATAATGAGTACGGTACCGATGAAGAGCACCGGTCCGTGCCAGGCAGAGGGAAAAATGTCTTCCATCAGGGCGACGACCTTGCCCGGCTTATCGAGCAGGACTTCGTCTACCATTAGCGGCATGAGCAGCGGTATCGGAACGTGACTAAGTACCGTGAAGATGGCAATGACATGGGCCAGCACCAATTCATGTCGGTGCTTTAGCACCTCCTGGAGGATGCCTTTCCAGGTGTAACGAAACGTGGTCAGTGGTTTGGTTTGGGCCGTTTGAGACATCTTGCCATGATAACGCACTCGGACAATTCAGGCTTCCCCATTGTTCGGATGGCCGTGCCGATTAACGGAATGTGGGAGGATGAGACCGAGAGGACTCAGTTGTCGTCCTGGCTGAAAATATCGTTGTAACGCAGGATGGCATAGCCGAACTGCATGGCGCTTTGCTTGGCAAGATAGACCGCCTCGTTATCGTCTATATCAGGGTCTACCACTCCTGCCTGGGTGACCTCAACATTATGCCAGCCTGCCTGTTCGGCAATTCGACGGGCATTGAGAAAGTTATTATTTTCATCGCTAGCCTGCTTGACCAGGATCAGGATCACTTCGCGGTCTTCATCATCGATCTCGGCATCATCGATGGCGTCGACCTCGGCATAAAACATAACCAGCTTGGACATATCGATTAGACCGTGATCTAGTGATGATACTGGTTGTAATAATACAAGATGTCACCGGCATAACTGTACAGTTGTGACATCTTCTGACGGAGCCTGGCATCGCGCTGTGCATTGATAATGGCCTCGGCATGGGCCAATTGCACCCTTGCCTCGTCGGGGTTCGCAGCAAGTAACTCATAATGCGACAGGGTCAGGTACATGAGAAATTTCTCTGCATCATCCGCGACGCGCGGTATCGCCTTCACTAGCATGACTCGCCCCAGTTGATCATTGGCGGGATCGGCATCAAACAGGTAATAATCCGCCAGTGCATTCAGTGACAGGGCATTCAGTTCAGTCGGACTCATCTGGCGATCAACGTATTGATGCTTGATGAGCTTATCCGCCGCCATAAGAAAATAGGTGGCATAGGCATCCTTCTGATTATCACCAGTGACGGTGCGGTTGAGGCGGGGATCATAGTTGGAGACGATTAACAGGTTGGCATTTGTGTCCTTGCTGATCTGAAAGTCGGTGCGCAGGGTGACGCGGAGATCGAATCCCCCCTTGAAATGGGGCACGATGAGCTGGATTGCATTACCTTGTTTGAGGGTGTCGATGACCCGCCTGATTACTGTTTCAGTTTCATTGCGGCTCAAGACTGCGTCCAGTTCCAGAGCGCGTATGACACTCGTGTAGATATAGTACACGGAATAGAAGTCCTGGCTGGCAAGGCCAACACCGTCCGGCGTGTCGAGACCACGTAGTCGATAGTTCTGGTTTTCCGGCTCCACCGTGGGCGTGGTTGTGGTGGTACAGGCCGTGATGAAGAGCAGCAGAAAGACGAAGATAAGACGCATGATGGAGTCCGGGTGAATCAGGATGTCGGCCTACGATAGTGCGTAGGCCTCCATCTCTCAAGCCCGGCGCCATGAATCTGTGAACACAATGCAGGATCAGGCCAGGCCCACGGTATCGGACAGGTAGACATCCTGGATCGCGTTGAGCAATTCAACGCCTTCCTGCATGGGTTTCTGGAAGGCCTTGCGTCCGGAGATAAGACCCATGCCGCCGGCGCGTTTGTTGATCACTGCCGTGCGTACGGCCTGGTGCAGGTCGTCCTTACCCGAGGGGCCGCCGGAGTTGATCATGCCGACCCGCCCCATGTAGCAATTGGCCACCTGGTAACGCACCAGATCGATGGGGTGGTTGCCCTTCATCAATTCGTCATACATCAGGGGATGGGTCTTGCCGAAGCCGATGGCCTCGAAACCGCCGTTGGTGGTGGCCTGTTTTTGCTTGATGATGTCGGCGCCGATGGAGGCGGCGAGGTGATTGGCCTGGCCGGTGAGGTCGGCGGCGGTGTGATAGTCCACGCCGTCCTTCTTGAAGGCGCTGTTGCGCAGGTAGGCCCATAGTACACAGACCATGCCCAGTTCGTGGGCACGGGCGAAGGCCTCGCTCACCTCCTCGATCTGACGCCGCGATTCCTGGGATCCGAAGTAGACCGTGGCGCCGACCGCCATCGCACCCAGTTCATAGGCCTGCTCCACGCTGGCGAACAGGGTCTGGTCGTGCATTGTCGGATAGGTGAGCAATTCGTTGTGGTTGAACTTGACCAGGAAGGGGATCCGGTGGGCGTATTTGCGGCTGACCCGGCCGAGGACGCCGAGGGTGGAGGCGACCGCGTTGCAACCGCCTTCTAATGCCAGCTCTACAATATGTTCGGGGTCGAAGTAGAGTGGATTAGGGGCGAAGGAGGCGCCACCGCTATGTTCGACGCCCTGATCCACCGGCAGGATGGATAGATAGCCACTGCCGGCCAGGCGCCCATTGTTATAAAGCGTCTGCATGGCGCGTAACACGCGCGGGGGGCGGTCGCTCAGGGCTAACACCTCGTCGACGAATCCGGGCCCCGGCGCGTGTAGCCGGGATTTGTCGATGCCTTTGCATTCATAGCCAAGCAGGGCCTCGGCCTCGTCGCCCAGGATTGCCTCGATGTCGGTCATGATCGTCACCTCTTATCATTTATTCCCACTGTGCCTATGAGCATAGTAAAAATACGGAATTAGACGACGATGACCGAAACAGGCTAATCGTCCCGGCGGTGGGTCTCCTGTTCTTCCTTTCGCGGCTTGGGGCCTCGGCCGAGGGCATTGAGGGCGGTGGCCGAACCGATCACGAACAGTAATACGACGCCAAGAAGGATCCAGAACATCATGAGTCAGGCCCCTGTATCACCATGGGCAGGTGTTACGCTCATGCCGAGCGTACCAGGCTGTCGGGCGCCTGTATCCGCCAGGCGCGGTTGATGGCGGATACCACGGCCTTGAGCGAGGCGCTTACGGTGTCGCTGTCGAAGGCCGCACCGGCGAAGCGCTGGCCGTCGACATTCAACTGCACGTAGCAGACGGCCTCGGCATCGCTGCCCTCACCGAGGGCGTGTTCGCTGTAGTCGATGATCTGCACGGCCTGTCCCGAGTGCGCGGTCCAGGCCTGGAGGAAGGCGGCCATGGCCCCATCGCCCTCACCCACCAGATGCTGTTCGCGTGATTCGATACTGACCCGGGCGTCGACCCGGTCATGGCCGTTGCGACTGATATCGTAGCCGAGCAGGGCCATGGGGTCCGTATCGTGTACGAACTGCTCCATGAACAGGCGATGGATGTCCTGCGAGCCGATCTCGCCGGCACTCGCCTCGCTCGCCTTTTGCACCGCCTGCGCCAGTTCGATCTGCATCCAGCGCGGCAATCTCAATCCGTAATCGCGTTCGAGGACGAAGGCGACGCCGCCCTTGCCCGACTGGCTGTTGACCCGAATCACGGCCTGGTAGTCGCGACCGATGTCGCGCGGGTCGATGGGCAGGTAGGCCACCTGCCAGGGCTCGTCCCGGCCCTGCATCAGCAAGGACTTGCGGATGGCGTCCTGGTGGCTGCCGGAGAAGGCGGTGTAGACCAGCTCGCCCACCCAGGGGTGGCGCGGGTGCACCGGCATGTTGGTGGTCTCGCTGTAGACATGCATGATCTCGTCGGGATTGGAGAGATCCAGCCTGGGATCGATGCCACTGGAATAGAGGTTCATGGCCAGGGTCACGATGTCCATGTTGCCGGTGCGTTCGCCGTTACCAAGCAGGGTGCCCTCAACGCGATCGGCGCCGGCCAGCAGGGCCAGCTCGGCGGCCGCCACGGCACCGCCGCGATCGTTGTGAGTGTGCACCGAGAGCACGATGCTGTCGCGCTGGCGGACATGGGTAGAGAAGTATTCCACCTGATCGGCAAACACGTTGGGCGATGCCATCTCCACCGTCGCCGGCAGGTTGATAATGCAGGGCCTCTCAGGCGTCGGTTGCCACACGTCGATGACGGCGTTGCAAACCTCGACGGCATAGTCCATCTCGGTACCGGTGAAGCTCTCCGGGGAATACTGGAAGCGCCAGTCGGTATCCGGGTAGCCTTGCGCCTGTTCCCTGACCATGCGCGCGCCGTTGACGGCGATGGCCTTGATGGCCTCACGGTCCATGCGGAACACGCGTTCACGCTGCACGGTGGAGGTGGAGTTGTAGACGTGGACGATGGCCCGCTTCACGCCGGCAAGGGATTCGTAGGTGCGCTTGATGAGATCCTCGCGCGCCTGCACCAGGACCTGGATGGTGACGTCCTCGGGGATTTGTTCTTCCTCGATGAGCCAGCGCACGAAGTCGTAATCCGGCTGGCTGGCGGAGGGGAAGCCCACCTCGATCTCCTTGAAGCCGATCTTCACCAACTGGGCCCACATCTTTTGCTTCTGTGCCACGCTCATGGGTTCCAGCAGGGCCTGGTTGCCATCGCGCAGGTCGACACTGGCCCAGATCGGGGCCTCGCTCAAATGGCGGTCGGGCCATTGCCGGTTGGGCAATTCCACGCGTGGCGCGGCGGCGTATTTGCGATGATCAAACTGTTGCATGTCTGGCTCCTGCTGATCTTGTCTCAGGTCTCTCCTGCGGAGAGTGATAACGGTGTGCCGCTCCTGCGAGCGGCACCTTGCTGGCACAGACCCTTGTGGGGTGCGGGCCGGGTCGGAGGCCTTGTGGGCCGGGAACCTCTATCGCCTGCGGTAACAGGCACGATTGAAAGTCTACGCCGCCTGGTGCGAAAGATGTTTGCGAATTTGCCTCAAATATGGGCTTATTAAGGCAATATATAGCTATAATAGTAAAGTTGCCGATATAATTTGCCGTATACAAGGTTATGGGGGCCAATTTCATGCTTGATCGTTACGACAGACAGATCCTTGAGGTATTGCAGGACAATGGTCGCCTAAGCAACCAGGAGTTGGCCGATCGCATCGGCCTCTCACCCTCGCCCTGCCTGCGGCGGGTGCGGGCACTCGAAGAGGCCGGTTACATCCTCGGTTACCGTGCACTGGTCGATGCCAGAAAACTGGGGCTTAGCCTAATGGCCCTGATCCACATCTCCATGGATCGGCACACACCCGAGCGGTTCGAGAATTTCGAGCAACAGGTCAGTGCCCTGCCGCAGGTGCTGGAGTGTCTACTCATCACCGGCCAGGATGCCGATTACCAGCTCAAGGTCATCGTTGAGGACATGGAGGCCTACCAGGACCTGCTACTCAAACGCATCACGCGCATCGAGGGGGTCAGCGGGGTTCATTCCAGCTTCGTCATGCGTAAGGTGGTGGACAAGACCGCACTGCCGATTCCTGAATAATCGTTAGCGATGAAAAAGGCCCCCGATTGGGGGCCTTGTATGGAATCGATTTTTTGTTCGTGACTAGAAGCGGCTACGGATCTTGTTAAATCCATTTTTAACCTCTTCGGCCAGGAGTTTGGCGGCCTCGGCGACATCCTCGGAGGCCTCCTTGGCGGTATCGCCGACATCACGGGCCTTGCTTTCCAGCTTCTCGAGATTGCCCTCGACCTCGTCCCATTCGTCCTTGATGTCTTCCTTGGCCAGATGCAATTGCACCTTGAGTTCATCGCGTACCTGCTGCAAATCGGACAGGAGTTCGTTAATTTCGTCTTTTAAATCCGCCATGTCGTGTCTCCTTGAACGGTTCCTGGAACATCGTGACACCTTGTCACTACAGTTTAAACAAGAAACATAAAAAGTCATCCGTCCGTTGCCATCATTGGGCGCGTTTTATGGCTTTGTGGCATGACTCAACTCAAGGAAAAGCTGCCATGTGAATGGTTGTGGCCGAACGCTTGTGCCTCGCGTTTCCTGCCAAGCACTAGCCATATCTTTTCATGAAAGTAGTAGGCAACGGTATTTACCGCAGGTTCGACCATGGCCACAGCACCCCCGATGACGATGTCACCGGTGAGGGCATAGGCCACGCCAAAGGCCACGATAAAGTGCATCACGGCGAAGCTTGCTGTCTTAATCACGCTCCCGTCCTCATTCGGGTTTGCCATGTAGAGCAGCATAGGCCTGACTTTCTAATAGGTAAAATCGTTTGTTTGTATTTATATGATTGGATTTTCCTATGTATTAACGGCCCGGAGTAGGCTTATGGGGCGCCCTCCTGCTGGCGTGAGTAGGCAATTTTTACCAGCTCGGTAAGCTGTCCCGCGGTGTGATTGAGATTTTCCGCGATGGTGTGGATTTCATCTCGACTGTGGACTTCGGCACGTTGCTCCAGGTTGCCCCGAGCGATGTTGGCCAGGGTTCCGTTGATCTGCTGAATCCCCTGTTTCATGGAATAGTAAAACCCGCTGAACAGGTACATGACCAGTAGGATGATCGCCGCGCTGATACCGACCACTTCGTACATCTGCCAGGTCTGATTCTGGATCTGTTGTTCCAGTCGCTGTTTGAGGGTCGCGACCGTCTCCTGTTGAAGACGCATGAGGGATTGCAGCACATCGCGGCCACTCAGGGCATGGCGCGCGGCGCTGATCTCGAAGGCGTCGGGTTCAATGACACGGCTTTGCGTCTGTTCCAGGTATGTGCGTACCGCGCTCAGGACCTGCTCACTGCGCTGCAGCAAATGGGGGTGACTATGTCCGATGATGGCAAAGGCCCTTGCCAACTCGTCGAGATTACTATCGAGTTCGCCTGCATAGTAGGAAATCTTGATAAAGCTCTCGGGAGTGTAGTGACCACGTGCAATGATGCCGCTGCCCAGTCCGCGCAGGGCACTTGTCACATCCACGGTATAGGCAAGGCTGTCTACCGCCACATGCGATAACTGGTAACTGGCCAGGTCAGTCCCGAGAAGGAGCTGGTAGTTCTCAGCCAGGCGTTGACGATATTGATGTATGGCTAGACTAAGTTGAAAGCCAAGACTATGGCTTTGTAAGGCTTCACCTGAGCCGGTATTCAATTCTTGCCAGAGGTGCATGACTTCTTCCAACTGCTGGCGACTGCTGTTTGAATCCGCAGTAGCGAGTTGTTTTATTCGCTGTTCTATTTCTGCCTTCGCATCGGGTTCATCAAAGGATGATTGAAACCCCAGTGCCGAGGCATAACCCAGGTCACGCAGGCGTACCAGATTTGCCAGGATGGAGGAGGTATCGTCCAGTCTTTGCAGGCCGCTCAATTGGGTTTCATGAAACAGGACCTGCCGCTGCTTATCCGCCACAACGCCCCAACTCATATAGGCAAGGGGGATGATGAAGACCAGCAGGATAAGGAAAAACTTCCTCGAGAGACGTAGGCGGCCCAGCAGAGCTGTTGCGGGACTGAAGAACTTGCTTTGATGTGCGGGCATATGGACATCCTTGTGCTGAAGACGTGTGTCTAGGTTTATACGTAGCCTAACGGCGTCTGGATGCAGGCAAATCGATGTGCCTGGGGCACTGTCTGTGAAACGTCCTATTTCAGCAGAGCTAGTCGGCTCACTCCTCGAGAAGCACTATCGTGGCAGTGGCTGTTGCACGGTCGATCACGACTGCCAGCTCGCAATATTCATTGACTTCGTCCTGCGGTGCAGGGTCATCGGCACAACTGCATCCGGCGATGATACCCGTGTAAAAGACGCCGATTCGAAGGTGTATCGATGTGTAGTCGTTGTGTTGATGAAGCAACATCACGCTAAAAGGGCGCGGTGCGAGCCGGCTGCTATAGCGCAGTGCCTGTTGCAAGGGCAGCTCATCCGCCGACAGGGATTCCAGTTCCTGCTTGAGCGTGGCCTTGAAGTCGGGCTGGTCCTGGGCCTGTAGCGTAAGAGGCAGTTGCAGTGTCATGCAGGTCGCGTCACATGATAATGGCTCTGCACAAAGCCATTGGCGTAGCTTTGGGTGCGCACATGCTCAAGCCGGACGTCTGCGGACAGGGGGCCGAACAAGGGAATACCGGAGCCGATGAGTATGGGGACGCGGGTAATTGTGATGTCATCGATCAGTCCTGCGCCGAGAAATCCCTGGATGGTCTGGCCGCCATCGATGTAGGCATGACGATACCCTGCTGCACTCAACTCCTGATGTAATTCCCTAACAGTACAGTTTTTAAGTTGTACCTGCGCCCCCGGTGCCACGGAGAGATCGGTCAGGCTCCCACTCAATACGAATACTGACTTTTCGCCGTAGGGCCATTCACCAAAACTTCTCACCAGTTGATAGGTGTTACGGCCCATGACCATGACATCCACATCGTCAAAGAATTTTGTGTAGCCGAAGTCCTCACCTTCCATGCCAGTGTCGGATTGACCATCGCTGCCGGGTAACCAGTCCAGTGAACCGTCCACACGTGCAATATAGCCATCAAGACTGGTGGCGATGTAAACGGATGTCTTCATCTATTAACACTCAGGGAGGAAGAGGGAGATTATTTATTGGAAGAGTATAACCACTCTATTGCATCGTCGACACTTCGGAAGCTATCGATGATCAGTGGTAATTCATTAAGCCTGCCAATGATGGAGTATTGACGTCCAATTCCGTAGCCGAGGTCATTGGTGCTGACAATGGCAGTCTTGCCATCCGGACGCAGATGAGCAAATTGCATTGTGATCTTGTTAAGTCTCTTGAGATCGGAACCGTACACGCTACTGAGATCGGCATGGCTGAAGTCCCACAGCATATAGCGAGTGGGTGGAGTGCTGTGTTCATAGATGTCTTTCATTGCATCGATGATCATTTCGATGTCTACCTTGCCATGGGCGGTGAGGGTAGTGAGCTGCTCATCCGGTTGAACCTGGGTACTGATTTGAGACATCTCGACACATATAACTATGGCTACTCGGTCTTTGAGTATGACTTAAATATGATATTCGATAAGAATGTAACAGGAGTTTTAAAGAACTTTTAACATTTGGGGCAGTGATAAATCTAGTGGTTTTAGTGTGGTTATCGTGTCGTTCGACCGCCATCACGGACCTGGTAGCGCGATAGCGTCTTGTTTCCACCAGGCCCGTGCAATGTGTCCAGGCGATATCGATGATTAATCCTTGAGTATCGCCTCGCCCTTAACGAACCATGACATGCCGAATGCCAGAATGGCGATGGCCTCCAGCCAGAACACGGGACGATAGCCGGATAGCGACTGACACAGGCTGTCGGGGCCCAGTGTGTAGGCCGCCAGCAAGATGATCGCGGCAATCATGATGTAGGCGCATAGACGAAAGATGAGATTGCGTTTGAGTTTTTGTGGTGTCGGTGTCGAGCCGGGACTCGACTTGGTAAACAGAAACAGCGAAAAGTAGATCAGGCTGAGGAAAAATACGATGGCACCCGCGTAATGGATGGTGCCTGCGACGGTGGCAGAGGCGCCGCAAAGCTGAGACTCGGTGGTTGGGAACAGTGCCAGTACCACCGCTCCGAGGAAGGCGATGTCACCGGTAATATCATCGCGGCGATCATAGCCGCGATAGGCGAGCAGGAAGAAACCGATGACGAACATGAGGCCGACGAATACGCCGCGCATCGGTGTGTAATAGTAATGACTGACAGAACTTTGCAGTCCCATGTTAAAGAATAGCCATGCGCCGATGGCGAGGATAAATGGCAGACTCATGCCGATGAGTCCGATGGTTTTACGGTGTTCCAGGTAGGAGAAAATGATAGTTCCCTTATCTTCTGAATTGCCCATGTCAGATCCTTCTTGGCAGTGAATGATTATTCGATTAAAGCAGCTTTTGTCGATGCCGCAATATGTATTAACACTAAACCAGTGAAATTGTAGCTCGTATTCTCTCTATGCATCTCGATTTTGCTTTTTTATGGCTTTCACTTCACGCACCATTTTTCCAAAGATACGGCCTTCTCTGCGCTTCTCATGCTCGGCAATGTTATGGCGCTCTTCGGCTCGAAGCTTGAGATAGTGTTGCCATTCGTCGGGATCCACTTCGCCACATTCAACCGCATCGCGTACGGCGCAACCCGGTTCGTTTTCATGGGTACAGTCGCTGAAGCGGCAGTGTTGTGCCAGTTCGGTCAGGCTGTTGAACTGGCGGCTGACACCGCCTTCGGTCGGCGCCAATCCCACCTCGCGCATCCCGGGAACATCGATAATGCAGGCCCCGCCCGGTAACCGGATCAGGTCTCTCGAAGTCGTGGTATGGCGGCCCTTGGAGTCTGAACGGGTGGCGGCCGTGGCCTGCAGGGACTGACCCGCCAGGTTGTTGATCAGGGTGGATTTGCCGACACCGGAGGAGCCGATCACGACGATGCTGGTACCAGGGGTCAACCAGTGCGCCAGCCTCTCCGCCATCGGCTCGGTGAGGGCGTTGACGGCCATGACCTCCGCCCCTGCAGGAAGACGTTGTTGCACGGACGCGATGCGATCCTCGACCTCATCGCACAGGTCGGCCTTGGTGAGGATGACCATGGGTGTGACGCCCGCCTGGGCGGCCATCACCAGGTAGCGCTCGATGCGGTGAAGATTGAACTCATGGTCCAGCCCGGCGGTGATGATCAGGAGATCAATATTGGCCGCCAGGGCCTGCACATCTGTAGAACCTGCGCCACGACGAGAGATCAGGTTGCGCCGCTCAAGGCGCTCGGTGATCACGGCCTCCGATTCATGCAGCAACACCCAGTCGCCGACGGTGGGGTAGTCGGCATCGCCATGATGTTCATAGCGGAAGTGGCCACTGAGGGTGGCTAGTATAGGACCGTTTCCCGCATCGACCCGATAGTGATCTCGGCCGACATTGATGACACGGGCGGGACGCACGCTGTCGAGTTGTTCGAGGTCCAGCTGCTGAGTAAAGTCGTTGCCCCAACCGAGCCCTTGCAGAAGAGTAAAATCCACATCTATCGCCTCATGGAAACTTGTTTACGCTCCACCTGACTTGTCTTCCCTGCGCTTGAGTACCGCGCGAAAGATATCTCTCCAGGTGACAATGCCAACGGGTTTTTCCTCGTCGTCGATAATGGGGATGCAGGAGATAGCATGGAGGTTAAACAGGCTAACCGCATCCATGACCGATGCACCCTGTTCGAGAACGATGGGCGGACGTGACATGATTCGGGTTACCTTCTGATTGAGGGTCTCGGTATCTCGTATGTGTTCGATATGCGTGCCGATAAAGGGACTGATGGCCTTAAGCAGGTCGCGGTCCGAGATCACACCGACGATATTCTCCTTGTCGACCACCAGCAGGTGATGGAACTTGTCGCTGGTAAAGAGTCGCTTCACCATGGCCAGGTTTTCGTTCACACCCACAACAACGATGTCGCGGGTCATGATCTCAGTGATCTTCATGGTGAGACCTCACTAGTCAATTGCCCCCCGGCGTTGTCTGTGGCCCCAGGTCTATTGCAGTGACTGCCGGGCGCTGATCACGGCCCGTTTGACCTGTTCAGGCGCGGTACCGCCGAGGTGATTGCGTGCCGCAACCGACCCTTCAAGGGTCAATACCTCGAACACGTCTGCCTTGATGGCATCAGAGAATTGCTGCAATTCCTCCAGCTTCATCTCGGACAGGTCTCGCTGACTTTCAACACCCAGGCGCACGGCCTTGCCCACCACTTCATGGGCGTCACGGAAGGGAACGCCGTTGCGTACCAGGTAGTCGGCCAGATCGGTGGCGGTGGAGAAACCGCGTAAGGCGGCCTCGCGCATGGCGTCCCGCTTCACTTCCACCTGCGCCATCATATCGGCGTAGACCTTGAGCGAACCCTTGATGGTGTCGATGGTGTCGAACAGGGGTTCCTTGTCCTCCTGGTTGTCCTTGTTGTAGGCCAGGGGCTGGGATTTCATCAGGGTCAGCAGGCTGATCATGTGGCCGTAGACTCGGCCGGTCTTGCCGCGCACCAGCTCGGGTACGTCGGGATTCTTCTTCTGCGGCATGATGGAGGAGCCGGTGCAGAAGGAGTCGCCGAGATCGATGAAGTCGAACTGGCTGGAGGTCCACAGCACCAGCTCTTCACTGAAGCGTGACATGTGCATCATCAGCAGTGAGGCGAAGCTGGTGAATTCGATGACGAAGTCGCGATCGGAGACCGCGTCCAGCGAGTTCTGGCAGATACGTTCAAAGCCCAGCTCGCGGGCGACAAACTCGCGATCGATGGGATAGGTGGTGCCGGCGAGGGCGGCGGCGCCCAGCGGCAGCGAGTTGGCACGCTTGCGACAATCCAGCAGGCGTTCGCTGTCACGCTGCAGCATTTCGTTCCAGGCCAGCATGTGGTGGCCGAAGCTGACCGGCTGCGCGGTTTGAAGGTGGGTAAAACCGGGCATGATGGTGTCAAACTCGCGCTCGGCCAGGTCGATGAGGTTGCCCTGCAGGCGCTTCAATTCGGCGGCGATGGTGTCGATCTCCTCGCGCAGGTAGAGGCGCACGTCGGTGGCGACCTGGTCGTTGCGCGAGCGGCCGGTGTGCAGCTTCTTGCCGGCATCCCCAATCTTGTCGGTGAGGCGCTTCTCGATGTTCATGTGCACGTCTTCCAGGGAGATGCTCCACTGGAAATCGCCGGCGTCGATCTCCTTTTCGATCTCGCCCAGGCCGCCCAGGATCTGGTCGCGCTCCGCCTCGCTGAGGACCCCGACATGGGCCAGCATGCGGGCATGGGCACGCGAGCCCTCGATATCGTGTTTGTACATGCGCTGGTCGAATTCCACCGAGGCGGTGAAGGCCTCGACGAAGGCGTCGGTGGGTTCGGTAAAGCGTCCGGTCCAGGGTTTTTCTGTGCTCATGGATGGTTTCAGTCTTGAAGCTGTGAAGTTGGCCGCAGTATAGCCGATCTCGACCCTTCTAGGCAGGTTCGCACTGGGGGTATGATGGGACGAGCGCGAGTGGAGTTGTCCAGACATGATGAAAAAGAACAGTGAAGGCTGGGTGATGCCGGATTTCTGCCGGGTGGCGACGCTACTGGAAGTCATCATACTCGGTGAGATACTCGCCATTATCCTCGCCCTGTTGCCTACTCAAACGGCCGTCAGCTTCTGGCAATCGCTCGGTCTCTACTCCATTTTCATACAGTGGATTGCCCTGACCAGTATCGCGCTCCTGTGCCTGTTACGCGTTCCCCTACAAAGATTGCCGGCAATGACCGCCACAGTATTGAGCCTGCTGATCATACTCATCGTTATCCTGTTGGTGGGCGAGTTGAGTTATCGCGTCTATCTATCCGGACTCACCCCGCCGGTAATGGGTCATGCGGAATTCCTCATGCGCGCCGTGGCCATCGGTACCCTCATCAGCGCCATTGCCCTGCGTTACCTGATCATGCAGCAACGCTGGCGCCGTAACCTGGAGGCCATGCAGCGCACGCGGCTGGAGACCCTGCAGACCCGTATTCAACCCCATTTCCTGTTTAACAGCCTCAATACCATCGCCAGCCTGATCCCAGAGCGGCCGTCCCAGGCCGAAGGCTTGATCGAGGACCTCTCCGGCTTGTTTCGAACCAGCCTCGCGGGCGAACGGCCGCTGCACAGTCTTGACGATGAACTGGAACTGACACGGGCCTATCTCAACCTCGAACAGCAACGCCTGGGAGATAGGCTGCAGGTCGAGTGGCAGGTGGAATCGATTCCCCCAATGCAGGTGCCGCCACTGATCCTGCAACCCCTGGTGGAGAATGCCGTACGACATGGCATCGAACCTCTGATTGAGGGCGGTACTGTGAAACTGTCTCTGCAACGGCGCGGGGATGGGATCAATATCGTGGTGAAGAATCCCCTCTCGTCCGCCACGAGCGACGGCGGTCATCGCATGGCCCTGGCCAATGTCGAGGAGCGCCTCAATAATGTCTTCGGTGAGAGTGCGCGCCTGTGGCGGCTGGAAGAAGGAGATCGTTACACCGTGGAGATGTGGTTACCGTTGCGAGGAAAGCCCTGATGCGTGTACTGGTGGTGGACGATGAAGTGCCGGCGCGTCATCGCCTGCAAAGGCTGCTCGAGGAACTGGGGCATGAGATGGTAGCCGAGGCGGGGGACTATGAGCAGGCCCTGAATGCCGTGCGCGAGTTCGACCCCGAAGTGGTCTTGCTGGACATCGCCCTGCCGGGGATGGATGGCATGGAGATCGCGAAGAAGCTACAGGAGATGCAGGTGGAGACGGCGGTCATCTTTGTCACCGCCCATAATGAATTCGCGGTCGAGGCCTTCGAACGCGAGGCCCTCGACTACCTGCTCAAACCGGTCAAGAAACAACGCCTGGAACAGGCCCTGCAACGAGCACAAAGACGGGAGCCGGGACAGGCCCCGCAAGAGGAATACCACACCATACGACAGGGTAAGGAGGTCAGACGCCTGGCGCTGAACGACATCTGGTATTTCAAGGCCGAGGACAAGGTAGTGCTGGCCTTCGATGGCCTCAATGAATACGTGGTGGACGGTTCCCTCAAACAGCTCGAAGAACGCTATGGCGACCGCTTCATACGCACCCACCGAGCCTACCTGGTGGACTGCAAGCGTATTGAACGGCTGGAAGGGGATGTTCTGGGTGGAACGCGAGTCTGGCTGCGGGGTTATGACCGGCCCCTGCCGGTGAGCCGACGCCTGGCGACGCGAGTACGCGCCGCCATGCACTGTTGACCGGCATCAGGCCGGAACTCTCGATAAGGGGCCCGGGCTTGGAACCTACAGTGCTGGTTTGACCTGTGCGTCGCGGCTGGCCAGCTCACGGCGCATCATCTGGCGGGATGCATCGATGCGCTCATCGAGGTAACCGCCAAACATGGAAGGCGTGTTATAGCCGATAATCTTGGGCGCCAGGGTATTGCCCTGGTGGTCGAAGAACATAATCGTGGGCGTGACCCAGACACTGTGTTTCTGGGCCAGGGTCTCTGCCGGGATATCCTTGCCGTCGAAATTCACCACGTCGTCAAAGGTATCGATGCGCAGGTTGCGGATGATGACCTTGTCGTCGTACTCACCGCTGATCATCATTGGGCGCAACTGTTCGGACTCCAGGGCCTCACAGTAGGCACAGTGCTCGGCGGTAAACACGATTAAAATGGGCAACTGCTTTTTCAGGGCGAGTTGGCCATCGGCCTGCAGGTCGGTGGTCAGCGGCAGGCTGGTGGTGGCACTGTTGCCGACGCCGGCGAAGGCCAGGATGGCAAACAGACTGACGGCCAGGACTTGAAAGATGCGCATGTGTACGAACCTCAAACTACGTATTGGGCATATTTTAAACAATTTTGGCGGGGATTGGTTCATAATTTCTGAATGTCTTGCTGGGGTCTACTGCATTTGCACCCCCCCGCCGCACTACATACCATACGCAGTTTATTCGAGATTGGATTTCCGTCGTTATGTCTGAACAGAATACCGTCCGCATTGCCACCCGTCGCAGCCCGCTCGCGATGTGGCAGGCCGAATACGTCCGCGACCGCCTGCTGGAACTCAACCCGGGACTGGAGGTGGAGTTCGTGAAAATGGTGACCCAGGGCGACAAGATCCTCGACACACCGCTGGCCAAGGTCGGTGGCAAGGGATTGTTTGTGAAGGAGCTGGAAGTCGGTATGCTTGAGGGACGGGCCGACATCGCCGTGCACTCGATGAAGGATGTGCCGGTGGAATTTCCCGACGGCCTGCACCTGGCCGTGGTCTGTCCGCGCGAGGACCCGCGTGACGCCTTCGTCTCCAATTCCTACAGTCGATTTGAAGAACTGCCCCAGGGTGCACGCGTCGGCACCTCCTCCATGAGGCGCCAATGCCAGTTGCGCGAGCAGCGGCCCGACCTCGAAATTCTGGACCTGCGTGGCAACGTCAACACGCGCCTGAAGAAACTCGACGAGGGCGAATACGATGCCATTATCCTGGCCGCCGCCGGCTTGATACGCCTTGAATTCCAGGAACGCATCCCCGATTACCTGGCGCCCGAGCTTTCCCTGCCTGCCATCGGCCCGGGCGCCGTCGGTATCGAGTGCCGCGTCGACGATGAACGTATCC
>JABURT010000017.1 GCA_014762495.1 Gammaproteobacteria bacterium | reverse complement strand
GCTTCTGCAGCCAGGCATCGATCCAGAAGGACTCGATGCGCACGATCTCCTTCTGCTCGTCTCCCATCGAGCCGGAGACGTCCATCATGTAGATGATGACCGCGTTGGCGACCGGCTCCTCCTCGGTCTTCCAGGAGCGGTAGCGCATGTCGTCGCGCGTCGGGATCACGATGGGGTTGCCCGCGTTGTAGGTCCCCATGACGATCTGCCGCTTCAGCGCCGCCTTGTAGGTGCGCTTGAAGTGCCGCAGCGAGTTCGGGCCCACGCGCCGGATGCCGACGTAGCGGTCCTTCTGGTCGATGATCTTCGACTTGCCGCGGTTCTCGATGTTCGGAAGCTCGAGCTCCTCGCCGAGGATCTCCGCCAGCTCGTCGAGCGTGACGTCGACCTCGAGCACGTGCTGTCCGGCGTCCTTGCCGGCCTCGCCCTTGCCGTCGCCTTCGCCCTCTTCGCCGCCGACCGGATCGCCCTCGTCGCCGTCGCCCTGGCCCACACCCCCTTGCTGCTTGTCCCCGTAGCGAAACTTCGGGATGTCGATCTGCGGGATCGGGATGCTGACGACGTCCTTGCCCTGCTTGCCGATCAGCTCCCCCTGGGAGATGTACTGGCGCAGGTTCTTCCGGATCCGCCCGCGAACGATCTGTTTGAACCGGCTGTGGTCCTGGTCGATGCGAAGGGACACGTCCGCAGGATAGAGGCGTCGTGTTCCGGTGGCTACCGTAGACCGCTTCTCGGCCAACTCGCGCCGGCTGCGTTATGCTCGCGAGCCTTACCTCCTGGGGGTCCGATGCGTCTTCGTCTTTCTCACCTGTACGCTCTGTTCATCGTCGCCGCGCTCGGCGGTGGCTGCTCCGTGATCGTCGACGGCACGCTCACCGGCAAGGCGGTCGACTGCGCGGACGCGGCCGACGGCACCGAGTGCGACGTGGGCCTGATCTGCGTCGACGGGGACTGCGTCGAGAGCGACTGCGGCGACGGCTACATCGACGCGGCGGACGGAGAGGAGTGCGACGACGGCAACGACGAGCCCGGGGACGGCTGCGGGGAGAGCTGCACCTTCGACTGCGTGGACGAAGAAGACTGCGACGAGGAGGATGTATGACTAGGGGAGGGCATGACACATATACACATATGACGCAGCCGGAGAACGAACCAGTGGAGCACGCGGGGGTAGCGGGAAGAGTAACAAAAAAAAA
>JABURT010000018.1 GCA_014762495.1 Gammaproteobacteria bacterium | reverse complement strand
AGAGCGGGCAGCGCGGCGACGTGCGGGCGAGCATCGCTGCCGCCGGCGATCCAGGCCGCGTAGAGGCGCTCCGGGCCCGCGGCCGCGGCGAAGCGCTCGGAGGAGGAGGCCCACTCGACCAGCATCTCCGGGTCGGACCAGGTGCCCGACGACGAGTCCAGCCGCCGGCCGTAGATGCCCGAAGCCTGTCGAACCTGGCCAGTCGTACGTTCGCGGGTGCGACGGTCCGACCACGTGAACCACACACCCTCCCCCATCCAGTTGACCCGCGGGAAGCTCGTCTCGACGTGGTGGTCGTAGGCGGCTCTGGCGAGGGATCGTGCGCTCGACCCGGAGATGGGCGTCCCGTCCCGATCCGTAACATACGTTGCGACGCTCGATCGGTTGTTGTCAGGCAGGAACGTGTCGGCGTCCCCCTCTTCGAAGGTCGCCCACGCGACCGCGTACCCGTGCTCCGATACCTCGAGGTCCACGTGTCGCGAGGAGATGAACGAGCTGGCCGGCGCTTCGGGGAGCCCGGCGACCGCGAGCGGCTCGATCCGATGAGTGCCGTCCGGCCGGAGCACCTGGAGGTAGGCCTCGGCCTCCCCCGCGAACACCGCGGCGATGGCGACGTCGCTGCCATCGAGCTCCGCGTCCACGCCGTCGAGCGCGGTCGGCGGGAGGACCTGCCGTGTGCCGTCGACGCAGGAAGCCGTCGCGGCATCCTCGCCCGTGGTCGTGCCGTCCGCGGCGACACCGCCATCGGTGAGAGGTGCCGGGTCGCTGCAGCCGATCAGGGCGTGGACACCGAAGAGGAGAAGAAGCGTCTTCTTCACAGATACGAACATGAGAGACTCCGTTCCAAGGGATGCGCCTAGCACGCTGAGAGGACGCGGCCGCAGCAAGGAGCGAACCATGTCCCGAATCCCTCTTCTTCACATCGAGAGAGGCTCGATCCCTGGGTTGCCACGCAGACCGTGAACTCGGGTTCACGCCCTCGGGAACCCTGGACTCCGGGGATCTACGCTGACCTGCTACGGCCGGGGCACGTGACTCTCGTCCCTCGCTCCGGATTCAGCAGCTCTCCTGGCGATCGACTCCTCGCCCGTCGCGCCGCAGCCATGCGGACCCCGCGCGCGTCAACGCGGGCATGATGGCGTAGGTCATCAGGAGAACGATGGAGGCGACGGAAAGCAGCACGCCGAGGAGCCGGTGGC
>JABURT010000019.1 GCA_014762495.1 Gammaproteobacteria bacterium | reverse complement strand
TCCGGGTCTTCACTCACGACGGCACGCTGTTGGCCGACGTGCACGAGAGCCGCGAGATCTGCCGCTACGTCAACACCCTCAAGCAGGGCCGGCCCGCGTGCAGCGCGCTCGTCTCCGAGGTGAAGGGCATCGACCCGCAGGACGGCGTGGTGGTCCACCCCTGCTTCACGGGCGCCGTCTATCGCATCGTGCCGATCGACTACCAGGGGCGGCGGCTCGGGCGCTTCGTGATCGGCCCCTACCTCCCCGCCGAGAAGAAAGAGGTCCCGCGCTCGCTGCTCGTGCTCGACCCGGACATCGACCCGGAGCAAGCGCGCAGCGGGCTGATGGAGATGCCCCGGGTGCGCGAGGAGACGGCCGACCGCCTCTCCGAGCACCTGACGCACATCCTCGACCTGATCATCTTCAGCGGGCACCGGGCGTTCCTGACCAGCCAGATGCACGTCGCGAGCGTGCGCGAGAGCTACCGCACCCTGAGCGAGAAGAACGAGGAGCTGCAGGAGGCGTTCGATCGCCTGAAGGAGCTCGACCGGCTGAAGTCCAACTTCCTCGCCACCGTCAGCCACGAGCTCCGCACGCCGCTGACGTCGATCATCGGCTACAGCGACATGCTCGCCACCGGGATCGCGGGCGACCTCAACGAGGAGCAAGCCGAGTTCGTCGAGACCATCCGGGGCAAGGGCGATCACCTGCTCGCGCTGATCAGCAGCCTGCTCGACCTCGGCAAGCTCGAGCAAGGCAACCTGCCGCTCAAGCGCGAGCTCATCGATCCGGCGGAGCTGCTCGACGAGGTCGCCAAGACCATGACCCCCGCGGCCGAGAAGAAGTCCGTGAAGATGGCGGTGAACGTCGAGGGCGCGCTGCACCCCTTCGCGGTCGACCCCGTCCGGATCAAGCAGGTGCTCTTCAACCTCTCCGAGAACGCCGTGAAGTTCTCTCCGCGGGGCGGCACCGTCACGCTGAGCGTGCGCTCGGTCGAGCTGGAGAGCGAGGGAGGCGGAGACGGGATGGGCTTCGTGCTCATGGCCGCGCCGAAGACCGCGCTCGAGATCTCGGTGAGCGACCAGGGGCCGGGCATCCCCAGCGGCGAGCAAGACAAGATCTTCGACGCCTTCTATCAGGTCGACGGCAGCTCCACGCGCGAGCACGGCGGCACGGGCCTCGGGCTCTCCATCGTCAAGCGGCTGGTGGAGGCGCACGC
>JABURT010000068.1 GCA_014762495.1 Gammaproteobacteria bacterium | reverse complement strand
GGTTGTGGATACCTCACTAAAAGAAGAGTTGCCCCTGGAAGTAGTGGAAAAGCAGGTCTTTGGTGTCGACCACAATGAACTTTTGACCCGCCTGCTGGATGAAATGCGCCTGCCCGAAATGACCTTCTACGCCATCAATGGCATGACCGAGATGGAAGAACTCGACATGCTGGGCCGCGACGTGGATTACCACATGGCCGTGCTGGCCCTGGCCCATCACATTCTCAACAGCCTGCCCCAAACCCGCAAACACCCCATCGAAAACATGCCCGATGATCTGGAGAGCCTGCGTGACAAACTCGAACTGAGTCAGCAGGATCTCGACGACATCATCGCCGGCTACCAGACCGAGCGTAGCGACAACTAACGGTGTTACCTTAGGCCTCATCCAGTGCCAGGATGATCGCCTCCTTCAGTGCCTCCTGTTGAGGCGTATCCAGCGGTCCCCCTTTCTCATCAGTGACGATAAAAACGTCTTCGGCTCGTTCGCCCAGGGTGGTGATACGGGCGTTGCGTATGAACACATGATGTTCAAGCAGCAGCCTGGCAATGCGTGCCAGCAGTCCAGGCCGGTCCATGGTATGGACCTCGAAGGCGGTGCGATCCTCGTATTCGTCCGGTTTGAATTCAACCCGGGTAGTAATGGGAAAGTGTTTGAGTTGACGTGGCAGGCTGCGATCGTGAATCTCAGGTAGACGATCCGGTTGTGACAGGATGTCTTCCAGGGTGAGCAGTAGCTCATCCACTCGCATCGGCTCGCTGATGGGGCGACCGTTCTCTTCCAGTACCATGAAGGTGTTGAAGCTGAAGCCGTCGGTCGAGGAGAGCAAGCGGGCATCGGCCACGGTCAGGCCCATGCGTTCGATAGTGGCCGTGGTCTGTGCAAACAGCCTTGGCTGCACCGGTGCATAGATGAAGACCTCGGTGCCGCCGCGAGTGGTTTGTTGACGAACCCTGACGAGGGGGATCTCATCCGCATCGGCGGTTAGGATGGACAAGGCGTGCCAGACCACCTCATTGACCGAATAATGCAGAAAATATTCATCCGGCAGCCGTTGCCACAGCCATTCGATCCCTTCCTGACCAATCTGTTGATGGCGCAGGCTTTCCATGGCCTCCTGTTTGACCTCCTGCAATAACTCATTTTCCTGCAACGGGTTTTGCAAACCGCGCTCAAGGAGTGCGGAGGTGGAGCGGTAGAGGTCCTCTAACAGGGCGTGTTTCCAGGAATTCCATACCGTCGGGCTGGTGGCGCGTATGTCCGCCATGGTCAGAATGAAGAGTGTGTCCAGGTGGCGTTGATCGCCCACTAGAGCGGCAAACTCATTAATGACATCGGGATCGCTGATATCCTTGCGTTGCGAGGTGCGCGACATCACCAGGTGGTTTTTTACCAGCCAAACCACCAGCTCCGTATCCGTGTCATTCAGGCCGTGCTCGCGGCAGAACAGCTCGGCATCTTTCGCCCCCAGTTCCGAGTGATCACCGCCTCGGCCCTTGGCGATATCATGAAACAGCGCGGCAATATAGAGCAGCATGGGCCTGTCCAGCGACCCGATAATATTGCTGGCCAGCGGAAACTCATGGGCGTATTCGGTGATGGTCAGCCTACGCACATTGCGCAGGACGGTTAAGGTATGTTCGTCGACGGTATAGACGTGAAACAGGTCGTGCTGCATCAGGCCGACGATCTTGCCGAACACCGGTAGATAGGCCGCAAGCACGCCGTATCGATTCATGCGACGTATCTCGTGAGTCACGCCCTTGGGTTGCGACAGGATCTCCAGGAACAGGCGACGTGCCTCCGGCAGCTGGCGGTACTCCTCGTCGATAAGGTGTACATTCTCGCGCACCAGTCGAATCGTGTTGGCACGAACGCCGAGCAGGTCCGGTCGTTGTTCCATAAGCAGGAAGAGTTCGAGCAGGGCCGTGGGGTGTTGCTCGAAGGTATCGTTCTCACTGACCTCGAGAAAGCCCTTGCGGATCTGAAAGCGTTCGTTGATGGGAAAGGGCGGCGAGGTGTCCTCAGCCAGCAGGATCTCTTCCTGGAACAGCTGCAAAAGCATCTCGTTGAGTCGGTTGAGTTCCATGATGGTGCGGTAATACTGCTTCATGAACAGTTCAACCGCCATGCTGTGGCCTTCGTCCTGGTAGCCGAACTGCCTGGCGATGGTACGCTGGTGGTCGAACAGCAAGCGGTCTTCGTGGCGGCCGGTGATCAGGTGCAGGGCGAAGCGCACGCGCCACAGGAATACCTGGCCCTCCCACAGGTCCTGGTAGTCGGATTCGGTGAGAAAGTCATGGTCGACCAGCTCGCGAAGGGTATCGGCATCGAAATGACGCTTGGCTACCCAGCCGATCATTTGTATGTCGCGCAGGCCTCCGGGGCCCTCTTTGACATTGGGCTCCAGGTTATAGGCGGTATCGTGATACTTGTGATGACGATTGCGCTGTTCTTGTAACTTGGCCTCGAAAAAGGCCTTGGAGGACCAAATAGTGTCGGGACCGGTCTGTTCGCGCAGTTGCTGGAACAGGGCATCGGGACCGTAAATCAGCCTGGACTCCATCAGGTTGGTGGCCACCGTGATATCGGCTTCGGCCTCGCGTACGCAGTCGGCCAGTGAGCGGATGCTGTGACCCAGTTCCAGACCGATGTCCCACATGAAGGTGATGAATCCCTCAAGCGCTTGCCGGTACTTGTCGTCGTCCTGTTTGAGCAGGATGAGGATATCGATGTCGGAGGCGGGGTGGAGCTCACCGCGGCCGTAGCCGCCCACCGCGACAAGGGTAATATCGTCTGCTTTCTCGGGGAAAAACCCCTCCCAGCTATGGCTGAGTATGGCATCCACCAGGCCTGCGCGGTGTTGGACCAGTTCCTCTACCGGGGCGCCTGATTCGAACGCCTCGCGCATCCACTGGCGCGATTCACTCAGCGTCTCTTTGTAGGCCTTGATGGTGGGGGTGCCGTCATCCAGGTGACGATCCAGTGTTTCCAGCAGTTGGGCAACCTGGGTCATGACCAGTGCGACTCTTCCTGGCGCCGAGTGAGGACCTCGTGACCGTCCTCAGTGACCAGAATGGTGTGCTCCCATTGCGCCGACAGGCTATGGTCCTTGGTGACCACGGTCCAGCCGTCCGGCAGCAACTTCACGTCGCGCTTGCCCGAATTCACCATGGGTTCGATGGTGAAGGTCATGCCGGGCTCGAGGGTGAGGCCGGTGCCGGGCTTGCCGTAGTGGAGCACCTGCGGCTCCTCGTGGAAATTCTTGCCGATGCCGTGACCGCAGTATTCCCGTACTACGGTGTAATTATTGGCCTCTGCGTGCTGCTGGATGGCGTGGCCGATGTCGCCCAATTGCACACCCGGTTTGACCATCTCGATGCCGGTCTGCATACACTCGTAGGTAATATTGATAAGACGCTGGCCCATGACACTGGGCTTGCCGACGGTGAACATCTTGCTGGTGTCGCCGTGGTAGCCGTCCTTGATGACGGTCACGTCGATATTGACGATATCGCCCTTTTTCAGCTTCTTGTTGCTGGGTATGCCGTGGCAAATGACGTGATTCACCGAGGTGCAGATGGATTTGGGGAAACCGTGATAATTCAGGGGCGCCGGGATCGCGCCCTGCTGGTTGACAATATAGTCGTGGCAGATGGCGTCCAGCTCGTCGGTGGTAATACCGGCCTTGACGTGGGGCTCGATCATCTCCAGTACCTCGGCGGCCAGGCGGCCGGCGACGCGCATCTTTTCAATTTCTTCGGGCGTTTTAATGCTTACGCTCATGCCTAGTCTCAAATGGGTCAAATGGGCGGTGTAGACTCCGGATTCCCCTAACAAAAATGGGGCGTCTTCGTTGAGTCGCGAGGACAGTTATGGTATAAATCGCGCGCCCGTTTCGCAAATCTGTTTAACGAAGACGGGACACACTACACACATGCACCGACACATATGCCCGGGTGCCCGCTGAAAAAGGGTCGGTTATATGGGGTGCATGGAGGACTAACCCGGATAATCAGGAGTAATCATGGCTGACGTATCCATGCGAGATATGCTGGAGGCCGGTGTACACTTTGGCCACCAGACCCGTTACTGGAATCCCCAGATGGCACCCTATATCTTTGGTGCCCGCAATAAAATCCACATCATTAACCTGGAAAAGACCCTGCCGCTGTACGAAGAGGCGATGAATTTCATCAGCCGCCTCGCGTCCAAGAAGGGTAACGTGCTGTTTGTCGGCACCAAGCGTTCCGCTACCGACGCCATTCGCGAAGAGGCCGAGCGTTGCGGCATGCCCTTTGTAAACCACCGCTGGCTGGGCGGCATGCTCACCAACTACAAGACCGTCAAGCAGTCCATCAAGCGCCTCAAGGACCTTGAGACCATGGCCGCAGACGGCACCTTCGAGCGCCTGAGCAAGAAAGAGGCGCTGATGCTGAGCCGTGAAATGGCCAAGCTGGAACGCAGCATGGGCGGTATCAAGAACATGCCCGGCCTGCCCGACGCCCTGTTCGTCATCGACGTGGGCCATGAGAAGATCGCCATCCAGGAAGCCGTCAAGCTCGGCATCCCCGTGGTGGCCGTGGTCGATACCAACCACACCCCGCTGGGCGTGGACTACATGATCCCCGGCAACGACGACGCCATTCGCGCCATTCGCCTCTACACCAAGGGTGTCGCCGAAGCGATCCTGCTGGGTCGCGAATCCATCCCGGCCTCCGGCAAGGATGACTTCATCGAGGTAGAAGAGGAGGCCCCTGCGGCCAAGGCCGAGACAGCCGCCCCGGCTGCCGAGAAGGAACCTGCGGCCGAAGAGGCCAAGCCCGCCGCCGAGGAAGCGACTCAGGACGCCGAGACTGAAGAGAAACAGGCCGCAACCAAGAAAAAGGCTGCGACCAAGAAGAAGTCCGCGACCAAGAAGAAGTCTACGACCAAGAAGAAGGCCGCGACCAAGAAGAAGTACGCAACCAAGAAAAAGGCAGCCAGCAAGTCCG
>JABURT010000020.1 GCA_014762495.1 Gammaproteobacteria bacterium | reverse complement strand
TTTTTTTTTGGCATGCACGGCGACCCCCTAGTCTTCCTCCCCCTCTTTCGCTGGCAGCGTCAGGTGGGTATAAGGAACCTCCAGCGAGCCGTGCTCGGCCGCCTCCGCCAGGGCGGTATTCCAGGCCGTGTAGACGGCATTGCTCTTGGGCGCGCAGGCGAGGTAGACAATGGCCTGGGCGATGGCCAGTTCGCCCTCGGGGCTGCCGAGGCGCTCTTGGGTGTCCCAGGCGTTGAGGGCAAGTTGCAGGCCGCGCGGGTCGGCGTTACCGATATCCTCCGAGGCCATGCGCACGACACGTCGGGCGATGTAGAGCGAGTCGCAGCCGCCGTCCACCATGCGTGCAAACCAGTACAGGGCGGCATCGGGCTTGGAGCCACGTACCGATTTATGCAGGGCCGAGATTTGATCGTAAAAGGCCTCGCCACCCTTGTCGAAGCGCCGCGAGGTACCGCCGGCCAGTACCTGCTGGATCAGCGATTCGTCGATGGCCGTGTCATCGGCCAGGTCCGTGGTGATTTCGATGAGGTTCAGGGCACGACGTGCGTCGCCGTCGGCGGCGCTCGCCACCAGGTCGCGCAGCGGCTCGGGAAAATCGAGTTTGAGATTACCCAGGCCACGCTCTTCATCGTCGATGGCGTGGTCGATGATCTGGCGAATGGCCACCGGGTCCAGGGCCTTGAGGACGTAGACCCTGGCCCTTGATAACAGCGCGTTATTGAGTTCGAAGGATGGATTTTCCGTCGTCGCGCCGATGAAGATCACGGTCCCGTCTTCGACATAGGGCAGAAAGGCATCTTGTTGCGACTTGTTGAAACGGTGTACCTCGTCGACGAAGAGCACGGTGCCCTGCCCCTGCTCTCCCTTGGCGCGCTTGGCTTCATCGATGGCGGCGCGGATCTCCTTGACCCCGGAGAGCACCGCCGAGAGGCTCAAGAACTGGGCCTCGGCCTGGTTTGCGATCATCTTGGCCAGGGTGGTCTTACCGGTGCCGGGTGGGCCCCAGAAGATCATCGAATGCAGGTTGTGATTCTCCAGCGACTGGCGCAGCGGTTTGCCGGGCCCCAGCAGATGGTCCTGGCCGAAATACTCATCGAGTCGGCGCGGACGCATGCGATCGGCCAGGGGTTGAAACGGGGCCTCGGTAGGATTGTCGTTAAAGAGATCGGGGTTCACGGACATGGTCACATCAGGGGCTGTGTATCGAC
>JABURT010000021.1 GCA_014762495.1 Gammaproteobacteria bacterium | reverse complement strand
GACGGCATACGAGGTCCCCTCCGCGACCGGGGGCCCGGGGATGTGTACAAGGTGACGGCGTAGAAGCTGTCCGCGGCGCGCACGAAGCCGTCGGGCGCCGTCGTCAGGTCCGGCGCGTAGAGGTCCTCGCCCTGCGAGTAGAGGCCGCTCGCGCTCGCCCAGAAGCCCGTGTCGCGGTCGAAGCGCGTGCCGCCGCCCACCCGCAGGCGCGCCATGCGGATGCCCTCGGTGGCGATCGACGCGTGCGGCGGCATCAGCGTGTCCCGGTCCCGGCTGACCAGGTTGATCACGCCGAGGAACGCGTTGGTGCCATAGAGCGCCGAGCCCGGGCCGCGCACCACCTCGATGCGCTCGATGTCCATCAGGTCGCTGCGCGCGTCGAAGCCGACGTAGCTCGAGCCGAGCAGGTCGTCGTTCATGACGTGCCCGTTCGTCAGGACGAGCAGGCGGTTGCCATAGTCCTGCGGCTGCGAGAAGCCGCGGAAGCCGAGCGAGGCGTAGCTGCGGTCGTTGGTCTGGTAGACGCCGCGCAGGCCGCCGAGCGCGTCCCAGACGGGCTGGAAGCCGAAGGCGCGCAGCTCCTCTTGCGGGATGATGGTGACGCTCGCGGGCGCCTCGTAGACGCTCTCCGTCTGGCGCGAGGCGGCGGTGACCTCTTGCTGGAGGCGCAGGCGCACCTCGACCTCGGTCTGCGCGTTGGGCGTGACCTCGATCGACTCCTCGAACGCGCGGAAGCCCGAGCGGCTGATGCGCACCGTGTGCGGGCCGGCGGGCACGTCGTCGAGCACGGCCGGGGTGAAGCCGACCGCGTTTCCGTCGAGCTCGATCAGCGCGCCGCGCTCCTGCACGTCGACCAGCACGGTCCCGGTCTGGAGCGCGAGCTCCACGCTGCGCCGGAGGGTCTGCCGCGGGGCGACCTCGACCTCCACGCGCTCGGTCTGGTGTCCGGGGGCGTCGATGATGAGGGTGTGCGTGCCCGGGACGATCTGCACGTCGCCAGGCACGGTGCCGACCGGATCGGACTCGGGGTCGTCGACGCGCACCTCCGCGCCGGCCGGGCCGCCCACGAGCTGCACGGTGCCGAGGATGGGCGTCAGGGAGAGCTCCACCGTGCGCTCCGCGCCGCGCGACGCGGTCACCTCGATGGCGGCCTCCTCGTAGCCCTCGCGGCGTGGGATCACGCGGTAGCCGCCCGGCTCCACGGCGAGGG
>JABURT010000022.1 GCA_014762495.1 Gammaproteobacteria bacterium | reverse complement strand
GCAGCGTCAGATGTGTATAAGATACATAAGATCAACAATATCTTTCCCGCCTGATAAACAGGGCTTTTAGCAACATTAACAGGTTTAATTCTGACACGTGTTTTTTGCCAGGCCTGGTCATTTTTATTGGTTTCCGACAGGCGTAAAAAAACCCGCATAAAGCGGGCTTTTCAAAAGATCACATACAAGGGAACTGAGCCCTTAACATAATTAGTTCTTTTCTTGGTCAACAATCTTGTTTGACGCAATCCAAGGCATCATCGCACGTAGCTTTCTACCAACGACTTCAATACCATGCTCTTCATTCAAACGACGTGCCGCCGTCATTGAAGGATAGTTTGACTGCCCTTCAAGAATGAATTGCTTAGCATATTCACCTGTTTGAATGTTTTTCAACGCTTCACGCATCGCAGCACGAGACTCATCGTTGATGACGCGAGGACCGGTGACATACTCACCGTACTCAGCGTTGTTTGAGATAGAGTAGTTCATGTCTGCAATCCCGCCTTCAAACATCAAGTCAACGATCAGCTTAAGTTCATGCAAACACTCAAAGTAAGCCATTTCTGGCTCATAACCCGCTTCAACCAGTGTATCGAAACCAGCTTTAACCAATTCAACAGCTCCACCACACAATACCGCTTGCTCACCAAATAGGTCTGTTTCACACTCATCACGGAAAGTCGTTTCGATGATCCCTGTACGACCACCACCAACACCTGATGCGTAAGAAAGAGCAATCTCTTTCGCTTTACCAGAAGCGTCTTGCTGAATAGCGATTAGATCAGGAATCCCACCACCACGAACAAATTCAGAACGAACCGTATGACCCGGTGCTTTTGGCGCGATCATGATAACGTCTAAATCTTTACGAGGTTCAATTTGGTTATAGATGATAGCAAACCCATGTGCAAAGGCTAATACAGCACCTTGCTTGATGTTTGGTTCGATTTCTTCTTTATAAAGCACTGACTGGAATTCGTCCGGCGTCAGAATCATAACCACATCCGCGCCCGCAACCGCTGTTGCGACATCAGCTGTTTTTAAGCCATACCCTTCTGCTTTCTTGATCGAAGAAGAACCAGGGCGTAAACCAACCGTAACATCAACACCTGAATCTTGCAGGTTAGCTGCGTGTGCATGGCCTTGCGAACCAAAACCGATAATCGCAACTTTCATGCCTTGAATAATAGAAAGATCACAATCTTTATCG
>JABURT010000142.1 GCA_014762495.1 Gammaproteobacteria bacterium | reverse complement strand
CCGTCAGGGCAGGGGAGTGCCCATTGTAATGATGACCCATGAAGCGCGTGAAGCCAATGTGAGAAAAGCCCTAAGTTTGATCGATAATCTGAGCGTTATTCCTGATAAAACGACACTGATAAGAGTTGAAAAACAATAAAGCGTCTAACGGAGTTTTATTTCTGTGCAAGAATCTATAAAATACCTGGTTCTCGTAGGTGACGGAATGGGCGATTACCCCCTGGACAGTCTTTCCGGTCTGACACCCCTTCAGGCGGCAAAAACGCCCAATATGGATTATATCGCCACCCATGGTCGGATGGGTCTTGTCCATACCATCCCGGAAGGCAAGGAAGCAGGAAGCGATATAGCAAACCTGAATATTTTGGGTTACGATCCAAATGTTTATCATACCGGTCGAGCCCCCCTGGAAGCCGCCAATATGGGTATTGAGCTCGGTGATGATGATGTGGCCTACAGATGCAATCTTGTGCGCCTTGATTTTGGTTCCGGCGCTGAAATTATTATGGAAGATTATGCTGGAGGTCATATTAGCAGCGAAGTGGCCGAACCAATTGTAAAAAAACTAGAGGATACATTTGGAGACGAAATGACCCATTTCTATCCTGGGGTCAGCTATCGTCATTCAATGGTATGGACGAAGGGAAGGGTAGATCTTCCGAGCGTACCGCCTCACGATATGTTGGGACAACGTGTGGATCAGTATCTAAACGAGGCCACTTTTTCACGTCTGGATGAGCTCATAAGGGGCTCCTGGCCGCTATTCGCATCCTTCAAACAAGAAAACCCTGACCTGCTCGCCAACTCAATTTGGCTTTGGGGGCAGGGGAAAGCGCCCAATTTACCAAAGTTCAAGGATAAGTACGGCCTCTCGGGTGGTGTGATTTCCGCGGTTGATCTGCTCAAAGGTATCGGTGTGTACGCTGGTTTGAAACCGATCGACGTTCCGGGCGCTACAGGTTATCTGGATACAAATTATGAGGGTAAGGTTGAATATACATTAGCAAATTTGGAAATAATGGATTTTCTCTACTTGCATGTTGAAGCGCCAGATGAAGCGGCGCACAGCGGAGATGTAGATCTGAAAATTAAAGCCATTGAACAGTTTGACTCTCTTGTTGTTGGCCCTGTCTTAGAAGGAATGAGGCGTTACGATCATTTTCGAATTCTGCTCATCACCGATCATTACACGCCCATTCCTGAACGGACTCAT
>JABURT010000089.1 GCA_014762495.1 Gammaproteobacteria bacterium | reverse complement strand
CACTCTCTATTTGGCGGCAACGTTCGATGGTTATAAGGGACAGCCCTTTGTCTATGCGTCTCATGGTGCATGTTATGGCTTGTTGGAGACGCGGATACCGGCCCAGCGCGCAAATAAGCACGCAATTTTCCCTCATTCCCACAGCTTGGGCAATAGTGATCTTCTCCTGGCCCCATTAGGCAAGCTTATAACTTATACAAAAACAACGACTTATGTGGCGTTCTAAGGGGGCTACGAACCCGTCGCAGGGTTTTTTTATACCTTATAAGACAGATCCAAATTCGGCGCGGATTAGCCAGAAGGGGGTGAAAAAAGGTATAATGGCTGGCTTACGCATTGAGACGAGAAAACTTTTAGCCAAGAAACTAATCAAGGATTAGGGGAATTTATACATGCCAGACAGTTATCTGTTTACATCCGAATCTGTATCTGAAGGTCATCCTGACAAGGTTGCTGACCAGATCTCCGACTCTATTCTGGATGCCATCCTGGAACAAGATCCGAAGTCACGTGTTGCCTGCGAGACCATGATCAACACCGGTATGATCATCTTGTCCGGCGAAATCACCACCCAGGCCACCGTGGATTACACCGACGTGGCACGCGAAGCCGTGAAGCGCATCGGCTACAACAGCTCACAAATGGGCTTCGATTACGAAACCTGCGCCGTGCTGGTCTCTCTCGACAAGCAGTCTGCCGATATCGCGATGGGTGTCGACGAGGGCGACGACAAGGAACAGGGCGCCGGTGACCAGGGCCTGATGTTCGGTTATGCCTCCAATGAAACCGATGTCCTCATGCCTGCGCCGGTCCTGTACTCTCACCGTCTGGTCAAGCGCCAGGCCGAAGTACGCAAGAACGGCGAACTGCCCTGGTTGCGTCCCGACGCCAAGAGCCAGGTGACCTTCCGCTACGAGAACAACAAGCCCGTCGCCATTGACGCCGTGGTACTCTCGACCCAGCACGATGAAGACATCTCTCTGAAGGATCTTCAGGAAGCCGTGATGGAGAGCGTCATCAAGCCGGTTCTGCCGAGCGAATGGATCTCCAAGGACACCAAGTTCCACATTAACCCCACCGGCCGTTTCGTTATCGGTGGTCCGGTTGGCGACTGCGGTCTGACCGGCCGTAAGATCATCGTCGATACCTACGGTGGTATGGGTCGTCACGGTGGCGGTGCCTTCTCCGGTAAGGACCCGTCCAAGGTTGACCGTTCCGCCGCCTACGCCGGTCGTTATGTGGCCAAGAACATCGTCGCCGCCGGCCTGGCCGAGCGCTGCGAGATCCAGGTCTCCTACGCCATCGGTGTAGCCGAGCCCACTTCCATCAGCGTAGACACCTTCGGTACCGGTAAGGTCAACGAAGACCGTATCGTTGAACTGGTCCGCGAGCACTTTGACCTGCGTCCCAAGGGCCTGGTCAGCATGCTCGACCTGCTGCGTCCTATCTACAAGGACACAGCCGCCTACGGTCACTTCGGTCGTGAAGAGCCGAACTTCTCCTGGGAGAAGACCGACAAGGCCGACGCCCTGCGTTCTGCAGCCGGCCTGTAACACCCCTCCCATCTGGTGTCTTGACCCCGGCTCACCTAGCTGACTGCCGGGGTACCAAGTCACCAGAATTACACAACGACGTGTTCCTTTCGTCTTGTGTGACTAAACTATGTTGAATCCTCATGTCCTGAGGGGCGCTGCAGCGGTCTTTCGACCGTCAGGCTCAGGACATTCGAAATGAACAACGGCGCTCACCCACATTACCTAAAAAATAATGGAGAGTGAGAATGTCCACTTTTACCGATTACAAGGTTGCCGATATTGGCCAGGCTGATTTTGGCCGTAAAGAAATTGAAATCGCTGAAACCGAAATGCCCGGCCTGATGGCCCTGCGCGAAGAGTTCGGCAAAGAGAAGCCGCTTAAGGGCGCACGCATCATGGGCAGCCTGCACATGACCATCCAGACCGCCGTACTGATCGAAACCCTGGTTGAACTGGGTGCCGAGGTACGCTGGGTCTCCTGTAACATCTTCTCCACCCAGGACCATGCCGCGGCCGCCATCGCCGCAGCCGGTATCCCTGTCTTTGCCTGGAAGGGCGAGACCATCGAAGAGTACTGGTGGTGCACCGAGCAGGCCCTGACCTGGCCCGACGGCAAGCTGCCCAACATGATCCTGGATGATGGCGGCGACGCCACCCTGCTGGTTCACAAGGGTGTTGAATACGAAAAGGCCGGTGCCATCCCCGAGCCCAAGGAAGGCGACAATGAAGAGATGCGTGCCGTACTGGGTGTGCTGAAGCGCAACTTCGAACGTGATCCCAAGATGTGGACCAAGATTGGCGAAAGCATCAAGGGCGTCACCGAAGAGACCACCACCGGTGTACACCGCCTGTATGAAATGCAGAAGAGCGGCGAGCTGATGTTCCCCGCCATGAACGTCAACGACTCGGTTACCAAGTCCAAGTTCGACAACCTCTACGGCTGCCGTGAGTCCCTGGTTGACTCCATCAAGCGTGCCACCGACGTCATGATCGCCGGTAAGATTGCCGTGGTCTGCGGTTACGGCGACGTTGGTAAGGGTTCCGCCCAGTCACTGCGTGGCCTGGGTTGTAACGTATGGATCACCGAAATCGATCCCATCTGTGCCCTGCAGGCGGCGATGGAAGGCTATCGCGTGGTAACCCTGGAAGAGGCTGTAGACAAGGCCGATATCTTTGTCACCACAACCGGTAACAAGGACATCATCACCCATGACCACATGGCTGGCATGAAGGATCAGGCCATTGTTTGTAACATCGGCCACTTCGATAATGAGATCCAGGTCGAGAGCCTGCGCAAGTACGAGTGGATCAACATTAAGCCCCAGGTGGATCAGATCAAGTTCCCCGACGGCAAGAAGATCACCCTGCTGGCCGAAGGTCGTCTGGTGAACCTGGGTTGCGGTACTGGTCACCCCAGCTTCGTAATGTCCAACTCCTTCACCAACCAGGTTATGGCACAGATCGAGTTCTTTAATCATGCCGACAAGTATGAGAAGAAGGTCTACATCCTGCCCAAGCACCTGGATGAAAAGGTTGCCCGTCTGCATCTGAAGAAGATCGGCGTTCACCTGACCGAGCTGAGCAAGGATCAGGCCGACTACATCGGCGTACCTGTGGAAGGTCCTTACAAGCCCGATCACTACCGTTACTAATCGGTAGATTGGGCGGGGGCAACAAGCAATTGTTGCCCCCTTCTCTTACTCAATAAGAGAGGACCACAAACATGAATTCACAGAAAGCGTTCGAAAAGACCTTCAGTTTTGAGTTCTTCCCCCCCAAGACCGATAAGGGCATAGAAAACCTGCGTGAAACACGCGAGGAGTTGGGCAAGCTCAACCCCAAGTTTTTCTCTGTCACCTTCGGCGCCGGTGGGAGCACTCAGGAAGGGACCTATGAGACCGTTGTCGGGATCAAGCAGGCCGGTTTTGACGCCGCCCCGCACCTCTCCTGCATCGGTTCGACCAGGGAAAACATACGCGAGCTGTTGAAGCGCTACATGGATGCCGACATTCGGCACATCGTTGCCCTGCGCGGCGATATGCCCTCGGGCATGCAGGAGTTCGGTGAGTTCCGCTATGCCAACGAGCTGGTGGAATTCATTCGTGCCGAGACCGGGGACCACTTTCATATCGAAGTGGCGGCCTATCCGGAAATCCACCCGCAGGCCAAATCGGCCCAGGCGGACCTGGAAAACTTTGCGCGTAAGGCCAAGGCCGGTGCCGACTCCGCCATCACCCAGTACTTCTACAACCCGGATGCCTATTTCCGCTTTGTTGAAGACTGCGAGAAGCTTGGCGTGGATATCCCCATCGTGCCCGGCATTATGCCGATCACCAACTATCAGCAGTTGGCCCGCTTCTCCGATGCCTGTGGTGCCGAGATCCCTCGTTGGATCCGCAAGCGACTGGAAGGCTATGGCGATGACTCCAATTCCATCAAGGCCTTCGGCCTGGACATGGTACAGCGCATGAGCCAGCAATTGCTCGATGCCGGTTGTCCCGGGCTCCATTTCTATTCCATGAACCGGGTGGAACCCACCCTGACACTTTGGAATGAACTGGGCTTGTCCAAGTACAACAGCTAGCCACACAAAAAAGGGCCCATTCGGGCCCTTTTTCTTTCACTCTATTTATCACTACAAGGTTGTGAACGACCAGGTCTCACTGCTGGCTTCACCACCCATGCCGTCACTGGCCACCACCTTCCAATAGTAAGTGGTGCCGGACTGCAGACCGGTTAGAGTGTTGCTCATGGCATTTGATCTGTCATCCCCGCTCACCGGTTCCACAGTGATCTCAATGTTACCCTCACAACCAGAGAGCACCACGGTCATCATGACGACGGCGATCAGGCTGAACAAACGCTGTCTTCTAGTGCCGGTTCCAATCATACCGAGCATCGCAAGGCCCATGCCCCCTCCTAGACCTGCCAGCATGACCGGGCTGTTCATCACAGAGGCGACCTGCATACCGCTACAACCGGTGAAGCTGGCATCCTCGCAGTGATACAGGGTATAGGTGACGACATCTCCATCGGGATCGTTGACCGCATTCCATTCAAGGGTAACGCTGCTGCCGTCCACGTCGATGCTGCCGTCCGCCACTGAAATCAGTGTGGGAGCCGCGGGGGCCTGGTTGGCAACATCATCTTCGGTAATGGTGACGGTGGCACTGCTCGCACCGAGGCTGGCGCCTCCGGTCACGTTGCTCAGGCTGACGTTAAATCCTTCATCACCTTCATACACGCTGTCATCACTGATGGTGATGGTAAAGCTCTTGGAAGCGGCATCACCATCGGACCAGTTGAGGGTACCGCTGGCGGCGACGTAGTCGTTGCCGGCCGTGGCGGTATCGTCGGTTGTGGCATAGTCCACGCTCACGGCTCCACTACTGCCGCCACTGCGGTTGACGGTAATGGTCACCGAGCTACCGTCTTCCGACACGCTATAGACGGTACTGGCCAGGGCCAGTCCGCCTTGCGAGGGTGCGGCATCGTCCTCGGTAATGGTCAGGGTGGCACTGCTGGTACCGATAGTGGCTC
>JABURT010000201.1:642-1221 GCA_014762495.1 Gammaproteobacteria bacterium | reverse complement strand
TCGAGGACGTCGACCGGCCGTGAGCGCCCGTGAAGGGCTCCGGACCCGGTGATAGGTTGGCGGAGAAGCGCGGACGACCCCATGCGTAACGCTGGGGGGCGGGCGCGCCTCGGTGGGGATGGAGACAGCATGATGACGAGGATGACGGCGATCGCGCTGGGCCTCGCGCTGGGGCTCGCAGCCTCTCCGGCGCTCGCTCAGGAAACCCAACAGGACGACGGCCCCTCCGGCGTGCTCCGGCTCGGCAAGCTCTACAGCTTCGGCGGAGGCGCGCAGCTCGAGCACGGGTTCGGCATGGACCTGCGCTACGAGCTCTACCCGGCGCAGGGCCTCGACGGCTACACCGGCCTCTTCGCGCAGGGGCAGTACGAGCTCGGCGACGCCTGGCGCATGGCGGGCGGGCTCACGGGAGGCTGGGGCGCGTTCGGGCTCGAGGTCGGCGTCTCGCACCGCACGGCCACGAGCGCCTTCGCCGGCTCCACGGGCCTGCACATCGGCCAGAGCCTGACCTTCGGGCCGGTCTCGATCGGCGGCCGGCTGACGATCCCGCTCGTGGATCACCTGCCGCAGAACGTGGCG
>JABURT010000201.1:0-632 GCA_014762495.1 Gammaproteobacteria bacterium | reverse complement strand
AAGGCATCGAGGGCGCCGTCACGCTGCGCATGAGCTTCGGCTTCACGGTGCACGGTCAGCGGCACGGTCAGCGGCGCGGGCACCGGAGCTGCCACGCTCACGGGGGTCGGGTCCGCAACCCGCACGGCCAGCACGGCCACTGATCCGCAGGCGGGTGGGAGCGCAGCCAGACCTCGTTATACTTTGCCCGTGCGCTGGCTCCTCCCCTCTCTCCTGCTCGGTCTTCTCCTCCTGGCCGCGACCGTCCCGATGACCGACGCGGCCGCCCAGGCGGGCGCGCTCGGAGACCCGACCGAGCCCCGTCGCATCGTCGCCACCGTGGTCACCCGCAGCGACGACGGCCGCGTCTTCTGCGCGATCTGGGGCGCACGCGACGGCTACCCCACGCGGCGGGAGCACGCGGTCGGGCAGGCGATGGACCGCACGATCGAAGGCCACCGCGCCCACTGCGTCTTCGAGGACGTCCCGCCCGGCGAGTACGCGCTGGCCGCCTTCCACGACGAGAACGCCAACAACGATCTCGACCGGAACATCTTCGGCATCCCCAGCGAGGGCACCGGCGCCTCCAACGACGCCTACAACGCGTTCGGCCCGCCGAGCTGGGACGACGCCCGCTTCCTCTTCGGCCGCAC
>JABURT010000163.1 GCA_014762495.1 Gammaproteobacteria bacterium | reverse complement strand
GCTCGGCTATCGACACTATTCCGACGATGTGGTCAGGGCATTTATCGAACGCTGCGCCGCCGACGGCATCGACGTCTTTCGCATCTTTGACGCCCTCAATGACACGCGCAACATGCAGGTCTCCATCGAGGCGGTGAAGGCCCAGGACAGACATGCGCAGGGGGCCATTTGCTACACCACCAGCCCGGTCCATGACACCGCCAGCTTTGTCGCCATGGGCAAGGAGCTGGAACGCATGGGCTGTGACTCCATCGCCATCAAGGACATGGCAGGCCTGCTCACACCGCAGGCCTGCGCCGAGTTGGTGAAGGCCCTGGTCGAGGCACTGGCTATCCCGATCCAGGTCCACTCCCATGCCACCGCCGGGCTGTCGGCACTGTGCCAGATGAAGGGTGTGGAGAATGGTGCCTTTGGTATCGACACCGCCATCTCCGCCTTCTCCGGCGGCACCTCGCACCCCTCCACCGAGAGCATGGTGGCTGCCTTTCGCGATACCGAGTACGACAGCGGGCTGGACCTGGAACTGTTGCAGGAGATCGGGTTTTACTTTCGCGAGATACGCAAGAAATACCATCAATACGAGTCGGAGTTCACCGGCGAGGATACCCGGGTTCAGGTCAATCAGGTCCCCGGCGGCATGATTTCCAACCTCTCCAACCAGCTCAAGGAACAGGGCGCGCTGGACAAGATGGGTGCGGTGCTGGACGAGATTCCCCGCGTACGCGAAGACCTGGGCTATCCGCCCCTGGTGACCCCCACCTCTCAAATCGTTGGCACCCAGTCGGTACTCAATGTGCTCACAGGAGAGCGCTACAAAAACATTACCAATGAAGTGAAGTTCTACTTGCAGGGTCGATATGGTCACGCCCCGGGCCCGGTCAACAGCGTCGTTCGACAACAGGCGATTGGCAACGAAGAGGTGATTGAGGGACGACCAGCCGACCTGCTGGAGCCGGAAATGG
Source organism: Gammaproteobacteria bacterium (assembly GCA_014762495.1). GTDB lineage: Bacteria > Pseudomonadota > Gammaproteobacteria > Thiohalospirales > Thiohalospiraceae > JABURT01. The sequence goes on along the minus strand of JABURT010000163.1, from coordinate 4,114 downwards.
AACACCTGCACGACCAAATCGGTGATCTGGCCCAATCACCGGAAGATGTCCTTACCTACGCCATGTTCCCCGAGATCGGGCGCCAGTTCCTGGAGGGCCGCAAGGCAGGCACGCTGGTCCCTGAGCCACTGGAACCCCCGCAAGCCCAGGGCGACAATCAATACTGCGCCATCGCCACCGAGTTTAATGTCACCCTGCATGGGGAGACCTATCACATCAAGGTCACCGGTTCCGGTCACCAGGCCGACGGCAGCAACCGTCCCATGTATGTCAGCGTCGACGGTGTTCCCGAGGAGATCATGGTGGAGGCGCTGGATGAGATCTACGCCTCGCCCGCATCCGCCAATGGTCAGGTCCCCGTCCCGGCCAAATCCAGCAGCGGTCGCCCCAAGGCCACCGAACCCGGCCACGTCTCCACCTCCATGCCCGGTACCATCGTCGAGGTACTGGTCAAGGAAGGCGATACGGTCGCGGCCGGAGATCCGATGCTCATTACGGAGGCCATGAAGATGGAGACCGAGGTCCAGGCCCCCATCTCTGGTAAGATCACCGCGGTGAACGTCGCCAAGGGCGAGTCGGTCAATCCCGACGAGGCCCTCATTATCATCGAATAGCGGTCCGCCATGACATTGAAAACCCTGCTGGGCGACATCTCGCCCGACACCTTCCTGCGTGACTACTGGCAGCAGAAACCGCTGCTGGTGCGTCAGGCCCTGCCCGGCTTCCAGGGCCACCTGAGTGGGGAGGAACTGGCCGGCCTTGCCCTGGAAGAGGATGTGGAATCACGTCTGGTAATCGAACAGGACGGAGAGCGTCCCTGGCAGGTCAAGCACGGCCCCCTGGAGGAGGCCGATTTTCTCAACACCCCCGACAGTCACTGGACCCTGTTGGTACAGGAGATGAATCGACACCTGCCGGAGGTGGCCGAGATGTTCGACTATTTTGCCTTCCTGCCTTCCTGGCGGCTCGACGACATCATGATCAGCTATGCCGATGACCAGGGCTCGGTCGGACCCCATGTCGACAACTACGATGTATTCCTGTTGCAGGCTAGCGGCACGCGCCGCTGGCAGATCTCCAATCAGGTGATCGACGAGACGGATCTGATTCCCGATATCGAGATGCGTATTATGCAGGGCTTCGAGGCCGAACAGGAGTGGTTGCTTGAGCCGGGTGACATGCTCTATCTGCCCCCCAGGCTTCCCCATTACGGTGTGGCCCAGGGGCCCTGCATAACTTACTCCATCGGCTTTCGTGCCCCGACCCTGCACCAGATGTGGTCGCATTTCATCGAGTACCTGCAACAACTGGGCGAGGACAGCTTCTACCGCGATCCCGATATGGCCGCCGTGGACCAGTCTGGCCGGATCACGCCCCAGGCCCAACGGCGTGTCCATGAGATGATGCGCAGCCTGCCGCTGGATAACGAGACCCTGGACGAATGGTTTGGTCGCTTCATCACCGACCCGGTACGCGGCGTCGGTCCCGAGCCCCTCTCCGAGGACATAACGATGGAGCAGTTCCTCGCGCCGCTTCACGCCGGAGAAAGCCTGTACCGCAGCGAAGAGACACGCTTTGCCTATTACCTCGCCGATGGAGACATACGCATGTACATCAACGGCCAGCATTGGGATCACAAGGGTGTCAGCCCTTCCCTGATAAGACTCATTGCCGATCGACGCCACTACACGGCCGACGACCTGGCCGGCTTCACTACCCAATTCGATCAGGCGTTTCTGCTCAACCTCCACCAGCAGGGACTGCTGGGCTACCTGGAGTCGGAACATGATTGAGCTGGTGCAGACGAATTGGACACAGGATCGCGAGGCCATCGCCGGTATCAGACGTTTGGTATTTATTGAGGAACAAGGGGTTCCTGAGGAACTTGAATGGGATGGCCTCGACGCGGATGCGATCCACCTGCTTGCGCGGGACAGTGGCCGACCCGTGGCCTGCGCAAGAATGCTGAAAGACGGCCATATCGGACGCATGTCGGTACTGAAAGAATATCGCCGCCAGGGGATCGGCACGCGTATGATACAAAGGCTTGTAGACCTGGGACGCGAACAGTCCCTTGCCCAAGTCTATCTGGATGCCCAGGTCCATGCCACGGCCTTCTATGAGAGGCTCGGTTTTCAAGTCATGGGCAACGAATTCATGGATGCAGGCATACCTCATCGGCATATGCATCAAAAGTTATAGATTGCTAGCACTGGAGGCGCGGACTGTGTTAAAAGAATGCGTAATTACGATAAGCCAGTCGACCCGATGTACACACGCAAATTCGTCAGTACCATCATCATCGCTCTAGCCCTTGCCTTGTTGGCGAACGGCTGCAAGAAAGAGTACTACCTAAAGCCCACTGAGGGTGTCATACCGGTGCATCAACCAGGTGACAGTCAACTGGATTGCGCCCAGCTCGATACCCAAATTGGCGACTTGCAGCGCGACATACAGGCGATGATCCCCCCCGATTTTACCGGGGATGCCGGCAACCAGGCGGCCATGGTCACGGGAACCTTCCTGTTCTCACCGGCCTACCTCTATCTCTTGCAAAATGAGCTCGTTGACAAGCCGCGCCAGTATGAACGCATTGAGGCGATGGTCAAACGCGTCGAACTGTTGCAACGCTACAAGGCGCAACGTCACTGTTTCGAGCGTCGTTAAACCGTCCCAGGAAATCCATGCACACAGGCATTCGCTATACCATTCAGGCCAGCTCACCGAGGGCACACCTGTTCACAGTTCACTGTCACATAGACCACCCCGAGCCGGCGGGCCAGATCGTCTCACTGCCTAGCTGGATCCCGGGCAGCTACATGATCCGCGACTTCTGCAAAAATATCGTGACCATCAAGGCCCACTGCGAGGGGCGTGAGATCGCACTGCGCAAGCTCGACAAAAGCAGTTGGCAGTGCGAGGCCTGCGACGGAAGCCTGGAGCTTGAATACGAGGTCTATGCCTGGGACCTCTCGGTACGCTCGGCCCATCTGGACCAGAGCCACGCCTATTTCAATGGCACCAGCGTGTTTATCGCGGTGCAAGGCCGTGAACAGGAGCCCTGCGAGGTGGAGTTGCTGCCACCGGCCGGCCCCGTAGACGGTAACTGGCGCGTAGCCACCGGCATGCCGCGCAAACAGGCCGAGCTCTATGACTTCGGACTCTACGAGGCGGAAAATTACGACGCCCTGATCGACTACCCGGTGGAGATGGCTGACTTCTCACTGGCCAGCTTCGAGGTGGCAGGGGTCCCGCATGACATTGTCATCAGCGGGCGTCACCAGGCCGACATGGACCGTCTGTGCCGAGACCTCACCGAGGTCTGCCGCACCCATGTCGAGATGTATGGCGAACTGCCCAGCATGGACCGCTATACCTTCCTGGTCATGGTGGTTGGCGAGGGCTATGGTGGTCTGGAGCATCGCAATTCCACCTCCCTGCTGTGCAGCCGCGACAACCTGCCGCTGGCCCACCAGATGGAGACCACCGAGAGCTACCGCAGTTTCCTCGGCCTGTGTAGCCACGAGTACTTTCATACCTGGAACGTGAAGCGCATCAAGCCCGAGGTGTTTCACCCTTATGATCTCAGTCGTGAAACCCCTACCCGACAGTTATGGGCCTTCGAGGGGATTACGGCCTATTACGACGATCTCGGTCTGGCACGCTCCGGCCTCATCGACGAGGGCGAGTATCTTGAGCTGCTGGGTCAGACAATTACCCGCGTCTGGCGCGGCACGGGACGGCACAAGCAATCGGTGGCCGACTCCAGCTTTGATGCCTGGACCAAGTTCTATAAGCAGGATGAAAACGCCCCCAACGCCATCGTCAGTTACTACGCCAAGGGCTCACTCATCGCCTTCGGCCTGGATATGACGCTGCGCTTTCTGACCGAAGGCACACGCAGCCTGGATAACCTGATGCAACACCTGTGGCAGGAATACGGAAAGCCCGGCATTGGGGTGCCTGAGGGTCGTATTGAAACCCTGGCCTCCGAGATCTGCGGCCAGGACCTCAGCGGTTTTTTTGAGCAATATCTCTATGGCACTGGCGACATGCCGCTCGCCGAATGGTTTAAGCAGGCCGGGGTTGGGGTGCACTGGCGGGCCGCGACATC
>JABURT010000023.1 GCA_014762495.1 Gammaproteobacteria bacterium | reverse complement strand
CAAAGAAAATAAAGTTTCGACGGAACTTCGCCGTTCAGGTGTTCGAGCAACTGCGCCGCGAAGGCCGGGTTCACCGACATTGCAGGATATTGCAGCCATTCGATAAAGATTGGTTTGCGGCCGATCGCATCCAGATCGACCGTCCCGACATAGCCCCATTCGGGCCGGGTCCGGACATCGACCAGCTCGGCGTCCGGCGTCTCTTCCAGTGCTTCCCAGGTTTCCAGTGGTCCCGCCTCGGTGACTGTATTCGATACTGGCGGCACCATGTCTCTCCCTGTTTATTTGAATCACCTGCAGACATTAGCAAACAGGTTTTCGCCACATCAACATATCTTCTCTGTTGACTCGGAATTACTTCCCGCGAATCTCTGCTGTTGCATAAATGCCTGAAAACACTCAACAAAAACAGGAATTGCAGCCGCACACGCTCATCATTGCAGGCGTGTGTTTCCATATGCTTAACTTGTGGAGTGCTGCAGGCGCACAGGTTCCCGCAACGGACCCAACCTTGTTAGTCAGCCCAAGTGAGTCGGGCAACCCGACCAAAAACAGAACATTCATTTTTCTGTCTTGGAATTGTTAAAATCGTCATGAAACAACAAAAAAACGAGGCCCTCAGGCCTCGTTCGAACCGTTTGTCAGGTTTGGCGTGGCTCAGCCGGCCATGCCTTTGATGCGGGCGCTCAGGCGCGAGATCTTGCGGCTGGCGGTGTTCTTGTGCAGAACGCCTTTGGTCACGCCGCGCTGGATTTCCGGCTGAGCATTCTGGAAAGCAGCTGCGGCAACGGCCTGATCGCCACCGGAGATCGCGTCCTCGACCTTCCGCAGGAAGCTCCGGATGCGCGAGCGGCGGGCGCGGTTAACTTCGGTGCGGCGTTCGATCTGACGCGCGCGTTTCTTTGCTTGTGGCGAGTTAGCCATGATAAATCCTTGATCTTCGATTTCCGAAAGATGAGCGCGCGTTCTAGGACCGGTTTGATCGTAAGTCAACGGGGCAAAGCGATCTTTTGCGGTTTTCTTGCTTGAAATCCACGTCAAACCCCGCCTTTCAGCGGGCAGCTGCGCAAACAGGGCGCCAACAGCCACCGTTTCCGGAGAATCGCTCGGAAAAACCAGCGGCTGTGCGAGGGCTGCACGACATTTAAATCAAATTGAATTTATGCTACTCTTTCTGGACAAAAAATTTTTACCCAAAATATCGGAGTGCAGTTCCATGATTA
>JABURT010000086.1 GCA_014762495.1 Gammaproteobacteria bacterium | reverse complement strand
CTGGCCAGGCCGCCGGTAGCTACAGCGGCACCTTCGACGTTACCGTCAACTACAATTAAAGCCCGGCCTCTCGGCCTGCTGAAAAAAACGGGGCACTAGGCCCCGTTTTTTATGTGCTGTCATTACTCGCAGGAAATTCGCTTCCGATTTCTCTGATGCCGACAATCGCATCCAGCAGGAATGCGATTGGATTGGGCAGGTTTACTAACCCCTGCTGCCCTTTGTGCGCGTCCGGTAGGGTTTGGCGTTTTTCTCGAGAAACGTGACGATCATATTGGCAATGTCCTTCTCGGTCGCCTTTTCTATCCCTTCCAGACCGGGCGACGAATTGACCTCCATCACCAGCGGGCCGCGCTCGGAACGCAGGATATCCACGCCGGCCATGTTAAGACCCATGGTCTTTGCCGCGGCGATGGCAGTGGCGCGTTCTTCCTTATTCAGCTTGATGAGCCTGGCGGTACCGCCACGATGCAGGTTGGAGCGGAATTCACCTTCCTTGGCTTGGCGCATCATGGCCGCCACGACCTTCTCACCCAGTACAAAGCAGCGGATGTCGGCCCCACCCGCTTCCCTGATAAACTCTTGAACCAGGAAGTTGGCATCCAGTTCATGGAAAGCGTCTATGACCGACTCGGCCGCTTTCTTGGTCTCGGCCAGAACGATTCCCTTACCCTGCGTCCCTTCGGTCAGCTTGACCACCAGAGGTGTTCCACCCACCAGTTTGATCAGGTGCTCGGTATCGTTGACCGAGTGGGCAAAGCCGGTCGTCGGCAAGCCAATGCCCTTACGCGAGAGCAACTGCAGGCTACGAAGCTTGTCACGCGAACGGGTAATGGCCACCGACTCATTGATGGGATAGACGCCCATCATCTCGAATTGACGTAATACTGCTGTACCGTAGTGCGTGATCGAAGCCCCGATACGCGGAATGATGGCATCAAAACCGGAAAGCTTTTCTCCCCAGTAATACACAGCGGGTCGATCGGAAGTGATATCCATGTAGCACTTCAATGCATCGATGATGGCCACTTCGTGTCCACGCTCCTCTGCCGCTTCTTTCAGGCGTCGAGTCGAATAGAGACGTGGGTTACGCGATAGTATGGCAATCTTCATGCTTACTCCTCTTCGTCTGCCAGTTGTCGTTGAAAGGGCGGACATTCAATTGGATTGGGTGAAGGCTTGCCTTGTACATGATAGGCAGAGGGATCGACGAGGAAATTATCCACCATCGCGGTTCGTCCCAGAAGCATTCGAAATCTCATGTTGTCTCGATTGGTCAAGGTTAACTCGATGGGCCAGATGTCCTGCCCCATTACGACTTCTGTCCTGATGACAAACCGTTCTTCTTTATGTCCGCCGGAATCGGTCACGAAGCGCTGGTCAAATACATCAGCAACGCAGTGAACTTCAGTCTTGGTGCCCTTGCGGTCGGGATGCAGACCAAAACGAACCTTATGCCTGCCTTCCTCGTGAAAATCTTCCACATAAAATGTGTGTAAAGCGGAAGTCCTTGCACCGGTATCTACCTTACACTCCAACAGGGGAACATTAAAGGCCGGGAAGGCAACCCATTCACGCCATCCCAATATGGGTAGGTTTCTATTTTTCACTTTCATCCACAGGTCCTTTCACAGGATACTAGTGTTGGTTGATTCCCTGCTGGGGTGACAGGCGTCATCATAAAACCGATTTCAACAATGATATACACGCGAGTGAACTGCTTACAATGAAACACAATGAACAATTTAACACCATTAGCCACCTGGTGGGAGCCGTGCTGGCCTTACCGGCGATCATCGTGCTCATCGTCTTCGCCTCCCTGAAAGGCGATCCCTGGCGTATCGTCAGCTTCAGTATCTATGGCCTTAGCCTGTTCTCCCTGTACCTGTTTTCCACTCTCTATCATGGCGCACGTGGCCGCATCAGGAGATTCCTGCAAAGGCTTGATCACATCGCCATTTACCTGTTGATCGCCGGCAGTTATACACCCTTCACCCTGATCACATTACGCGGTGGCTGGGGCTGGTCACTGTTCGGCGTGGTTTGGGGATTGGCCATCATTGGCATCGTACTCGATAGTCTCCACAGGAAGGGACCACGAAATATCCAGATGGCGATCTATGTTTCGATGGGCTGGATTATCGTCATTGCCATCTATCCGCTAGTGCAAAACCTTAGTGGGGAAGGACTGTTCTGGCTGGTGGCGGGGGGACTTTTCTATACCTTTGGAATCATATTCTATGTGCTGGACAATCGTATGCGCCACGCCCATGGTATATGGCACCTGTTCGTTCTCGCGGGCAGTGCCAGTCACTATTTTACGATGCTGTTTTACCTGTTGTAGACATTTCAGGCATAGACATCGATATTGAGGCCCTTGTTGGGCTCATTGAAAGGCGCGGCAATGGGACTGTTTGATAGGCTCTGTAACGTCTGTTCGGAGAAGTCACGCCGTTGTTGTATATTGCTCGCCTGAGCCTGTTGCAAACCCTGTTGGATCAATAACTCAGACTGTGTGGGTCCACAGCTACCACCGATTGCACTCATCTGTCACTCCCCCTGCATCCAATCTAGACTTCCAGAGTGATATACGTCGAAACCGATGCAACGGTTTCATGGACATTGATCCTCATCAAGACACGATCGTATGTGTGCCGTATATACTGTTCATAGAACCTCTATCGACATGTTGGGACTCAAAATGAATCTGTCATTTTACGGCGCAACGGGAGAAGTCACCGGCTCCTGTTTCCTGATCGAGGTAGGCGATAAGCGCCTGCTGGTTGAGTGTGGCCTGATACAGGGGAGTAGCGAACACGAGCGCCACAATCAGGACCCGTTTCCCTTCGACCCGGCCCGTATCGATGCAGTAGTCCTGACCCACGCCCATCTCGATCATTCCGGGCGCCTGCCGCTGTTGGTCAAACAGGGCTACCAGGGGCCTATCTATACCCATGCGGCTACCGTCGACCTGTGCCGAATCATGCTGGAGGATGCCGCCTATCTAAATGAAAAAGAGGCACATTGGGAAAACCGCAAGCGCGAGCGGCGCGACCAGGAATTGCTGGAGCCGCTCTATACCCGCGCCGACGCGCGCCTGACCGATGAGTTATTTGTGCCGCTGGAGTACCACCAGCGTACGGAAATACTGCCTGGCGTCATGCTCACATTGCACGACGCCGGCCATATCCTCGGTTCGGCCATAGCCGAGCTGGAACTCAGCGAGGACGATCAGATGCGTCGACTTGTCTTTAGCGGCGACCTAGGCCATCGCGGCGAACCGATCCTGCGCGACCCCGACTGTCTACACCAGGCCGACCTCCTGATCATGGAGAGTACCTACGGGGATCGCCAGCATCGCGACTGGAACGCGACCTGGTCCGAAATGGGCGAGGTCTTTCGCAAGGCACGTGAGGACCAAGGCAATATTCTCATCCCCTCCTTCGCTGTGGGTCGTACGCAAATGCTGCTGCATAGCTTTCGCCGCCACTTCGATGACTGGGGGCTGGGTAACTGGCACATCTTTCTCGACAGTCCCATGGCTATCAAGGCCACCGAGGTCTACGCCCATCACATGAGTGTCTATAATGCCCGTGCCCGCGAGGTGATCGGTGAAAACAGCGTCCCGTTCCAACTTCCGAACCTGCATATGACCCGCGATAGTGAGGAGTCCATGGCCCTCAACCGCATACGTTCCGGCGCCATTATCATCGCCGGCAGTGGCATGTGCACCGGCGGGCGCATCAAGCACCACTTGAAGCACAATATCTGGCGACGCCAGGCCCATGTCATGATGGTAGGCTTTCAGGCCCGGGGCACACTGGGCCGGGCCCTGGTGGATGGCGCCAGCGAAATCCGTCTATGGGGGGAACAGGTCAACGTCCACGCCGAAATCCACACCATCGGCGGCCTCTCGGCCCATGCCGACCAACAGGGACTGCTGGGGTGGTACGGGCATTTCGACTCATCACCGCCGGTGGCGCTGGTTCATGGTGAAACCGAGGCAATGCAGGCCCTGGCCGAGGCCCTGCGGACCCGCTACCACTGTGAGGTTAGCCTTCCCAAATTTCGCCAGACGCTCAACCTGCTCGAACTCTAACCTGCCTCTCGCGACAATCCCATCTTGCTTGCCGATAAATGGGGGGTACTGCTGTGCCATGATACCCCTGTCTGTCGTTTATCCTTGTGTATATCACCGGGCCCCTTCCTCATGAACATGATCAATATCAATAACATCCATTCTGTTCTTGCCTATATTGAGTATGACGGGCTCGGTAATAGGCGCTATACCTATTAGGTCAAGACAGCACGCGGCTGTCCCGGGCACCGCATTGGCAATATGGAGGAGAGCCTTCTATGCAACTACCACTTCAGATCACCTTCCGTCATATGGAACCGTCTGAGTTTGTTGAAAACAATATTCGAGAACGTTGTGACAAGCTTGAGCAATACCATGACCGCATTATGAGCTGTCAGGTTACCGTTGAAGCCCCGGACAAACATAAACACAAGGGCGGGGTGTACCACATTAGCATGGACATCAAGATCGTCGGCGGGGAGATCGTCATCAACAACAAACAGAACGATAACCATGCCCATGAAGATGTCTATGTCGCCATACGCGACGCTTTTAATGCCGCACAACGCCGACTGGAGGAAAAACACCGCAAGACCAAGCAACAGGTCAAGAACCACGAGGTGCCGCCCCACGGCCGAGTCCTGGAGGTCATTCCCAGCCTGGATTACGGGCGGATCGAAACCCCCGAGGGGCGTGAGATCTACTTTCACCGCAACAGTGTGGTGAACGGCGATTTCGATTCACTGGATGAGGGCGATGAAGTGCGTTTCAATGAAGAAATGGGTGATGAAGGGCCACAGGCCAGCAGTGTCATCCCAGTGGGCAAGCACCACATTGTGGGTTAGTCGGCAGCCTAGCTGCTATTCCGTGCAAGACCGAGCGCTCGCAAGCCATACGCTCAAATAAAAAAAGGCCCGTTTTCACGGGCCTTTTTCACACCTGGAGTCTCGACTCAGGCAAAGGTGTCGATATTCGCACCCTTGTTGCCTTCAGCTGCGGGCGGCGGTGCGGCCTCGCTCTTTGGCGGTGGCGTGGGTGGCGCCTCGGT
>JABURT010000184.1 GCA_014762495.1 Gammaproteobacteria bacterium | reverse complement strand
AAAGCCGTTGTCGCGTAAGCGGGCCATGGCCTCCTCGGTGAGGCGTTTGTTTAAAAACACCTCGCCGCTCAGCCCAACCGCGAAGTCTCCGTATTCACGCTTCACATGCAAGGCCTGTTCAACGATCGCCTGCGCCATGGAGGTATGAAAGTTGGCGGCGCGCTGACGCATCAACTGGTAACGGTTCGTGAGCATGGGCAGGAGGGGAGACCAGTCGCTGAGCCAGATCCCGTCGGCGTCCTTGTGCAGGGGCAGTTGCGTGGCCTTACCGATGGCATCGCGACAGGCCGCTTCAAGATACTGGATCGGCTGCTCCGTGTAACTGGATTCGTAGCACAGATCGAGCATGGCCGCGGCGGCATCGAACAACCTGCCGGCCGAGCTCGATGTGGGACTCTGTATCTTCGACTTCCAGGATTTGTACATGGACTGGATATTCTCCAGGCTCGGCGACCACACATGGTCGGTCTCCCAGCACAGGGTGAGGGCGGTACGCCAGGGATCAAGGGCGAGCTTGTCACCACCTGGCAGGCGATAGGGCGCCAGACTCGCAACACGACGCCAATGCCCCAGTCCTCCCAGCATCGCCTCGCCGCCCCAGATGGTCTCGTCCTCCCCCTGACCGATGTGTGTCCAGGTGAACACCAGCCAGTTCTCCTCCTGGGGCTGCTCACCGGCGAGCTTGGCCGCGTGGGCGTGATGATGACGAATACGCGTCAGGGGCAAGCCCGAATCGCGGGCCCAGAGCTGTGCCCGATCCGCGGTATCGGCCTCGGCCACCAGGTGTTCAGCGCGAACACCATACAGCGACTGTATCTCGCGGATACTGGTCTCGAAGCGCGCGATGCCGGCCTCGGAACTCAGCTCACCGAGGTGTGGCGTGATGACGACACGATCCTCAAAAGCCAGGGCGATGCTATTCTTGATCTGACTGCCGACGGCCAGTGTGGGGGTGTTGAGGCGAAACGGCAAGGTCAGTTCCAGTGGCGCGCTGCCCCGTCCCAGACGAATCGGCCGCGCTCGCCCGGCAATGACCCGTACCAGGCTGTCTTCCGCCGGGCGAATGATGGGGCGATTGTGATGGAGAAAGGCATCGGCGATCAGGAAGGCCCGCTTCTCGGCCTCATCGTTGTCATAAAATATCGGCTCGTTCTTGATGTTGGTCGAGGTCATGACCAGGGGACGATCATAATCTTCCAGTAACAGATGTTGCAGCGGAGAGTGGGGCAGCATGACACCGATCTCATAGAGCCCGGGGGCAATCATGCGCGCCAGGTCGGCGTTCTTCTTGCGCCGGCACAACACGATGGGGCGTGACGGGTGTCGCAGGGCCTCGGCCTGTTCATTGGTCAGATCGACGGCGTCGCGCACGGCGTCGAGGCCATCTTCGCCACGAAAGGGAAACATCACGGCAAGGGGTTTGGCCGGGATATGTTTCTTTAAACGCAGCCGACGCACCGACACATGGTTACTGGCATCGCAGGCCAGGTGATAACCGCCCGTGCCCTTGATGGCAATAATGTTACCGCCCCTCAGCGACAGGCTGACGGCATTAAAGATGGTGTCCTTGACGTTGTAGGTCTTCTTGAGGGTGGTAAAGGAGATGGCTGGCCCGCAGTTGGGGCAGGCAATGGCCTCATCCTGGTAATGGATGTCCTGCGTGTCGGCGAATTCGTTCTGGCATTCGGGACAGATCCGAAACCCAGCCATGGAAGTATGCTGACGCTCAAAGGGCTGCCGGGTCTGAATGCTGTAACGCGGACCGCAACTTGCACAATTGGCAAAGGGATAGCGATAACGGCGATTCCCGGGCTGGTTGAGCTCGCGCCGGCAGGCCTCGCAGACACCGATGTCCGGCAGCACCAGTCGATCCGTCTGCATCGTCTGTGAAGTCGCTTGAGAGGGGGCAGGCGCTGTACCGCCAAAGCCTTGCAGGGGTGGCGACTCAATCATCTGGTCATCCACCAGTGAAGCTTCAGCCTGTTTCGGTGCCGAGGAGAGTAACTCAAGCAGGAACCGATCCACCTGATCGGACTCACCCTGGGCGAGGATCTCCAGTTGGCCATCGCGGGTGCTGATTTGCCCCACAAGCCCGAGTTGCTCGGCAAGCTGGGTAGTGAAAGATCGAAAGGTTTGGCTCTGGACCTTGCCACCGATGGTGAGGCGACGGGTGATCAAACCGCCGGCCAAACTCGCACCACCTTCACTCATACTGTCTACCTGTCCTTTTTCTTATCCATCAATCATAACCTTGTTGAATAACTTGTGACAGGGTTTCGCGACCGTGGCGGAAATGAGACGGTATGTCACAATGAAATAATGAACAGGTGTATAAATCGATGTCTCTGGAACTGAGCATTATCATCTTCCTCATCGCGGCCGCCGTGATCGGCGTCGGCGGTGTACTGCTGACCCTGCAGGCCGAGAAACTGGCCAAGGTCACCGGGCTCGGACAACTGCTCACCGGCGCCATCCTCATCGGCGCCGTCACCTCGCTGGCCGGCATGGTCACCTCCGTCACCGCGGCCTATGAGGGCCATGCCTCGCTCTCGGTGAGTAACTCCCTGGGCGGTATCGCCGTGCAGACCCTGTTCCTCGCCGTGGCCGACATCTTCTATCGACGCGCCAACCTCGAACACGCCGCCGCCTCCGAGGCCAACCTGCTGCAGGGCGCCATCCTCATCGGCCTGTTGTCGCTGCCCATGCTGGCCATGGCCCGACCCGATATTGCACTGTTCGGCATTCACCCCGTCTCCATCCTGGTCCTGCTCGCCTACCTGTTCGGCCTCAGGCTCATGGGGCAGGCCCGCGAAAAACCCATGTGGAAGCCACGCATGACCCGTGAAACCAGGACGGAGAAGAAAGAAAAGGGCGCTCATCAAAGGCACGGCCTGACCAGACTACTGATGAGCTTCACTGCCCTGGCCGTTGTGGTGGCCGTGGCCGGCTGGGCCCTGGCCGGCGCCGCCTCAACCATCTCCGATCACGCCGGTCTGAATGAGACCGTCATGGGCGGCGTCCTCACTGCCTTCACCACCTCACTGCCCGAACTGGTGGTCGCCGTGACCGCCGTCAGAAGAGGGGCCCTGACCCTCGCCGTCGGCGACATCCTCGGCGGCAACACCTTCGATGTCCTCTTCCTCACGGCTTCGGATATCGCCTATCGCAACGGTACCATCTACGCCGCCATCACCAAGAACGAAATCTTCTGGGTCGCCCTCGCCATCCTGCTGGTCTCGATATTAATGATGGGCCTGCTGCGCCGCGAGAAACACGGCGTTGGCAACATCGGTTTTGAAAGCGTGCTGGTGCTCGGGCTCTATTTTCTTGGTGTCATCACGATTATGCTGTAAAGGTAATAGGCGTCGCGTTCCCATGCGGAGCGTCCAGGGTTCCATCCATTAATTAACAAGATGTCTCATAATGAATATAAGTAAAAATATAAAAACCTATTTTGATCGAGCGGTCGATGCGGTATTTGCCGTCATTCTTGTCTTTATATTGATTGGAATTGCCATTGGGACGATTCAGCTATTCATGACCACATGGAAGCTGCTGGCATTTGAGGGAATTACCGGGCATTACATCGATATCATTGCCGATGTGTTGACACTGTATGTCTTGATCGAACTATCAAGATCGCTGGTCGAATACTTCCATACGCACAAACTTCGCCTGACCTTTATCGTGGATGCCGCCATCGTCTTCGTCCTGCGCGAAATCCTGATCGCCTTGTTCAAGCACGAAATCAAAGCGGAAATGCTATATGCCTTCTCGGTGTTTCTACTGGTGCTCGGTGCAATACGAATTGCCTCCGTACTTGTCTATCAACGGGAAAAACAGATCGCCGAGAACGACGGAACTAAACATGAACATTGACAATGTGTCCTAACCACAACTCGAATCGATTCACACCGCAGTAAGATATATGAGATGTTGATAATTCTATTCATCACTGGGCTGTTATTTCTCATCGTCGGCGCAGAGATACTGGTGCGTGGGGCATCACGCATGGCCGCGGCCCTGGGTATGTCGCCATTGATCATTGGATTGACTGTGGTGGCTTTTGGAACCAGTTCGCCCGAGTTATCGGTTAGCATCAAGTCCGCCCTGTCCGGACAGGCCGGTATTGCCGTGGGCAATGTTGTCGGCAGTAATATATTCAATGTCCTGTTTATTCTGGGTGTAACAGCCATTATCGCACCATTGTTCGTCAGTCAGAAATTGGTGCGTTTCGATCTGCCCATCATGATAGCGATCTCAATCCTCGCACTGCTGCTTTCGCTCGATCACACACTGTCCCGACTAGATGGTGGAATACTATTTATTGGCCTGGTTGCTTATATCGGGTTTCTGCTCTATCAAGGACGAAAAGAGCAAGCCGCGGCGGACAAGCAGAATAACCATGCAAGCAAATCTGGCAGGAGAAGCACAACGTGGCTCGTGAATATCGTTATGGTCGTCACCGGGCTGGGTCTCCTCGTGCTGGGCTCTCAGTGGCTTGTAGAGAGTGCGATCGTGTTTGCGAAGTACCTGGGCGTAAGCGAACTGATCATCGGTTTAACGATTGTTGCGGCAGGTACCTCACTCCCCGAGGTCGTGACATCCATTATCGCGGCAATTCGGGGTGAGCGCGATATTGCCGTGGGCAATGTAGTCGGCAGTAATATTTTCAATATTCTGGGAGTTCTCGGCGTCACAGGTCTAATCGCACCCGCTGGCATAGAAATCTCAAGCTCTGTGATCGGTTTTGATATGCTGGTGATGATTGCCGTCGCCCTGGTATGTCTGCCACTTTTCGTGACGGGCGGCATCATCAGCCGGATGGAAGGCATTGTACTGTTGGGCTACTATGTGGCCTACACGGTCTATCTCATATTGGCCTCATCGCATCATGCCGCCTTACCTATGTTCAGCGCCGTGATGCTGCTATTTGTGATCCCATTAACCGCGCTCAGCGTGACGCTACTGGCGCTAAATGAGATACGACGCAAAAAGGCTGAGTGACATGACCATAACAAAACGAGACCCGACGTATAATCCGTCCTATGAGTATCGTCTAAACTAGATAACAGGAGACAGGCCATGGCATGCCACAAACCACCCCGCCCCCAAAAAAAAGAAACA
>JABURT010000162.1 GCA_014762495.1 Gammaproteobacteria bacterium | reverse complement strand
ATCAGCGTGCCGACCGACAAGCAGACCGCGTCGGCCACCATCGCGGTCAAGGCGAAGGCGTACGGCATGCCGGGCGTCCGCGTCGACGGCAACGACGTGCTCGCCGTGTACTCCGCGGTGAAGGAGGCGGCCGACCGCGCGCGCAAGGGAGAGGGCCCGACCTTCGTCGAGGCCGTCACCTATCGCATGGGCCCCCACTCCTCGAGCGACGACCCGACGCGCTACCGCAGCCAGGACGAGGTCGACGCCTGGGCCAAGAAGGACCCGATCACCCGCTACGAGGCGTACCTGCGCAAGGCGGAGCTGCTCGACGACGCGAGCCGGGAGGCCCTGGTCGAGGATCTCGAGCGCGAGATCAGCGCCGCGATCGACGAGGTCGAGGAGCTCGGCGTGCCCGCGCGCGAGACCCTGTTCGACGACGTGTACGCCGAGACGCCGGCGCACCTGGAGGAGCAGCGAGACGCGCTGTCGAAGCTGCCGAGCGCCCCGCGCGGGCACTGATTCTTTGGCGAAGAGCGGCCCTGATCTTCAGAGGGCCACAGCACTGGCCGCGGCGCACCGCGAGCCCTACGAAACGTTCAGGAGAGACACATGGCTGAGAAGAGCTACGAGGCGATCGTCATCGGCGCCGGTCCCGGCGGCTACCCGGCGGGCATCCGCCTGGCCCAGCTCGGCGTCAAGACGCTGGTGGTCGAGAAGGAGTACTACGGTGGCGTCTGCCTCAACTGGGGCTGCATCCCGTCCAAGGCGCTCATCGCGGCGGCCAACACCTACCAGGACATGCAGGAGGGCGTCGGCACGATGGGCATCTCCACCGGAGACGTCTCCATCGACATCGACAAGCTGCAGGACTGGAAGGAGGGCATCGTCAAGAAGCTGACCACCGGCGTGCAGGGCCTGCTCAAGACCAACAAGGCCGACTCGGTGATGGGCACCGCGAAGCTCGTCGCCAAGAACAAGGTCGAGGTCACCGACGCCGACGGGGGCAAGACGACGTACGAGGCCACCAAGGGCATCATCATCGCCACCGGCGCGCAGGTCATCCAGATCCCCGGCATGGAGATCGACGGTGAGACCATCATCAGCGCGCGCGAGGCGGTGAGCCTGCGCGAGGCGAAGGGCACGATGGTCGTCGTCGGCGGCGGCGTGATCGGCCTCGAGCTGGGCATGGTCTACCAGAAGCTCGGCATGAAGGTCGTCGTCGTGGAGCTGCTCCCGCAGATCCTGACCGGCGTG
>JABURT010000092.1 GCA_014762495.1 Gammaproteobacteria bacterium | reverse complement strand
GTACAACGCCCTGCTCAAGGCACCGGCCCAGGACAAGGAACACCTGGCCAACAAGTACGCCCCCAGTTCCCAGGGGATCGGTAATATGAGCGAACTGCTGTTTGGACCCAAGGCCGCCAAATGGACACGCCAGGGCCTGTATTGGTACGAAAAACTGGCGCCTTATCTGGCCGGCGAGGAGTCAGAGCCCGAACCCGAACGTCTGGAGGGCGTCGATATCACCTTCACCGAGTACCATCCACGCCCGGATTTTCATATCAGGCAGATACAGGCCTCGGTCAGCACCGCCAAGGGCGACTTCGATGGCGTGGTGCTTGACGTTACCCACCAGCCCGAAATCATCGGTCGGCCCGCCACCCTCAAATTCAGTGGTCGTGACATGCGCGGCATGCAATCCCTGCTCTTGACCGGGCGCTTCGACCACGTCAATCCGCAGCAACGGGTGGAACGCCTCGATCTCGCCATTGATGCCTACAAGGTCTCCGAAACCGACCTGACCCAGGCCCCGGGCCTGCGCCTGCGCATGGACTCGGCACTGAGCGACACCCGTTTCAATCTCAGTCGCATCAACGGCAAGCTCGACGGCGACATGAATATGCACATTCGCGACATCGTATACGACAACGAGGCCGGCAGCGGTGAGTTCCAGCGCGTCATGGTGGAATCATTTAACGAGGTCAAGGATTTCAATATCGACGCCCGGGTAACGGGGACGCTGGGTCAGCCGGGTCTCAAGATCAGCTCCGATCTCGACCGCCGTCTCAACACCCAGATCCAGAAGGCCTTTGACCGCCGCATCAAGGCCTATCGAGAGGATCTCAATCAGCGCATCGAGGCGGCCACCGCCAAACCCATCGCCGAGGCCCGTCAACAGGTCGCGGCGTTACGCCAGGACATCGAGGGTCAGCTGGCCGAGGCCGAAACGCGCTTGCAGCAACAACAGGTCGCCCTGCAAAACCAGATCGATGCCTACCAGAAACAGGTGGATGCAGAGAAACGCAAGGCCGAGCAACAGGTCAAGGACCAGCTGCAGAAAGGGGCCGAGGACTTGCTCAAGCAACTGGGGCGCTAGACCGGCATTTCATGGTTTCGTGATACACTAAGCCCATTTGTATAGCCGGAGCCGAGTCGTGTTTGAGCCACGTCGCCATTCCCTGTTGATACTACTGTCCGCGATGCTAATGCTAAGCAGCGGCTGCATGAGCATGATCTCCAAGAGCATGTCCAATACCCTCTCCAACGCCATCCTCAACCAGGATGACCCGACCCTGGTCCGCGATGGCGCCCCCGCCTACCTGCTTCTCATCGATGGTCTCATCATGGACAATCCCAAGAGCGAGGGGCTTCTCATTGCAGGTGCCAAACTCAACGGCGCCTATGCCAGTATTTTCTCTAACGATCGGGCACGCAGCCGGCATATGGCCGGCAAGGCCCGTGACTACGCCCGTCTCGCCCTGTGTGAGCGCCTCCCCAAGGTCTGTGCCGCCGAGACCAAGCCCTTTCGCGATTACCCCAGGGCGTTGGAGGCCGCCGATAAATCCGACGTGCCGGTACTGTATGCCTATGCCAGCGCCTGGGCCGGGATGATCCAGGCCAATCCCGGTGACTGGAAAAACATCGCCGACCTGCCTAAAGTGGAGGCCCTGCTGGAGAAGGTGATCGAACTCAAACCGCTGTACGAGAACGGCCAGCCGCATCTCTATCTCGGTGTCATGCGCAGTCAGATCCCACCATCCCTTGGAGGCAAACCGGAACGCGGTAAGTCACACTTCGAGACCGCCCTCGAACTGTCAGGGGGCAAGGATATGATGGCCAAGGTCCTGTATGCCGAAAATTATGCCCGTCTGGTGTTCAACCAGGCCTTGCACGACCGCCTGCTAAAGGAGGTCATTGAGGGCGACCCGAATGTAAAGGGGCTGACCCTGACCAATACCCTGGCTCAACAACGGGCGCAGCAATTGATGGAAAGTGGGAAGGATTATTTCTAGGATTTCGTCATGTATAGATTCATAAGCCTTGTTTTATTCAGCCTGGCACTGACCCCGGTCCAGGCCAAGACTCTTAAAATTGCCACCGCCGCGCCCGACGGCACCATGTGGATGCAGGAGCTGCGTAGCGCGGCCAAGAGCATCGAGGAGCGTACATCCGGACGTGTGGATTTTCGCTTCTACCCCGGTGGGGTCATGGGCAGTGACAAGAGTGTGCTGCGCAAGATACGAATCGGCCAACTCCATGGCGGCTTGATCACCGGAGGCGGCCTGGCCACGGTCTACTCCGATGCCAACCTGTATAACCTGCCCTTCATGTTTCAGACCTATGACGAGGTGGACTACATTCGTAGCAAGATGGACCCGGTGATCCTGAAGGGACTGGAAGAGCAAGGCTATAAGAGCTTCGGTTTCAGCGAAGGCGGATTCGCCTACATGATGGCCAATAAGCCGCTTTATGGCATCAGCGACCTGGAGGGTCTCAAGGTCTGGATCCCCGAAGGCGACCGCATCTCCAAGGCCGCCTTCGAGGCCGCTGAGATATCGCCCCTGCCGCTGCCTCTGGCCGACGTACTCACCGGTCTGCAGACCGGCCTCATCGACACCGTGGCCGCCTCGCCGGTCGGCACCATCGCCCTGCAGTGGCACACCCAGGTCAGCTATCTCACCGATGCCCCGCTGATGTATCTCTATGGCGGCATGATGGTGAAGAAGAGTGCCTTTGAGCGTCTATCCAGGCCCGATCAGGTCATAGTCGAAGAAGAGATGGGCAAGGCCTTCAAGCGCATCAACGACCAGAACCGTGCCGATGACTCCCGTGCGCTCGAGGTGTTGAAGACCGTGGGTATCCAGTTCGTGGAACCGCCCAAGGAAGAACAGGCCAGCTGGCGCAAGTTGAGCGACGCGGCGATCCAGGAACTTTTGAGCAGTGATCACCTGACCAAGGCCAATTACGAGAAAATGCTCAAGCTGTTGGCGGACTACAGGGAGTCCAGGTGAATCTCGACAAGCTCCTGTTGTGGATACGCCGACTCGAAGACGGACTGCTCACCGTGGTGCTGGCGGTGATGTTGCTGCTTTCCGGCATCCAGATCTTGATGCGAAACCTGTTCGACTCCGGTCTCATCTGGAGTGACCCTCTGCTCAAACTACTGGTACTCTGGGCCGCCATGCTCGGTGCCATGGTGGCCACCCGCGAGCGCAACCATATCAATATCGACGTGCTCTCACGCCTGCTCGGGCCCAGCGCACGACACCTGCAGTATATTTTTGTCCAGTTAATCAGTGCCGCCGTCAGTCTGCTGCTGGCATATCAGAGCGCTCGCTTCGTGCATTATGAATATCTGGATGGCACCCAGGCCTTTAGCTTCGCCGCCTTCCCGGCCTGGATCACCGAGCTGATCCTGCCCCTCGGCTTCGGGCTCATGGGCCTGCGTTTCCTGACCCAGGCCTTTCGCCCGGCCAAGAAGGTTTTGACCGAGGATAAGCAGGCATGACCACTGCCATCATCCTCGTTGTCCTGGCGCTGCTCGGCGTACCTCTGTTTGTGGTCATTGCCTCGGGGGCCCTGGTTGGCTACTACACCTCCGAAATCGACCTCTCTGCCATCGCCATCGAATTCTATCGCATTGCGGAGATGCCGGTCCTCATCGCCATCCCCCTGTTCAGCTTCGCCGGTTATGTCCTTAGCGAGTCCAATGCACCAAAGCGGCTACTCAGGATGACCAATGCCTTTCTCGGCTGGGCGCCGGGCGGGCTGGCCATCGTCGCCATTGTCGCCAGTGCCATGCTCACCGCGCTCACAGGCGCCTCCGGTGTCACCATCGTTGCCCTCGGGGCGTTGCTCTATCCAGCCATGGCCCAGGCCGGCTACAGGGAAAACTTCAACCTCGGCCTCATTACATCCGCCGGTTCGCTGGGGCTATTATTCGCGCCCTCCCTGCCACTCATCCTCTACGGCGTGATTGCCCAGCAGATGAGCCTCGGCGGCGATCCCTTTACCCTCGACGACATGTTCCTGGCCGGCATCATGCCCGGCATCCTTATGATGGGTCTGCTGGCGCTATGGTCGTACTGGAAGAACCGCGACAATGAGCTCACCACCTTCTCCTGGGTCCGTGCCCGTGACGCCCTGATCGAGGCCAAGTGGGAGCTCCCCCTGCCCTTTATCATCATCGGCGGCATCTACAGCGGCTACTTCGCCATCTCCGAGGCCGCCGCCGTCACCGCGCTCTACGTGGTCATCGTCGAGGTCTTCATCCTGCGTGAAATTCCGTTGCCCAAGCTGCCCGATGTGGCGCGCAACTCCATGGTACTGGTGGGAGGTATCCTCGTGATCCTCGGTGTCTCGCTGGCCTCGACCAACGTCCTCATCGACAACGGTGTACCCGATCGCATGTTCGAGTTCATCCGTAGCCATATCGACGACAAGCTCACCTTCCTCATCATGCTCAACATCTTCCTGCTGTTACTGGGCGCGATGCTGGACATCTTTTCCGCGCTGGTATTGATGGTGCCCTTATTGCTGCCCATTGCCATTGGCTATGGCATCGATCCGGTACACTTTGGCATCATCTTCCTCGCCAATATGCAGCTGGGTTACTTCACACCGCCGGTGGGCATGAACCTTTTTATCGCCAGCTATCGCTTTGCCAAGCCGGTGATGCAGCTCTATCGAGCAACACTGCCCTTCTTCTTCATCCTGTTGCTGGCGGTTCTTATCATTACTTACTGGCCCGGTCTCAGCCTCGGCCTGCCTGGACGATAATCGGAAGCACATGAGTACCATTACCTCGCTGCTCGACTTTTTTGAACAATCAAATATCCGCTGCCGCATCTTCGACATGGGCCGTCGAGTGGTTCCGTTGGGCAAACAAGCCTTCGGCCAGTTCGAACAGGGCAAGGCGACCTACCCCTATCCCCTGCAGAATCAGGCCTGGCTGGGTCTGTTGTGCTGGCCCGGAGACGACACTGCGCGCCATTTCATCTGGTTCCTGCGCCTGCCCCTTGACGAGACCGGACATGTCTCCTATGCCGCCCGTGACGACCTCCTGAGCCGTCTTGCGCAAATGGCCGAGTCCGGCCTCAGTGGCGACGATAGCGAGGAGGTTCAGCAACCGCTGGAAGAAAATCCCTACGGCTTCAAACCGACCGAAGATCGCATGGCGGTATTTCATGCCAAGGCCCTAAAGGCCCTGGGCCTGCCACCGAGTAAATTCTATGAACACGCGCGCGATTATTTCGATGGCAAGACCGGCTTTGATCAATGGGCCTTCGTTGGTATGCAGGGGATCGCCGACCTCGCCGCGCGTGTCGATGAAGAGGACAATGCACAATGCCTGGCAAAGGCTGTCCCCGGTTTACCCGAGGCCCCCTTCGAGGCATTGGCCAAGTGCCTGGAAAACGAACCTATACCAACGGTCCTTAGCGAGGCCATCGCCGCACACATGAATAATGAGCTGAACAAGGATGCACCCAATCCCACCCTGCTGAGCCTGGGACTGCGTGCCCTGGCCCTGGCCCCTGCTCAGGGACTTCGCCGCGAGCTGATGCAAAATATACTCAAATCGAGCCTCGCATCGGACATCAATATACTGGTAGCCATCTCGGGACGAAGCTGGGAGGACCTTCTGGATAAGGATCTTAGAAAACTCTACCTTGAGGCACTGGCCAACAATGCCGAGGGCCAGGCCGTATTCAATCGGGTGTTGGTGGATCTGTTTTTTATTGATGGCATGCGCGAACCAATCATGACTAGCCTGCGCGATCCAGAACGATCCGATACACTGGCCAGCGCAATCGGAAAGTTTTTTGCGGCCTTACGCCAATAGTTCAGGACATGTCGATGTACCAGAGTTCAGGTCATGAAACCCTGCTCGAAGTTACCACTCTTCCTCGCCCCTATCGCGATGCCCCCCTGCCTATCATCCTCGCCGATGAACTCAATACCATCCTCTGCTATGTCGTAGGTGATGATGACGCTCAAGATGCGTCCCAGAGCGAGCGGCTGGATCATTATGAAGACGAACCCATGCTGGCGGTGAAATTTCATAACGCGCTGGCTCACTATCAGGGGCCGCCAGATGATGGTGGTATACAGGGACATCCCCTGTACGCACAGGGCCTGCGAGCCGATGGCATCTACGTAGTGGAGAATTCAAACTGGCTCCAGTCCCTAAAGGTGATGCAAATTAACAGTGGGTTGTACAATGCCTCGGATTGGGAGCCACTGAAACATTACGTGTTCAGCTTTCACAGTATGACCTTTGAATGCATTGCCGAGGGCTATCGTTCGCTCATGGTTCGCGGTCCTTTGCGAGCTGTCTTTGACAGTTACACAGAGATATTGGACATGGTCTAAGCATAGATTTACCCAAGCCACGTTTACATACTGAATCTAGGGACATTTTTGAATTCGAAAAGATTGTTAAACGATTGACACACAACCCCCTCCCTAGGTAAAACTAGCCATCACCAATTCAAAAACTATTCATACAAAATTGGTGGGAGGAGATCATCATGAATATCGCCTTTAAAAAGCGTGAGGGCCGCTATAGCCAGTTGATCTGCACTCGTGACGATGGCTCACGCAGCGAATCCCTGTTTCCCAATGCCGGCCCATTACCACACGACCTTATACACTATGTTGTCGAAAAGACCCTGGGGTTTAGTAAGGCATTCTACGGACTGGTGGCCAGCGGCGCCCCCATTGGCTATCACCACGAACACAACCGTCCGTTGGCCGATGTCCCCGATATAACCGAAAATTGGCAGAGCGAATCCCTGGTACAGGCGATTCAAAATGAAGTGCTTAGCAACCGTACTCGCATCCGTAACTTTCAACGCCTGCTACAACGCTATTGCCGAGCACACAACGTACCGGTGCCCACCGTCAGCGAAGAACAACTTCAGGAAATTATCCAGGCGCTGGAACACTACGGTCGCCAATGGCAACGCCTTGGGACCAATCACCAGATCCGGGTAAATTTTTAAGCGTCCAGCACGCACAGGGATGTGTGCGTGACACCTGTTGTCCGTTGATAAAAAGGACACTCCCCCTCAGATCCCCTCTGTCCACCCCTGCTCTGCCCAGGTATCGATATTAATTCTGTTTTGTACTGTCTGACCGTCAAAAGCGGATCAAACAGAATTCTCTCGGGATTCATCGAGACCTCGCGCCTCGTGACTATACATCGATGCCACAAACCATCTGGTTTCACAAAACATTAACAGAATGTAATCAATCTCATCCTAATATAAGCCGATGTTAATTAACTGAAACTGTCACGGAATTTCAGTATCTATGTATCGGCCTGCAATCACACTCCTGTTTACCTCGGCCGTCGCGTTGGTGACGATGGCGCCTGGCGTCGGCCCCCCCAATCCACCCGCCGGATACTGCCGCAACAATGCAGTCGTCAATACCAATACCGGACTGGAGTTCGGCACCTCGCTTGTGACCACTGCGGGAAGTATCACGATTGCACCCAATGGTAATTATCAAACCACCGGTGGCGTCATACAGGCGGGGGGAATCATCAGTCCGGCATCATTTGATATCACCGGCTGCGCGGACAATACCTTTGTCATCGTCCTCCCGGATAGCGCCACCTTAAGCTCCGCGACATCAAGCATGATGGTGGATAATTTTTCGTCCGATCTCGAGGCTAGTGGCGTGCTCGATGCAAGCGGGCTGGCCACTATGAGTGTCGGTGCCCGACTCAATATCAGCGCTGCCCAGGCGCCGGGGGCATACAGCGGCAGTTTTGTTGTTGAGGCGATTTTTCAGTAAAGCGTTGTCAAGCCAGATCAATGGACAAACAATATTAATCCGGTAAAGCTTAATGCAAGCGGCGTAGACTCCGCTCGCCCCTCGGCAGATAACTGCCGCCCCAGTCCAGGGAAACGATCACATGGCTTGCCCGGCCTGCTATCAATTCCCTCGGCACCGTGCCGAATACGCGTGAGTCCCCCGAGTTATCCCGGTTATCGCCCAACATGAAGTACTCGCCATCCGGGATCTTCACCGCAGGAAAGCTTTGATATGAGCTGTAGCGGTCGCTACGCAAGGCCACGATATGGTGAACATCACCCAGTTGTTCATCCACCAGCAGGGGCGCGGGAATGTCTGACCAAACCTCGTTGGCCAGTGTCTGGTCCATAACTTCATATGGCAGTGGCTGTCCATTGATAAAAACTCGGTTGTTGCTCATCTGCACGATATCTCCCGGCAGTCCGACCACTCGCTTGAGCAGACGGGTACCGTCAGCGGGCGAATCAAACACAACGATGTCACCTCGCCTGGGTACATCCCATTGGGCAAGGACCTTGTCAGTAAATGGAAATTTCAATTGATAGGCGAGCCGGTTGGTGAAGACGTAGTCGCCTTCAAGGACGGTGGGCTTCATTGAGCCGGTGGGTACCAGGTACCAGTCTGCGATGGCGGCTCGAAAACCTAGCATCAGTATTGCGAAATAGATAAGCCCACGCCAGTTTAGCCAAATCCGTTGCATTCTATTCATGACTCTTCTCCCTTACCAATATTGGCCTCGGCCTGTTCCAGTTCGTCCTGACGTTCCAGCCACTCTTCTTCTACGGCATGCAGTTCCTGATCAAGATTACCCTTCTCGCCTAGCAACTGGGTCAGACGATCCTTATTGCTTGACTCATAGAGAGTGTTATCGGCGAGTAAAGTTTCCATTTCCTGCCTCTTGCTGTTCAACTCCTCCAGCCGCTGTTCGAGCCTTTTCACCTGATTGCGCAGGGGTTGGAGCTGTTTTCTTTGCTGGGCCTGTTGCTGGCGCTTTTCCTTTTTCGATTGTCCGGCACTCTCGCCAGCTGGCCTCGCTGAGATCTCGGCGGCTCGCTTTTTATTTAACAACCAATCACGGTACTCGTCGAGATCCCCTTTGAAGGCCTCCAGGCGACCATCGCTGACCAACCATAGTTCGTCACTGATGGTGCGCATCAGATGACGATCATGAGACACCACGACCATGGCCCCCTCGTAATCCTGCAGCGCAAGCGACAAGGCATGGCGCATTTCAATATCGAGATGGTTGGTAGGTTCATCTAAGAGTAGCAGGTTAGGGCGTTGATAGACGATAAGGGCGAGGACCAGACGCGCCTTTTCTCCTCCGGAGAAGGGGGCGACGACGTCAAGCACCTTGTCGCCGTGAAAACCGAAGCCACCCAGAAAATCTCGCATGCTTTGCTCGCTGGCTTTTGGATCCAGTTCCAGAAGATGCTGCAACGGGCTCTTGTCGGGATTGAGCCGTTCCAGTTGATGCTGTGCGAAATAGCCGATATTGAGATCCCTGGCCCGCTCCATCTTGCCAGAGAGCGGTTGCATTTCACCGGCCAGCAGCTTGATGAGTGTAGACTTGCCGGCGCCGTTGGCGCCCAGTAGGGCAATGCGTTCACCGGGCAGGAGAGAGAAGCCCACCTCGCGCAAGATCGTAGTCTCATCATAGCCCAGACGTCCCTGCTCCAGACTCACCAGCGGGAAGGGCATCTTCTCGGGGGGCAGGAAGCGAAAGCGGAACGGGGAGTCGACATGGGCCGGGGCGATGGCCTCCATACGTTCCAGTGCCTTGATACGGCTCTGCACCTGCTTAGCCTTGGTGGCCTTGGCACGAAAGCGATTGACGAACTGGCGCACGTGGTCTATCTCGCGACGCTGCTTGTCGAAGGCCGCCTGTTGCTGAGCCAGTTTCTCGGCACGCTGGCGTTCGAACTCGCTGTAATTTCCGCTGTAGAGGATGATGTCCTGCTGGGCAACATGGGCGATTTGGCTGGCCACTTCATCGAGAAAATCGCGGTCGTGTGAGATGAGCAACAGGGTCCCCGGGTATACGCGCAGCCAATCCTGCAACCAGATCACCGCATCCAGATCGAGATGGTTGGTGGGTTCATCGAGCAATAATATGTCGGAACGACACATGAGGGCACGGGCCAGATTGAGGCGCATACGCCAGCCGCCTGAAAATGCGCGCACCGCCTGCTGCAACTGGTCCTGGGAAAAACCCAGCCCATCGAGCAGGCGTGCGGCTCGAGCTGGCGCGGCATAGCCGTTGATTTGATTCATACGCTCGTGCCATTCGGCCAGATGTTCGGTGTCTCCCCCGGCCTGTGCTGTGGCGATTTTTCCTTGCAGGGAAAAATATTCGTCGTCCCCCTGCAATACGTAATCGAGCGCGGAGTCATCCACTGCGGGCATTTCCTGCTCGACATGGGCAATCACCAGATTACCCGGCAGGCTGAGCTCGCCACCGTCTGCTTGTACAGCGCCTCGTATCAGGCCAAACAGAGAAGATTTGCCGCTGCCATTGGCACCGGTGATGCCGACTTTTTGCCCGGCATGGATAGTGAGGCTGACATCGTTGAACAGTAGCTTATTGCCACGACGCAGCGTGAGGTGATTGAGATTGAGCATTACAGACAAAACCCGGCGATAAGTGCGTGTTGAAGTGTATCACAGAGCAGGTGGGGCCCATGCACGGCAGTCGGGAAGTATGATATCGTGTATGGCTTCAGCTAGAACCGTTTGCCTGACCTATTTTTTAAGGACATATTCAGTCCTTTTCTCATATACGCGCAGGTGCAGAGCATTCGGAGGGCTTTCTTTTTAAACTACAAAAAAATAGGAACGCTTCGTAATGAATATCTATTTTCCTACTGTCTCCAGTCTGGCAAGAGGTGTTGTGCTTGCCGCTGTACTGGCTTTCATCGGCCATATCGCCTACCCCGCACTTGGACTCGGTAACACCACAAGCAATACAATCTTCACCGCCGGTTTGGCCGTCGGGGCATTGTTGATGGTACTGCTTTCTTCCATCTTCACCGAGGCCAAGATCCGCATCACCACCCTCTATGTCGGTAATATCGCCTTTAAGACCAGCGAAAGTGCCCTGCGTGAACTGTTCTCCAAATATGGCCAGGTACAATCCGTTCGCATCATGAAGGATCGCCTCACACGCAAACCCCGAGGGTTCGCCTTTGTTGAAATGGAGCGCTCCGCTGCCAAGGCTGCCATCAAGGAGCTCGATGGACAGGAATTCTTTGGTCGAACCCTAAAGGTCAATACCGCCAATCGCCCCAAGAGCGACAATGACTGACCACAAAGGCCGGGAGATCGTTCCCGGCCATCCCTCCCTGATTTCACTTCATAAGCAACTGCAGAACAGTGATCAGGCATACCTCCTGCAAACACCTAATCGCCCCGATCAGGCACGCTTCTGGTTTCTCGGACCATTCGAAGGTCGAGAGATCATCTGGGATGCATTGCTAATGAATTTCGAGGCCTATCTGCATCATGAATGCCATGCAGGCCGTTATCAGCTTGGGGATTGCGTAGAACTGCAACAGTTCATCGAGATCAGTGAGCGAGACA
The DNA here is from genome assembly GCA_014762495.1 of Gammaproteobacteria bacterium. Classification (GTDB taxonomy): domain Bacteria; phylum Pseudomonadota; class Gammaproteobacteria; order Thiohalospirales; family Thiohalospiraceae; genus JABURT01. The sequence continues at coordinate 31,816 of JABURT010000092.1, read as the reverse complement.
TTGAGCCGCTGCCTGTGACCATTGTGCATGACATTCCCGAGATTAACCCATCAGCCCTACTCAAAACCGTCATCATGCTACGCAACTACAAACGGCTACATCGTGGACGTCATCAATATGGCGATACACAGTTCTTTAAAATTGACGCGGACTAGACACGATGAGGTTGCGACAAATAGTCCTGGCTGCCCATTTCGTGTAAACGACTTACGGTGCGAGCAAATGCCGTCGCGATTAACTTGCCTTCATAGAGCCGGTTCGCCTCCGTCTCGGCGGTGAGGATCAGTTTCACACCATGGTCATATAGGGCATCGATAAGGTGCATGAACCGCTTGGCGACATCCTCCTTCGCCTCACTCATAATGGGCACGGCGCCGATTAGAACCGTGTGATAGCTCTGCGCGATTTCAACATAATCTGATGAGGAACGCGGCGTCTCGCATATGGCATGGAAATCAAACCAGACAATATCCGGCGATAGTCCTCGTGCCTGAATCTCACGGTTGTTAATGATGAGCGGCTCACAGAGCCGTTCATGTTCCGGCACAAGCTCCATAAACTGCTGCTGTAGAACTCTATCTCCGGCTTGCTTTGAGTCGGTGACATGATAAGTGCCACTGCGCTTGAGCATTTTCAGGCGGTAATCATCACCTTCGACAAGCTCCACAACATGGGTATTGGCCTTAATCTCATCTATGGCCTTGATAAAGTGGAGACGCTGCAGTCCGTTCTTGTATAGCTCATCAGGATGGATATTTGAGGTCGTCACAAGCACCAAGCCACTTTCGAACAGGGGCGGCAACAGGCCAACCAGTAACATGGCATCCGCGATATCGTCGACAAAGAACTCATCCAGAATGAGCACCTTGTATTTTGCCGCTAGCCGGTTGGCGATAATAGGCATGGGATTTGGGCTCTTGGGCAGTTCTTTGAGCTGATCGTGTATGTCGCGCATGAAGTGGTGAAAATGGATGCGACGTCGCGGCACGAAGTCGAGGGATTCACAGAAGGTATCGACCAGGTAGGTCTTGCCACGCCCAACGCCTCCCCACAGATAGAGTCCCTTGAGCGGGTCCTGTTTTCTGCCAATCAGTCGAGAGATAAAACCGGGTTGTGAATCCGACTGTTGCTTCAGAGAAAAATAGATTCCCTGAAGATAATCGATTACGACGGCCTGGGCAGGGTCATGTTCGAAGCCGTGTTCCTGGTCACGCCGATAGCGTTCCATCGGCGAGTGACTCGGCACCACCGACATTTCAGCGACCATGGGCATCCCTTGAATTCTTCGCTAAAACGGCCACCACCATGGACTATTGAGATCCTCCTCGCATCGTGACAGCTGGGTGTGATAGCGCGAGGCCCTTGTCTTGACCTTGCGCGCGACATCTACCAGCCAAGGTTTTTTCAAATAGGTCTTGCGTTTAAAACCGCCCTGTCCTTCATGATAGGCCAGATATTGATTGTAGGCATCCCATTTCGAAACTCCGAGCCGTTCGTAGGTTATGCGCCCGTACCATCCTATAAAGTCCACTGCATCCTCATAGTCGTCACGGTCGGCGAAGGCACCGCCCCGTTTGTCCTGGTACCACTGCCAGGTTTCGTCCTTGACCTGTGCATAGCCGTAGGCCGATGAAGGCCGAAACCATGGAATGATCCCCAGTATCCACTTTCGCGGCGGTCTCGCCTTGGCGCGGAATCGCGATTCCTGATGGACGATGGCCAGTTGCACGTGGATGGGAACACCATGCGCCTTGAACGAACGGGCACTGCTTTTATACCAGCCCCCTTTCTCCTTAAAGATGGCGCAGGCATCATCCATGTTGCGCGGTGGTATGGAGCTGCAGGCGCTGGTTATGATCAAGACCATGAGAACCGGTAGTACCGGCTTGATACCTCTCACCGTTTCGTATGCTCCTCACGAAAATGGAGAAAGAGTTCATCAAGGCTGTCAGGGATCTGTTGCGCGAGGCGTTCGCGCTGGCTCGCATCGGCGAGCAGACCGCCCAGGTCTTCCTCGTCCACGGCACCCGAGAAGGCCGCTATGGGCAGGCACAAACCGGCCACCCGATCGGGATCTTGCTGGAACCACGGCTCCTCATTGAGCATTTGCCCCTCGATAAAGCCCAGACACCAGGAGCGTAAAAATTCACCCTCCTCCTCGTCATCCGGTAGCAGTTCCATCGGCATTTCGACCCCGTCGCCGCTATCCAGCTCATTCGCAATGCCCTGCAGCATGGTTTGCATTAACTCCCGAATACGCTCGGGGGGCTCGACGCCACTGTCACCCATTACGGCGCCCAGCCACGCATCCTGACTACTTGGCTCAGGCAAGATCGCCAGGGCCGTCATAAATCCGTGCAATTCGAACAGGTCCATGACCTCGTCGGGGGTCTGTTCGGCGTGAAAAAATTCTCCCATCTCTTCCCATTGCGGTTCATTCAGACCTGCTAGCACTCGGGGAAACTCCTTTGAATTCGACTCGACCGGGGCCGAATATTGATGAAAACAGTAACAAGTCTGTAAAAATCCTGTCACCGGGGACTACTTTCATTATAAATAAGGTTACAGTGAATTGATAAGACAGTAATTGAAGCACCGCCATGACGACAGAACGTGACAAAAACTGGCACTATGCAAGTGAGACCGCGGATATGCTGCGCCAGACCACCGCCCATATTCAGCTCTCCATGCATGAGGGACAGGACTCTATCACCAGCCTCACCGATTCATTCAGGGCCATTACCCAACACCTGGAATCCGTTCGCGACGCGGTTGGGGATTGTGGAGATGAAGCCAAACAGGCGAGCATTCATCAGGACATTGAGTTCTGCACCGCGCAAACCGATTCGGCGGTTGTGAGCATGCAATTCTATGACACCCTGACCCAGCGACTGGAATTCGTCGCCAATGCCCTGCAGTCCATGTCCGAGCTTATACACGACACCGACAAGCGCGACAGCGAATCACAATGGCTGGACCTGCAGCAACAGATCATTCGCAACTGCCATATCCAGTCGGATGCGGTCTTCCTAGAGGCCATTCGCAACGGCAAGAGCTTCGATGAGGCCCATCAGCTGTCAAAGACGTCTCGTGAATCAGAGCAGGAAGTAGAACTGTTCTAATAGTGTGGCGGCGGGGTCTCCTCCGCCTCGCTCTTGATCAGGGAGGGCAGGGCCTGCTTCATCTGTTCCTCCAGGCGTCGCATCCGCAGCATCAGTTCATCCAGTTCCAGTCGTTGCGCCGCGATGACCTCGTTCAACTGATTGACCACATCGTCCTGAAAGGCCAGACGGGTCTCCAGCTCCACCACTCTCTCGTTCATGTCCTGCATCGATATGCCTCGTTTCAGCAAGCTTGCGCGAATGATAAGATCCACGGATTGATCCTGCCACAAGTGAATATAAGATGACCTACACCTACCAGGGTAATATCGCCAAGATGCTCACCGCGCTGGGAGATACCGTCGAGTACCGTCTGCCCGTGGGGGAACAGTACGTGGACATGAACCCACTGCTGGGCCAGGCGCTCAAACTAGAGTATCAGGGTGCCATTAACTGCATCCACTGCGGCCGCAAGACCTCCAAGAGTTTCAGCCAGGGCTATTGCTATCCCTGTTTCACCACGCTGGCACAGTGCGACATGTGTATCGTCAAGCCAGAACAGTGCCACTATGATGCAGGCACCTGCCGTGAACCGGACTGGGCCCGAGACCATTGCATGCAGGACCATTATGTCTATCTGGCCAATTCATCGGGTATCAAGGTGGGGATCACCCGTGGCAGCCAGATCCCGACACGCTGGATGGATCAGGGAGCGAGCCAGGCCCTGCCCATCTTTCGCACACGAGATCGCCACATGGCAGGGCTGGTGGAGGTGATCCTCAAGCAGCACGTCAATGACCGCACCGACTGGCGCGCCATGCTCAAGGGGTCGCCCGATGCGGTGGACCTGGCCGCCACTCGCGACCACCTTAGCGCCGAGTGCGAGGGGGAGCTCAAGGACCTGCGCAAGGAACGCGGCGACGATGCCGCCAGCTTCCTGCCGGCGGAGGAATTGGTGCAGATCAACTACCCTGTACTGGAGTACCCAACGAAGGTGAGCTCCTTCAACTTCGACAAGAAACCCGTGGTAGAAGGCACCCTCATGGGAATCAAGGGACAGTACCTGATCTTCGATAACGGCGTCATCAACATGCGCAAGTTCGGCGGCTACGAGATCAAACTGCAGACCTGATGGCACAATCCCTGGAGGTTAGGCCATGATCATCCACGTCGACATGGACGCCTTCTACGCCTCGGTGGAAGAGCGCGACCGTCCAGAGCTGGCGAACAGGCCGGTCATCGTCGGCGGTTCGCCACAAGGCCGCGGCGTGGTCTCCGCCGCCAACTACGTCGCCCGCCGCTACGGCGTCCACAGCGCCATGCCCACGGTGACTGCCGCACGCCTCTGTCCTGAGGGGGTGTTCCTACCGGTACGCATGGAGCGCTACATCGGCGTCTCGCAGCAGATCCACGATATCTTTCAACGCTACACCCCGGTCATTGAGCCCCTCTCGCTGGACGAGGCCTTCCTTGATGTACGCGGCAGCGAGGGTCTGTTCGGTGATGCAGTGAGCATCGCGCACCAGATCCAGCGGGCGATTCTCGACGAACTGCAATTGCATGCCTCGGTCGGCGTGGCGCCTAACAAGTTTCTCGCCAAGATCGCCTCGGACCTGGAAAAACCACGAGGCTTTGTCGTGGTGGAAGAGGCGCAGGTCCAGAGCTTTCTCGATCCGCTGCCCGTCTCGCGCCTTTGGGGGGTGGGCAAGGCAGCCCAGCAGCGCCTCCACGGACTTGGCATCTATACGGTAGGGGACGTTCGCGAGAGTGAAGCGGAACTCTTGCAGCGGGCCCTAGGACGCCATGGCATGCAGCTGTGGGAACTGGCCCACGGACGCGACGCACGCCCCGTGGTGGCCGAACGCGAGGCCAAGTCGGTCTCCCACGAGACCACCTTCTCCGAGGACATCATCGATGCCTCGGTACTGAGGGCGAGCCTGTTGCAGCTCACCGAGCAGGTAGCCTGGCGCCTGCGCCGACATAGTCTGCAGGGACGCACGGTGCAGCTCAAGATACGTTTTCAGGACTTCACCACCCTCACCCGTTCTCAGAGCCTGGCCTCGTCCACCGATCGAACCGATACCCTGTGGCGGGCGGTGCGGGAACTGTTCGACACGCGCCTGCAACACCCACTGCCTCCGGTACGACTGATCGGAATGGGGGTGCACGGCTTTGACAATGAATCTATGCCCGCGCAAAACGACCTGTTCATGGAACCGGACGCGGGTTCTGAGCTGGATCAACTTAATGACAGCCTGCGTGAACGCTTTGGCGACGCGGTGCTGCAAAGGGCGCGAGGCCTGCGAAGGCCGGGCCAGGAGAAAGGCTAAGTGGCATGGCCGAAAGGCCATGCGTTAGACTCGGACAAAACCAATGCACAGGAATCCTACATGAGTGAAAAAGTGGTCGAGAAAGACAAGGTGATATCCTTCATCTACAGCATTACCGACGAGGCTGGCAAAACCGTAGAACGCTCGGACGTTCCATTAGAATACATTCACGGCAGTCCAACCAGCCAGGTCTTTCCCAAGGTGGAGGCGGCCCTTGAGGGCAGGCGCATGGGCGACGTCGTCGAGGTGGTGCTGGCCCCCGAAGAAGGATTTGGTCCGCATGATCCGGAGCTTACCTTCACCGAAGATCTCGACAACGTGCCGCAGGAACATCGCTATGTCGGGGCCCGCATGCGCTTTGAAAACGAGCTGGGTGAGGGCCTGGAAATGCTGGTTACCCGTATTGAGGACGGAAAGCTCACCTTTGATGCCAATCATCCCTATGCCGGCAAGATCATCACCTTCCATATCACCATCGACAACATCCGCGATGCCCGCCCTGAGGAACTCGGCGCCGCCAGCCCTTGAGTGGCTCGACGTGTGCCGTGAACGACTGCGATGGTAAAAATTACATTTTTGGCCGAGCATCCCGAGGCCATACCCACCCTCGCGGGATGGTCACAAAGCGAATGGGGCTATCTCTATCCAGGGCGCAGTCAAGAGGACGTGGAGGCAGCCATTACCCAACGCCTGAATACCGATCGCGTCCCCTTCACCCTGGTCGCGCACGACGAAGATGAACTGCTCGGCAGCGTCAGCCTGGTGGAAAACGATATGGAGACACACCCCCATTTATCTCCCTGGATTGCCAGCCTCTACGTAAGAGAGGAGCATCGAGGCCAGGGGATCGGTAAACAGCTGCTCAAGGCCACTGAAGAGCGGGCCAGGGCGATTGGCATCAAGACACTCTATCTATTCACACCGAAGTCGGAGGACTTTTATCGAGGCCTGGCATGGGCGCATCATGAATGCGTCATCTACCGTGGCCACCCCGCCACGATCATGTCCAAACACATTGGCAACCAGAGATAGCATCACAAGGGCTCAGTACTCGTTGTATTTCTTGCTGCTACCACGCACCTTGTCAGCTGGATACTTACTGGCGTTCAGGACAATCTTCTCTTCCACTGCCTTGAGAATATCGACATCCAGCGTATCTGCCAGGCGAATGAGATAGATAAAAACGTCCGCCATCTCGTGACTGACTTCACTGAGTTTGTCGGCAGGCAGCTCGCATGATTGCTGTTCACTGAGCCACTGGAAATGCTCGAGAAGTTCCGAGGCCTCAACGCTCAATGCCATGCTCAGGTTTTTGGGGGCATGGAATTGCTCCCACTCTCGTTCCCTTGCGAACTGACGTAGACGAAGTTTGAGATCGTTTATGTAATCATCCATGCCAGCTATTGTGGCGATGATGAGAGAACGCGGCAAGTACCGCAGACTTAAGGATAGGTCAGTGCACGCTCGCCGGTACGTCTATCGCGCTGTATCTTGAGACCGTTCTGCTCGGCGAACTCCATAACATACTGGTAGGCATTGGGGTCACTGTCCTGTAGCTCGCGTGCGATGACCAGACACTTGTTGCCGTTGATGATGCAGGGATGCACGCCACGGTCGTAACGCAAACGGTGGTCACGGCCAAAACTGGCGAGGTTGGATGAGATCATCTCGGCCCAGGCAGTAGGTCGAAAGGTTTTGCCCTCTTCGGTGACGCCCTCAATGATGATCTTATCCATGACAAACCTCTGTATTTGAGCTTGTTTACAGGATCAGACAAATCACGCATTAGCGGCAATCATAAAAGGTAAAATCTTTTATAAATTACGCCATATCGATATCGAAATCGATATCGATTAGTGCACCCTGTCTTCAACACTTCCAATATTACGCAATGTGTCTTCCATCACCTCACGCATACGATCAAGGGGTTGCACGCCGCCCAGGACACAGTCGCCTATGACAAAGGTCGGAGTCGAGTGGATGCCGATCTGTCGTGCGAGATTCAGATTGTAAGTTAGCCTTTCCTGATATTCTTGTTCACGCCAGGCGTCTTCTATGCTGTCTTCCTCCATGCCAACCGTCGAGGCAATCTCTCGCAATGTCTCTTCATCACCGATATCGCGGCTAGCATGAAAATAGGCATCGAATAACGCCTTATGCAGGGGATAGTAGATTTTGCGGCCCTGTCGCTTGGCGGCCTCGGCCAGGAGCAGGGCCTTCTGTGAGCGTGAGACCCGTAGCGGCAGGATGAGATCAAGACCGTCTTCCTCGGCAAGGCGCCTGAGATTGTCCTGCATCGACTTCCACTGGCTATCGGCATAGCCCAACTGTCCCAACTCAAGCCCGGCATCAGGCACCTCGGGATGAATCTCCACGTGGCACCAGTTGATCTTGAGATCAAATTCCTGTTTCAGGCGTAGCAGGCGTTCGCTACCGATATAACAAAATGGACAGATATAATCGGAAAACACATGCAGGCGCAGTTCCGGTGTTTGCATGACACCACTCTTCGTTCCAGCACTGTGACTTCAGTATAGACAACCCATGGCAAGCTGCCCGGCTAGGACTCATGAAATTTTTCTATGCCTTGAACCTGTACCACACCATCGACCACGGTCCACAACACATTCAGTTCATCCACTCGACAGCCATATTGACGAGACTCCGACTCATTTCCCTGGTAGGCAGGGCGTGGGTCATAGCTCAATATAGACTGTATCAGGGCTCGGAATTCATCCGCTTTTCCCGGCACCAGGTGCGCAAGCTGTATTACTGCCTCGTCACTGAAGCGTACATCCAGGGCAAGTGGCGCCATGTCAGCAATACCGGTATACGCATCCTCGGCCCTGTCGGCATAGGGGATATACGGCTTGATATCCAGCACCGGTGTGCCCTCGATGAGATCGGCTCCGCTGATCGTCAAAATCAGCCTGCCGCCCTTGCGTTCAAGCCCGTGCAGGCGCACCAGTGACAGGCCAATGGGATTGGGACGAAAGTTGGAGCGGGTGGCGAAGACTCCCAGACGTCGGTTCCCGCCGAGGCGCGGCGGTCGTACCGTTGGGCGCCAGGCCTCACGCTGGGACTGGTGGAAAACAAACACAATCCAGACATGGCTGACCGATTCCAGGCCACGAAAGGCCTCGTCGACGTCATAGGGCGGCATGACCTCGATCTCGGCACGTGCCAAGGGGACAAGTCCGGGCTGGCGCGGGGTGCCGAACTTTTCCTTGTACACCGAGTGCACCACGCCCAGTGTCTGAAACTGGAAGGCATTTTGTTCGCTATGGCTTTTATTTACCATGTGGTCAAGCATATCATTAAGCTCTGAACCGAATCAGACGGAAGTACCCGATGAGACATAGCCTGTTGCTGCTACTGGGAATGCTGTTCCTTTCTTATGCCCTCACAACGCACGCCAGCCAATTTTCCACCGAGGACGGCACCGAGATCAGCTACCAGGATCTAGCCGGCGATTCCGAGTATCTCTATTTGCTGTTTCCCGCCGAGTTCGGCTTCGAACAGGCCAATATCCGCCTTGGCACGCGAATGCAGAAAGAGGGACTGCATACCTGGGTACTGGACCTTTTCAGTCCCTATTTCCTGCCTATCTCCACTGCCAGCATGGACGAAATCCCCGCCACTGACATCGCCGCCCTCATAGACTTCGCCCATCGTCAAAGCGGCAAACCGGTGGTGCTGGTGGCCTATGGGCGGGGCGCAATACCGGCGCTCAGGGCCGGGCGTGAATGGTTTAAAGCCCCATTGAACAAGACCGCGCTCAAGGGCCTGATCCTGCTCCACCCCAAGCTTTATGTCGGAACCCCCTCACCAGGCGAGGCCCAGACCTACATGCCCATCGTCACCGCCAATCAGCTACCGGTTTATATTCTATCGCCAACCCAGTCTCCCAGCCGTTGGCGCATCGAGGAAGATGCCGCCATGCTCCAGTCACAGGGAGCGCCGGTATTTATTGAACTGGTACAGGGGGTACGTAACTTCTATTTTCACAACCCCCAACCCAGTGATGAAGAGCTTGCCCTGCGTGAAAGGCTTCCCGCGACCCTGCAAAAGGCCGCGCACCTGCTTGGCAAGCTGGAGTTGCCCTCTGATCCCGTGGCTCGCCTAAATTCGGAACAAAGCCGCGAGGCCCCCAAGATTCGGGGCATCGAGCCCTATACCGGGGACCCCGAGCCACCGGATCTTGCCTTTGAGGATACCCAGGGGCGCATGCATCGGCTGGAGGATTACCGGGGCAAGGTGGTGTTGCTCAATTTCTGGGCCACCTGGTGTCCTCCCTGCGTCCACGAAATGCCTTCCATGGACCGCCTGCAACAGGACCTGGGCGCAGCAGGCTTTGCCATCCTTGCCGTCAACATGGCCGAGGAGCGTGAAGTGGTGGAAACCTTCCTCAAGCGCGATATCAGCGTCAGTTTCCCGGTACTGCTGGACAATAAGGGCCTGGCCCTCAAGGACTGGGACGTATTTGTCTACCCCACCACCTATATCATCGACAAGCAGGGGCGCATACGCTCGGCCATGTATGGCGCCATCGACTGGGATACACCAAAGATACGCGCACAAATGAAGGCCTTAATGGACGAGTAAGTGAAACGGGTTTGAAGCGAAGCTGTGTAAGTCCGTCGGCAGGGCCTGCACTGCCTGCCAAGCTGAATCTCAGTGCTATCGTCTTGTACCCATGTCTTAACTGTTGCGCTTGATGAAGGCCTCGATCAACTCTACCGGCACCGCGCCTATCTGCTGTACCACCAGCTTGCCCTCGGGGTCATAGATAAGGAAGCTGGGAGTGCCGACCCATGCGACCTGAGTCAGCTCACTGAACATACGCATGACATCACTGGGCTCACCGATAAGATTTGGAAACGAAAGATCATGGCGGGCGACAAATTCCATGGCCTCTTCACGATGTGCCTGACCATCCAGGGTCACTCCTAGCACCGTCGCGTCGGTTCGTTTGTGGGCATCATGAAAGAAATCATAGTGACTGGCTTCGGCATTACAAACATGGCAGTCATGGGCCCATATCATCACCACCAGCCACTTCCCCTTGCCGGTATAATCTTCAATACGTGCCGGGTTGCCATGATTGAGCCCCTGCAATACCGCTTTGTTTTCACCCTCTTGCTCGGCGGCAGACAGGCCGACTGAAACTATCGACAATAAGACTATCAGGGTCGATCTAACCAAATTGTTCATTGTATTTCTTATCCTCCTCGGGCAATTGCGTCTGTGATACGCCTATATCGACAAAGAAGCGGGTACCTTCCCCCATCTTGGTATCATACGCAATATTACCACCCATGGATTCAATCATTTGCTTGGCGATGCTCAGGCCCAGGCCGGTGCCCCGGTGCTGTCGTTGATCTAACTGGTGCAAGCGGCTGAAACGCTCGAACAGGTAGGGCCGAAATACCTCGGGTATGCCGCCACCGCGATCGCTGATGCATACCCTGAGCTTGCTACCGATCCGGCTCATGCTGACCGTAACGGTCTCTCCACCCGGGGTATATTTGATGGCATTGGATAGCAGGTTGAACAGGACCTGAATGTAAAACCTGCGATCGACACGAATCACCTCATCGAGACAGTTCACTAGTTGCAATGCCACATGATAATTGTGTGCATAACCCTGTATCGCCTGCACCGCCTCTTCGACCAGTTCACAGGCATTGATCTCCTCATACTGGTAATCCATCCGACCGGCTTCCATCTTCTGCACATCGAGCAGGTCATTGACCAGTAGACTGAGACGTTCACTGTTGTTCATCGCCACCCTCAGCATCTGATGCACATCATCGGTAAACTTTCCGGCCACCCCTCCATCGAGCAGGCGCAGGGTACCGTGGATTGCGGTCAATGGGGTACGCAACTCATGACTCACAGTGGAGATGAACTCATCCTTGATTCGGACCTCTGACTTTTCACGACTGATGTCTGTAAGCGTGCAGACCACCATTTCGACCCTTTCCCGATCTGCTATGGCATGCACCGCGATGCGAAGGTCGTGCATTCTGCCGTCACGATGCATCAGCCATGCACCGCAGCCGTGTTCATGCACCCGTCCTTCCAGGGCCTCATGGATCATGGCGGCAATCTGTGGATCCGAGTTAGGCGGTACGTTATCGAGGTAATGGTGTCCCAATAACTCTTCGGCCGGATGTCCACAGAGGTGCAGCATGGCCTGATTAACTCGAACGACACGTCCACTGGCATCCACCACCAGCAAGGCGTCGTCTGCTGCGTCCACGATCCGTGCCAGCTGTTCCGTGTCCTGGCGCAGTCGGGTATCTACCTGCAGACGATGACGAATCTCCTGGTTCAGTTTATCGTTACTCTGCTCCAGCTTCTGGTTGCTCTGTTCAAGACTTTGCACCAGACGGATATTTTCATGCTTGAGTGTCAGCAGGGCATGCATGGACTCCGCCAGCTTGCGACTGGCGACGATGAGGCCAAGATAAAACAGCAACATGACGGCGGCACTGATCTGGGCCGTCTGCGTACCCATGTAGAATTGAAAGGCAATCAGTGGCAGCAACATAATGGAGGCAAATGCCAGATAGACCTGGCGAAATAACATAAGGGCCGGCATCGCCAGGGCACTCATGCCGCAAGCGCCCAGGATGATCAAAAAACGGTAATAGATATCGATGGCGTCAAACACTGTGAGCAGCAGTGTTGAGCAGAGCACGGCGAACAGGATCGTGTTCATTAGCAGCAATCTCAGCCAGTAGTCGTCAAAGGTACCGTCTTCGTTGACGGCATTACGCCGACTTACATAGATCACCGCGGATGTGAACAGTACGGCCACCAGCATAAGGGACCATGTACTTAGATAGAAAGGGCTCACGACCCCCTCCAGCAAGGCATGCAACACCACGAGGATCACCACACCGGTGGCGATCGCCTGGGGCATATGCCCGAGGAGATAATGGCCCATGTCCTGTTGTTCGACCTTTTTTCGAGCCGCAATTTCCATATCAACCTCGAAAATCCGGGAGGGGAACTCCAAAAGATAGATGGGTGCGGCCTTTTTTCAATTCGATAAAACAAGCAGTCCGGCGCCAAAACTGGCGCCAGCCCCCTGTTTATGCCAATCTCGGGTGTAAGACAAATTGTGACGGAGTGGCTATGGGCTCTGACTTGTTGAAGGCATCGGGACTGTCACCATCCGAGCCGCTCTGGAAGCGTGTGCCATCTCGCGACGAATCAGGCAAATCCTACAGCGACCTGATGATGATCATCCCCCGACTCGGCAAGCGTCCGCAGGACGAGATCAATCAGCGGATCTCGCTTATCACAACGGTTCTGGAACAATACAAGCACGTCGTCGTATTCGCCGATCTCAACCTCAAACTCAATGTGCTGTGGTTGAGCTATAAACCGGTCTACGGCCTGACCTACGAACTGGCCGCCGCCATCAAACTACACATCCCCGAAGCGGTGCTGGTCTCGGAGCAAGCTCGCCCTCCACGCTAGCAGGCCATCGGCTCGGCCTCATTTGGCTCGCCATGGCCAAGGCATATGAACTATGGCCGTGTGAGAGAACACCTGGCACCGGCATCTCGTAGAATCGGAAACGAACACAGACGGACTATCATCGGTTATCATGATTTCGGGAGAAACCACTAGGAAATCCGCTGAAGTGCCATCTGAGCAGTCGCAAACGGTGACCGACAGTCGCCAGGACGTCGTCGGCGCCGAACAGGTCCGCATCGTCTACGAACACATCAAGCCCGGCATCTTAGCCTCTCTCGTAAACGCCCTGTTGCTGACCTATATCCAGTTCAACGTCGTCGACCACCTGGTCCTGTTTGGATGGCTGGGCTATCTGTTCCTGGTCAACCTGGTGCGCTATGTTTTCGTCAATGCCTATCAGCGCACAAGCCCAGCCGTCTCGGATTCCGAGCGCTGGAAGCGCATCTTCATTATCGGCACCGGTTTTGCCGGCTCCGCCTGGGGCCTGGCCGCTATCCTCTTGATGCCGGTCGGCCATCCCCTGCAACAGGTCATCACCATGTTGGTCCTGGCCGGCACCGTCGCCGGCGCCACCGCCACCCAATCGGCGCTGCTTGCCTCATTCAAGGCCTTCAGCCTGCTCAGCCTGTTGCCGCTGTTTTTCCATCTGCTGTACCTGGGCGGTCTGACCCATTATGTCCTGGCAGCGCTGACTGCCATTTTCATTGTCTTCATGCTCGGCTCGGCGCGACGCAACAGTGAAAACCTTCTCACCTCCCTCAATCTTAATTATGACAATCAGCAACTGCTGGAAAACCTGGCGCGCGAAAAACAACAGGTCGAAGGGTTAAACGAAAACCTGAAACAGGAGATCGCCCAGAGACTGACCGCGGAAATGAGCTTGCGTCGTAAGGAAGTCAGTCTCGAAGAGGCACAGCGTATTGCCGGACTGGGTAGCTGGGAATGGGACCTCGACACCGATCGGGTATCGCTGTCGGTACAAATGCGAAACTTGTTCGGCCTCAATCCGGCGGTATCCAATTATGCCTACCGGGCCTGTCTGCAAGGTATCGTCGAGGAAGACCGTCAAAAGGTAGACGATACGAGACGCAAGGCCCTAGCCAGCATGACGTCCTACAAGGTGGAGTATCGTGTTGGACGGGGGGATGGTCATCCAATTGTGCTAGAGGAACAGGGCGTTCCGCGAACGGATCACACAAACCAGGTGCAGGGGCTCGCGGCCATCGCCCTCGACATCACGCAGCGCAAGGAGATGGATCGCATCAAGAACGATTTCATCTCCGTCGTCAGTCACGAGTTGCGCACGCCTTTGACATCCATCTCCGGCACATTGGGCCTGATTAAAGGTGGCGTGACCGGTGAACTCAACGACAGGACAAGGGACATGATCAACGTGGCCGAGCGCAACGCCATGCGACTCAGTCACCTGGTCAATGACATACTCGATATCGACAAGCTGGAATTCGGCGGACTGCCGCTGGAAAGCAAACCCCTGGATCTCATCGATATAATACGGGATGCCATCGAGGAGAACCTCGCCTATGCAGAACAGCTGGGCGTCGCGCTAACACTGGGAGAACACCCCGACAGCCTGGTGCTGTATGGCGATCGTGAACGACTGGTGCAAGTGCTCACCAACCTGCTATCCAATGCCGCCAAGTACTCTCCCGGCGGGGAAAGCGTGGAGGTCTCCGTGAACGAGACCGAACACTGGGTTCGTGTAGCGGTGCGTGATCGCGGTCCCGGCATAGCCGAGGCCTTTCGTGAGCAGGTTTTCAACAAGTTCTGTCAGGGCGATACCACCGACGCACGCTACCAGTACGGCACCGGCCTTGGCCTGAATATCGCCAAGGTGATCGTGGAACGGCATGGTGGTGAGATCGGTTTTGACTCCACGCTGGGCCAGGGCACGACCTTCTGGTTCACCCTGCCCTGCGCGAAAGACTGACGATCTAGAGTTCGCGCAGCAGTCGAACGCCCAGGTTGATGTCCAGTTCGTCCCAGACCCTGGGCATGCGGGCCGCACTGCGTGACTTAATGGCGCTGTCAAAATAGGAGCCGCCCTTCACCACGATGCGCTTGACCCGCCCCGCCCTGCCGGCACTGCCGTCGCGAGGCGTGCCTTCATGACTGTCGCGCCATTCATTGGAAGTGAACTCCCATACATTGCCATGCATATCCTGCAACCCCCATCGGTTGGGTGGCAATAAGCCGGTATCCAGGGGCAGGGTGCTGGGCATGCAACGCGGAAGATACCACTTGCGCTTCTGCCTGGCCTCCTCGTAGGGAAAGGCAGGATTGAAATGGACCTGCCTACACGAGACCGACTCGCCGAAACTAAAGGCGGTGGAGGTACCGGCACGACAGGCGTACTCCCACTCCGCCTCGGTGGGCAGCCGATAGCGCTGTCCGGTTTGCTGGCTCAGCCAGCGTGCATAGTCCTCGGCCTCATCACGGCGCAGGTTGATCACCGGCTGCTGGCCACGAGCGGTAAGCAGATCCCGGCGAAAACGAAAACCGGTGTCATCCATGTAGCGAGCGAAGGCCTCTGCGGTGACCGGGGTCTTGCCCAGGGCGAAGGCATAGCCGATGGAGACGATGTGCCGCGGTCCCTCCTCGGGGCTGTAACCAAACTCACCCGCCCCGGCCCCCATTTCGAATAGGCCCGGCGGGATCACCATCATCGGCTCCGCTTCACGCCCGTCCTCGAGGCGATCACGAAATTCCACCTTTAGCCCGGCCTGCTCGGCGGCCTCACGCTGAAGTTTGAGCAGAGCCTCCTCGGACAGGCTCTGGACATCGGGCAGTGAGGTATCAAGGGTGTGAGATTGCAGGGACGTCATAGGGCTTACTCTCGTTGCAGGCGACGATTGAGTTGGTCACCATAATCATCTTCATATAACAGGCTGGCCGCGGGACGCTGTATCTTCAATTGCTGGATCAGGTAGAGCAGGCGGCGGTTGAGGGCGGCGCGATGTTCGCCATCCTCGGCCTGTCTGATGAGCGTCTCGACATCGGCTATCTCCCTGCGCAGCTGCAACTCGGCCGGCAGGTAGCCGGCGTTTTTCAACAGGCGGTAGCCAGCGCGCAGGGACTCGGGCACCATGGAGTCGTCATCCAGTTCGAGCGGTTTGCCATGGCCGGGTAGTGCATCGAACTCTCCCCGCTCCGTGGCCTCGGCGAGCTTCTTCTCCACCAGGCGATCGATCAGGTACATCACTTCAAACTCTCAGGGCGGCGGGGCAACCACCGCGTCGTAGGCATGACGCTGCGTGATGACCCCACTGTGGAGAAAGACATCGAGCAGGGTTTCGTAGGCCTCTCGCGGGATCTCGACGCCCGGGCTCCAGGTCCCCATGGCCTGGTAGCTGGTAATGGTCGCCTCCAGCACCGGCCGATCGATATCGGGCAGGAAAGGCTGCACCACTGACGCCACCTCGGAGGCCGGGCGCGAGATCACCTGCTCACGTCCCTCGCGATAGGCATTCATAAAGGCCCTGGCCATGTCGCTCTCAAGCCACTCTCGCGAGGCGCACAATGAGCTGAAGGCCACCGGCCCGATAACCTCGCCCACCGAGGCCACCACGTGGCCAATCCCGTCCTGCTCCATCTGTTGCGGCGCCGGTCCCTGTTGGTGCACATACTCACCCTGACCGGCACGAAAGGCGTCATCGATGGCACCCACGTCACCGGCATCGATGACCTTAATGGAATCGAAGTTAAGACCCTGGCGGTGACAGGCGTACTTGAACATCGCCAGGGGTTGAAAGAAATGGTCCACCAGGACCTCGCGCCCGACCAGTTGCTGCCAGTCAAACGCGGGCTCGGGCTCGCGCCCGGCGAGGAAAAAGCCATCGCGCTCATTGATCTGGGCAAAGTGGACGATATCCAGCGCATCGCCCGCCTCCAGTTCGGCGAAACTGGCCGCCACCGCCGACTGAGCGAGATGGACCCGGCCGGCGCGTATCGCCTCGGGCACGGGGTTGTCCGGCGTGGCCGGCGCATAGTGGGGCTCCAGTCCCTCTTTCTGGCACAGGCCACTGCCGATGGTGTAGAGCAAGGGTGAGTAAAAGGCAGAGTGGCGCAGGGCCGAAATGTGTATGGCTGTCATATCCAAATCCCTAGTTCGCTTGGTCTCAGTATAACGCTAGCCGGGGGCTGTGATCAGGTACCAATGCGGTGCCGGACCGCGGCGGTGTTCGGGCACATGGATGTTCAGCCCGCATCCGGCCGCCGCCTGGCGATGGGCCCAATCCCTCACTGCCGAGGTCTCATCACCTCCGCCGTCATGCCCGGGATAGGCCACCACCGACAACAGCCCGGCGGGCCTGAGGGCGGCGAGCGCGGCGGTGAGCGCGATGAGCGTGGTGTCGGTCCGGGTGACGGTCCGCTTGTCGCTGCCCGGAAGGTAACCGAGATTGAACATCGCCACCGCAAGCTGCCCCGTGACCCCAAGAGGCAGGTATTGAGACAGGGTTTCATGACCTGCCACAAAGAGCGTGGCACGCGATGCCAGCCCGGCGGCCTGCAGACGAGATCGACTCGCCTCGATCGCCTCCGTCTGCACATCAAATCCATACACATGCCCCGACTCCCCGACACCTTCGGCCAGGAAACAAAGGTCATGGCCGTTGCCCAGGGTGCCATCAAGCGCCAGGTCACCCTCGCCGAGCGCCTTGCCCAGCCTCGCATGCACCTGCTCCACCAAGCGGGGACCACTCATTTCAATGTCTGTCCTCAAAGCGCGCGATATCACAATGTGATGGCAGGGCTTCACCCTGTCGCATATGTGCCGCCAGCTGACTCGCATAATAGGGAATCATGAGTGCGCCACGCGAGCCAAATCCATTGAAGATGTACAGAGACCGGTGATCGGGGTGCGGACCTATGAGCGGTAGACGATCCCGACTGTTGGGACGCACTCCGGCCTCATGGGCCTGGAGTGTTGTCGACAGTGGATGACTCAGGACCTTCGCCAGGGCGTCGAGCAGATGTTGCCGTGCCGCCTGGGTCGGGACGTTGTCTAGATGCTCCCAGTCATAGGTGGCCCCGAGTTTAAAGAGATTGGTATCAATGGGTAAGAGCCATTTGCCAAAGTTGGCAATGAGGTCGGGCAGATCAGTGTCATGGCTCAGGGTCAGGATCTCCCCCTTCACCGGTGTGAGCGGTAATTGACCAAACCATGGGTTGTGCATCCCGCGATAGCCCTCACAAAACACCAGCTGTCGCGCCTTGAGTCCATCCACCTCGACATGCCCCTGGCGTGGATGGATGGCCTCGTATTCGACCTCGCGCTCGAGATAGGCATCCTGTTGTTCGAGCCAATCACGCAAGGCCGTCAGCATGACCTTGGTGTCGACATAGGCGGTATGCGAAACCTTGCCCATACCATGGGGAGCCTGATAAAGGGAAGCCGGTTCTGTGTCGGGCGTCGACAGAAAACCGGCGTACTCCTCTTGCGACTGGCGTTGCTGCCAGATCTCTCTCTGTTTGGCGGAGGTAAACAGGCGCCACATCGGTTTTTCAAACAGCAAGGCCAGACCAAGTTCGGATTCCAGCTGGCGATAGCATGACCAGGCCGCCGCCATCCAGTCCTCGGTGTATGGAGATTTGACCAGGCGCCGTCCGGTCACAGGGTTGATCAGTCCGGCCGCTACCATCGAGGAGGCATGCCGATGACGATTATCGAGGACGCGGATGCGCTGGCCCTGGGCGATCAGTTCGCTCGCAAGCAGGCTGCCCGCCAGTCCCTGACCGACGATAAGAACATCAAGCATATGTACACCTATCCTGACGAAGGGCTATAGTGTAACAGCCATATCAACAACCCTTAATGCAGGTAAACATGATCGCCGATCGACTGGAAAACGCCTCACTCTACTACCCCCTCGGGGAACGCATCATGCGTGCACTGAATTTTCTACAGAATAGCGACCTGCTGGCACTGGAGACGGGGCAGCATCCGATCGAGGGCGATGACATCTTTGCCATCGTCAATGAGTACGACACCCAGGTCTATGAAGACCATTCTCTCGAGGCACATCGCAAATACATTGACGTGCAATATGTTGTGAAGGGTAGCGAATTAATGGGCTATTGCGCCCTGGACCAGCAGGCGCCCAGCCGGGATTATTCCGATGACAAGGACTATGCCCTGTATCGTGATGAGCCGAGCTTTATAGAAATGCATGCGGGTATGTTCGCCATTTTCTTCCCGACCGATCTGCATATGCCCGGCATGGGCAGGGTGGCGGCACCGGTCAAAAAGATCGTGGTTAAGGTCAGGGTTTAACTGACAACTGTGGTGGCGTTTATGGGACGCTCCCATCGTCCGCGTCAACCGTCACTGTCACCCGGTCTAGCCGCTCGCACGGATACACTCGCCTAGCGACGTTCAAAGAAGTTGAGTGCGTTATCCAGCAACACCTTTTTACGGACCGGCTCGGGCAGCTGCTTGAGCCAGTTGCGATGATACTCATTCAACTTGCCATAGTGCCGCCAACCCTCATCGGCCTCGTACCATTTGTACATTTGGTGCGCCTTCCATACCGGGTCTGTGCCCACCATGAACCGCTCCGGGTAGGCGCTTATCACCTCTACCCATCCGGGTAACAGTTTGCCCTCGTCATCGGTGAGGTTGCCATAATGCCAGGGATCACGGGCCGAAAACTCCACCCACACGTTGTCGCATTCGGCAAACAGGCCCTCAATGTCCTTGGGCCCCATGACCCCGCCGGCATGCGCCCACATGATTCGAACATCGGGATGCCCCTTGCAGATGGGCAACAGGTATTCATAGCCGGAGGCGTCGGTGTGCAGGTTCATGGGTACATTGAACTCGGCAGAGAGCGCTAACAAACCCTGAAACACGGGATTATCCCGTCGCGGACCGACGGTGGAGACCAGGTGCACTTCGCCAATGCCGCGGTAGTAGCCAGAGGCCAAGGCCTTGCGTGTCTGCTCCACCACACCCGGATCCCTGAACCAGTTATAGCGATTGCGGGCATCGTAATAGGGACTGAAGAAGGGAATGATCCAGTCGCCCCCGGCCTCGACCAGATCACGTGCCCGCTTTGAGGGCACGCTAAACACTACCGCCAGCACGACATTGTGATCCCGCAGCGCCTTCCCCGCCTCCTCGGCCGTGGTCAGCTCGGCCTGGTTCCAGTTGTAATGCAGATGGACATCGGCCATGGGTTCTAACCTGGGCTGGGCGAGACAGCCGGACAATGACATGATAAACACTAAAAATATTAAGTTTTTCATGGTTATAGGAAACTTTCCCGAAGGCTGGTAGGCTTAACTCTCTTATGCCCCCGTGGTGAAGACTTGTCAACTTTTGCCGGCCTGGGAGACATTGATGTCAAGACGTCGTTTGCACAGGCTTGTGCTGCTGTTGTTGGCCAGCTCAGGCCTGCTCGCTTGCTCTACGCCCCCCACCTATGACGGCCCCGTGAGTCCGCACTTTGACGGTGAACAGTTTTTCAATCAGAAACAGCTTCAAAACCACAGCTTCAGTGACTTCCTGCGCTGGAGGTGGAAGCGGGAAGCGGGGACATGGCGTGAGATTAACGATAGCCGCTACGGTCCCCCGCCACCGAAACAGGGAAAGGGGCTACGAGCCACTTTCATCAACCATGCCACGGTGTTAATCCAGACCCGAGACTTCAACATCCTCACGGATCCGATATGGTCGGAGCGTGCCTCACCGGTTAGCTGGGCGGGACCAAGGCGCATGCGGCCACCGGGGATACGCTTTGAGGATCTTCCCCCTATCGATGTGGTCATCATCAGTCATAGCCACTACGATCACATGGATCTGCCTACACTCAAGCGCCTGTACGAACGCGATCAACCTTTGTTCCTGCTGGGCCTTGGCAATGCCAGCATTCTCCACTCAGCCGGGATAAAAGGGGTCAGGGAACTGGACTGGTGGCAAGCTCATACACTCTCCCCCGACACCCTGATATATGGCGTACCCGCGCAACACTTTTCCATGCGTTGGTTGAACGATCGCAATGAACGTCTGTGGATGGGTTTTGTGATAGACAGCCCGCAGGGGCCGATCTATTTTGCCGGGGATACCGGCATGGGACCTCACTTCGAACAGATCCGCGAACGCTTTGGCCCCATACGTCTGTCGATGCTGCCCATCGGTGCCTACAAGCCGCGCTGGTTTATGGCCGGGGTACATATCAATCCGCACGAGGCAGTGCTGGCTCATAAACTATTGCAAAGCCGCACATCTATCGGTATTCACTTTGGTACCTTTCCGCTGGCTGATGATGACCAGTTTGAGCCTATTCGCGACCTGGAACAGGCACGAATTCAGGAGGCCGTGAGTGACAAGGCGTTCCGTGTGATGGCGTTTGGCGAGGGCAGGGAAATTCCCTGAATATATCGACTTATGTGAGAAGGCTTAGCTGGACTTGATATTCATGTGGTAGATACACTCGTTGAGCGAGCTGATACCACGCTCCTTGAATCGGGGCATGTGTTCCAGCACATCGAAGCGTTCCAGACTGTGGATATCGTATTTGTTCGCAAACAGATCATGCACCTCGGTCTCGGACACTGAGAAGGGCGGACCACTCATCTCCGCCTGCTCGTACTCCATGGTTACCAGCAGCACGTCTTCATTGTCCGGTGCCATCTTGCACAGATGCTCGGCATATCGTTCACGCATCTCGGCGGGCAGGGCCACCAGTGCCGCCCTGTCGTATATGACTTCAACATCGTCCAGTTGTTCGCGAGTGAGATCGAAAAAATCACCCATGTAGATGGTCAGCTCATCATGTCGATAGACATAGAACGGCCCTTCTTCACTCACTTCAAAGGCTATTCCGTTTTCATTAAAAAAGTCTTCGACTGCAATCGGGCTGAGCTCAACACCAATCACGCGGTAACCCTTATCGAGTAGCCATAGCAGGTCGAGACTCTTGCCACAAAGTGGTACAAATACAGTCGCTCCCTCTGGAATGGCAAGCGTTGCCCAGTGCTTCATCAGGTGCTGATTGATCTCACTTTGATGAAAACCGATTTCATTCTGTTGCCACTTGCCATGCCAAAATTCAGTGTCCATGCTACTCCTCTGACCGTTCTCTAAAAACGCCTGTTCACCCTGCAAACCGTTGCCCATTCTATACGGCATTTGAAAATATTGCATGATGCAGTTCCAATTTTGAGCGCGTCTATTGTCGGGTCTCACAGAAACGACTGGATGCGTTCACCGGGAGCGGGGTGGGAATCGAGGAAACCGGTTTCCGTATCGTCAACACCATGAGACTCGCTCAAGCGTCGCAGCATGTTGGCGAAATGGTGCAGAGGGATACCCTTTTGCTGCATGAGCTGACGGGCATAGTCGTCCGCTTCGCGCTCAAAATCACGCGTATAGCTCAAAGTCAGAATTAGCGTAGGTAGTGCAGATGCAAAACTCGACATGGAGGCGATATCACCACTCATCAAAGCCAGCAGGACCGCCGTTGCAGAGCTCTGTAGAGCCCCGCGTAGAGAGTGCCGATAGTGAACATGACCGATCTCATGTGCAAGCACGGCATCAATCTCATGAGGGTCTTCCGCAAGTTCTACCAGATCATCTGTAACGACAATAGTGCCGGATGGCAGAGCAAAGGCATTTGCCCCCAGGTCTTCACTGTCGCGAAACTCAAGCCGATACCGCGACTGTTCTTCAAGACCCTCGATCAGATCGGTGAACCGTATACGAATAGACTGTCGCCGGGCCTCGTCAAGCTGAGAGGGCTCCATGAAGTACTGATCAAATACTTCAAGAGTTCCTTCGCCAAGCGAGTCCTGCGTTTCCACAGGCAGGGAAAATGCGGCCACCTTGGCGATTGCGGGAACCCCCCAGGTCAGAAACAACCAGGCAATGGCCACCGTGAATACGGCCGCCATCGCCACGTACTTTAGACTGCGTTCAAGCTTATGTAGAGCCGCATGGGTTCGACCGATACTATGTTGATCGAGATAGGAGTCAATGGCTTCGACTGCGTCGGTTTCCAGGCTGGCATTATCGCGAAACCTTAGTATGCGGACTCGCCCTCCCAGCCTCTGTGCATCGGCCACATCAGTGACTCTATAGTTACGAGTGAATTCCGCGCCCTTAATGGCAATCATGCCGCTTTCGGTAAGCTTGATTTCGACCGCGTGCCGAGCGGAAGTCATACCATCGTAGAATTGTCCCGATATAGCCATTATAAGCCAATCTCTATGTCAAAGGCCTCGCCCAACTGATCACCCAATGCATTTTGCTCCTGCATACGCTCTGTAACGTACGCATCAAGGTTATGCGCGGTCAGCATGCTTGTATGGTGCAGACGATAGCGTGCGGTACGAACTTTTGCCCAGGGAATCATTAGGCCTAAGGTAAACACGATTGCCAGCAAATTAGTGAAATAGATAATAAACATGGGCCAGACGCGCATCACACTACGAAAGCGGTGCTGCCCAAGGCTCACATTATTCCAGATCAGGTTATTAACCCGCACATTGAAGTAGGCCACCATGAATATAATAAACAGATAGACAAGGATATTCGTAATTACACCTGCTGTCGCACCAATGGTGTCCGATCCGATGTCACTCAGGCCAACACCAAATCCAATCCCGAAAAAGCTGCCGAATAAAACAATAAAGAACAATACTGTGACACCAAGCGCCTTAAAAAACAGTAAATAAAACTCGCGGCCGATTGCATCGAGCGAAAAACAGTCCTGTGAGAAGCTGGCATTATCCAGGGCGAATTTTTTTTGTCGGTAATAATAGTATGGAAAGGCCATACCAAGCGTCAGCATGGAAACAAACATCCAGCCAAGAAATACCTTGTTGCTGTCTTGGTAGTTCTTGCGAAAACTAAAACGGACATTTCGATAGGCTGTATTGATGAGATTAAAACGCATTGCACGCACAACGACCCAGGGCGTAACCAGGATAATAAAGGCCAGAATGATGAGTGATATGGCAGGCGCAAAATCCGCTGTTAGCGTGTAGACAATGAAGACAGCGGCAGCAATCAACCAACCCTTGAGTATAGCCACCGGGCTGGCAAGATAATCGAAAGGTGAGCCATCGAGCCAGGTATTATTATAAAAGTACTTACGGTTTCTAACCTTGGCCCAGGCGGAATAGACGCCCAGGGTAAGTATGGTCAATAGTATATTGACTATCCAGATCCCGAAATATTCCTTGCCCGTGCCAGTAAACTCAATGCGGTGCTCGCGCATTGCCGCCAGATTAGGTTCCATTGATGCATTCCTTTGTTGTAGTTATCCCTGTCTTTAACGGCGTTAAGCATTAAAAAGTTTAATTTTTATCCTTGGATTCGTATCCATCTGTGAGCGTCTTCATAAAGGCAACAATATCTTCTACCTCTTGCTCTGTGAGTTTGAGGTCGCCCAGTTCATCCCGGTTTACATTGGCCTCTATCTCCGGCTCGCCCCATTTTTCATCCACATCACGCGTGTTATAAAAATCCACCACCTGCCTGAGAGTGGTGAAGACGCCATTGTGATTATAGGGAGCCGTTAACTCGATATTTCGCAGGGTCGGGACCTTGACCTTTCCATTCTCCTCGGTTTTACCCGTGGTCACGCCCAGACCAAAATCGCGGAAGGCTGAGCCATCTGGATTAAAGCGTTTATCCATGACGTAGAACGGACTCTCCAGGTTGGCCGGCGAGCCCAGATTGTCGTAGGTAAAGTCTGTCAATAAGGGCAGTGAGCCGTCTTCACCCATGGACGTAGGATGACAGGCGGCACAGTTGCCCTTGTTCTCGGCTTCGAACAACTTGAGCCCGCGCATCTCCTGCTCGCTGAGCTGCGCCTTTCCACGAAGATAGTAATCAAATTTGGAAGTGAAGGGGTTGAGTTCATGGCTGCGCTCATAGGCAGCGATGGCCCGAGCGATATACTCATAGGCCTGGCTGACCTCATCCAACGCCCCCTTGCCATATAAGCTTTCGAATTGCTCGGCATAGTCGGCGCGGCGAACCTTGTTGACGACTTCCTCGGGATTGGCATTGTTCATCTCAACAGGATTGAGAAACGGCTGCTTGGCCTGGGCCTCTAATGTCGCGGCCCGACCGTCCCAGAACTGCCCTCCCACATAGAGCCCTTCTTCTTCATCATAATGAAAGGCCGGGCTGTAGGCGGCGTAGGCGGCGCTCGGCGTGTTGCGATTACCGAATCGTTCGGGATGGACACCTTGTGAGACCGGGAACAGCTGATCGGGATCGGCAAAACCATGCTGGGGTGAGTGACAGCTGGCACAGGACTGCCCGGCCGGCGAGGAGAGCGAGGTGTCGAAGAACATCGCCTTGCCCAGTTCGGCTTCGGCGCTTAGCTGCTCGGTGGGAGCCGGGTCAGACTGACAGGCCTGTATGCCCAAAAGAATAAGGCCGGTAAAACAGAGACGGAGAAACTTCATGCGCGAAATCCTGGTGTATGCAGTTACGAATGTTTCTCATTATCATTTATTATCACAGTCCTGTCAAAACGAATTATCGGGCCTGTAAGTCCCGCAGCACGTCGTCGTAGACCTTCATCACCCTGACCGTCTGTAGCCATGAGATGGCCTCGATACGCTCCTGTCGCGGGAAATCCCAAAACTGCTCGAACATCCACAACACCTTGGTCGAGTCCTCATCCAGCAGGCCACCGCGCCCCTCGTTGCGTATGATGATGGGGGCGATCAGGCGCATTAGCTGTGCCAGGTCCATGGCGCCGATGAGCTGCTTGATGTCATCGTCCTGGAGTAGCTCATAGCTGAAATCCATGAGTCTGAGGACCTTTTCCTTGGTCCGTCCCATGTAGTTAGTCAACTCCTGCCCCATTTGCTCCGGATCGATGAAGTACGCCGTGCACAACCAGTATACCCTTCGTTTGATGTCGGAACTGTCCAGCTCGGCGATACGTTGACGGGCGATTTCGTATAGCTCACCGCGTGCACCGGTGGCGAGTGCCGCCTGCAACAGGCGGCGCAGTGTATAGGGATCGCAGTCTGACCAGCGTTGTAGTAGGGAAACCGAGACGGCCGAGGTTATTTTTGGATAACGACGACCACGCAACAGGCTGGCCAGTCCGGGCAGGAGTTCACGTCCTTCTTCATAAAACGGCTGCCAGAACGCCAGAAGAGTCTCCACCACCAGCTCATCACGCTGAGTAAAGAGGTGTTCCATCCAGTTATTGGTTTGGTAGGTACCGTGAGCCAGTTGGTAACAGACCGCCGCTCGCATCACCGACTCGGAAAGCTGTTCAATTCTTGCACCGTCATCCTGGCAAAACTCCTCAAGAGCAGCAAGCAGGATATAACCCTGTTCCAGTTGTTCGCCATCAACCACAATGCGACCGATTTCTTCGGCGGCTGGGATCGAGTCTCCGCGTAGAAAATTATCAAAACCTTCAAGTATGGCATCGTATAGCTCACCACCACTGAGTTGTTCGACTCGTCCCAGTGGTGGGACGGTATTATCGAGCTGATAATACAATCCAAGATAGGCCTTGGCGAAAGGCTCCAGGGCATCAAGCATTTTTCCACTGCGAATATCGCTGAGGTGTGGTGTCAGTCTTTCCTGATTCTCTGTACGTGTTTGCTCGAGATCCAAAATATTTTCCCGCTTAATTAACTAATACCAGTGTACACAAAGAGCGAGTCGTTTTTAACAAGCCTCACCAGACTGAGTCGATCTCCTTCTGGGTTAGACTTCGATATTCACCGTCTGCCAGCTCTAGATCGAGTCGGATCTCACCAATCTGTTCACGATGCAAGGCGACCACCCGATTACCCTGGGCCGCAAACATACGCTTAACCTGATGGTAACGCCCCTCCTGTATAGACAATCGTGCTTCGTGGGATGAGAGAATTTGCAATTCTGCCGGGAGGGTGCGTTTGTTTTCACTCTCAAGCCATATACCCTGTGCAAATTTTTCCACCATTGATTCATCAATGGATTCTGCCGTCCAGACATGGTAGACCTTGGTACAGTGTTTGCGTGGGCTAATCACCTGATGTGTCCAGACCCCGTCATCCGTGATCAATAGCAGGCCAGTAGCGTCTTTATCGAGTCGCCCGGCGACATGCAAGCGCTCCTTGTTTGGTTCTTCCAATAGATCAAGAGCCGTAGTATTTCGACCGTCACGGGTTACACTGACCACGTCTTCCGGTTTATTCATCATAAAATAACGCTTGCCCTGAAAATCCACACCGATACCGTATAACACGACATCATCTTGCTCACTGATTTTCATGCCCGGATCAGTAGCAGTCTCACCATTGACTTCGATGGCCTTTTGACGAATCGCCTTCTTAATTTCCTTTCGACTGTAGTCACTCGACTGAGACAAATATTTGTCAAGCCGTATCATCGCTGTAAACCTGAATACGAGTTTGATTATCTCTGGCCAAACGCAACATTTGCTCCGCTTTATGTATCAATTCATCAATGCTTTCGTGCTGCAAGGGCACTACTCCAAAACTTGCATCGACATGACCAACCTCTTCAAAGAAATATGCCGAAATCAATCGTCGCATCTTTTCAGCCAGTTGTTCAGCACCATCGCTCCCAGTATTGGGTGCCAATATCATAAATTTCCCATTCGACCATCGACCCATGGAATCACCGCCACGTATGTGGCGAAGTAATAATTCACTCACTTCAATCAGGACACGGTCTCCAGTTGTATAGCCATATTTCCTGTTGATGTCCGCCAGGCTATCGATCTCGAACATTATTATACCCATGCTGTGGTGATATCGTGTTGAATCCGCCATGCACTTTTGCAACATACGCTTCAAACCACGTTGGTTATAGATCTGTGTCAAGAAATCGATATCCGAATTAACCAATAGTCGAGACTCGACAGATAACCAGTCCCGCTCATAAAGAACGGAAACAAACCATACGCTTGTGAATATAACTATCGTTTGCAGAAAAAGCTGGAATTCATCAGGCTTTAGCTGGTCTATCGACATCTGAGCAACAACAAAATAAACAATCAGTACGAACATCGATAGCAGCGAGCCAATAAGTATATTGCTCAAAAGAAAAAACAAAACAGGCGAAATAACTATAATCAGGTTTATCCATGTAGCGTAGAACGAGTGAATTATCGAGTATGATAAAAATCCAAACATAAACATTAGGGCCAGTATGTTATTCAAATACCCGATGGCATAACGTTTACTCACAAACAACGATACAGGGATAAGGATAAGCAATATCAGCGCTTCGTCATATAACTCCCAATACCCGAAAGCAAGGTGGCCCAGGTAGAGCAATACAACCCATGACAAAATCAAATAGAGGGTGTATTCGGCAATGATTTTCCGACTATTACGGATCGAGATCCACGTCCGCATACCAAGTCTCCCTTACAGTGGTGTCATTTATTTTCCCACCTTTTGTGGGTACGTCACAGGCACCGTATCAATCGTTTTACCCGTTAATATTTCTATAATTTTCCAAAGCTTAGACACAGTCCAGGCATAGCTCCTGGCAGGGCTTACCAGGACTGGCACAAATCCCTTGCAAAACAACCAGATGGACGCCAAAATCAAGGCAAGGATACTAACATTGGGCCTGTCATGAGTGAAGAAGCACAGCCTGTCAACGAAACGCATTATGTCAATCACTTGCGCAAGGCAGGAGAACAACATGAAATCAAGGCGCATGAAGATGTATATTCCGAATCCGGACTAAAGCTCATCTCCAAAAACGTCACCATTGATGACGAACTCTATGACAAACTGATGCAGCATAAGCTGCTCAAGCCTCTTGATCTTTCCATTTCTGTCGGTGACAGCCTGACTGTTGCAACCCTGCAGGACGATTTCGATCAAATGTTTCGTTCCGATGCGCTAATGTCGGCGATCCTTGAACACTCACAAATAGATAAAAAACTCATCGCCATACTAAAGAATATCAAGTTTCCCGACAGTATCGCCGGTAAGCTTACCGTCATGCGTACCAGCGATCCCGACCTATATCGTCACTCACTTTGTACCTCGTTACTGGCTGCTTATTCCGGCGTTGTATGCGGCTTCGGCGAAAAGGAATGTATTATCCTGGCCACCGCTGGCCTGCTGCATGATATGGGTATGTTACACATCGATCCCAGCATACCAACCAAGAAAGAGCGTCTGGACCTGAACATCATAAAACAGATCTCTGCTCACCCCATAATTGCCTTCATGATTTTGCAAAACTTTGAGGAATTTCGACCCTTTGTGACCGCTGCCGTGGTCGAACACCACGAACGCAATGACGCCACTGGTTATCCTCATCAGCTCGACCTGGACAAGCTTTCTCCGTACGGAAAGGTAATGGCCATTGTCGAAGTAATTGCCAGCATCTATTCCAAGACAGGCAGTATCAGACTGGCCTTGACGGTCATTCGTACGAGAATGGAACACTATGATCCGGAATATCTGTCGGATATCATTACTGCCTTGCTTCCGCTACAGTCCTCTACAGGCAGTCAGGATGAGTTAACCCTACGTACCAATATTACACGCAAGCTGATTATCATCCACGAGGCAATGAATGCCTGGCAACAACCTTTTATGATGGTTGATGCAAAAGATGCCATCAAATCCCCTGCGAGCCTTGTTACCATAAGGCTTGAAACCATGAAAATATCAATGATCCGATGTGGTTTGATAAACACACATCTTGAACACGTCGGCGAATTGAACATCAAGAGTATGCTAGAGCAATATTTTGATAATGACCCTCAATATCTAGCCGAGCTTTCGATACTGGTTGATGACCACATCTATCAACTTGTAGAACTGATTCGTGAAGTATTAATACGATGGCCACTCATGGATGCAGACATCAAGCAAGAGAAAGATACTCCATTGATTAACTGGATAGTCTTTATTGACTCCATGCTGGGAAATCTACCGAGCAACCTAATGAACCGTCGTTAGGCGTTTTTCATCATAATGCATACAACATAAAAAAAGGCCGGTAATGAACCGGCCTTTTTTCACAGTTAACAACTCAGCAGCGAATTACAAATCTCCGTTTGCACCCGCCTGGATGATGTCATTGAGGGCATCGCGAACCTCGATAGCCTTGGATTTCAATTCTGGACTAAGCGTAGCACCCTTAATCATGATATCCAGGTTCATCATAACCAGCCAGCCTTTACCATCCTGATCTTCGACCAGGGCAATACGACAGGGCAGGTAGGCTGCGAAGTTGATATTGGCCTCTACCATACGCTGTGCAGTCAAGGGATCGCAGAACTGGAAAATTTCCATACGACGAGCCTCTTTCCCCATAGACTCGATTTGTTTGGAAAGCGGCAGTTCCGCAACAAGCTTCATGTTTCGCAGATTTGCCCGCAACTTCATGGATGAGACGGCATCATCCATAGTGATATCGTCCGCAATTTTCATTTTCACGACGGTATCTTCAATATTCATGGAATTGGAGCCGGCATGCACGGCCGTTCCGATCATCATGGCAATTAGTAACAAGCCTAGACGCTTCATATGCATTCCTCTTTGATTAAACCTATGCAGATTGTAGTCCATATACCGGCTGGACGTAATCTCCCGCCTAGGTGAAAAAACTAAATCTGTATAATACAAAGGCCGGTAGTTTAGCTCCTACCGGCCTTACTTAGCCCGTAAAATATTTGCGAATGATTACACGCAGCCGGTCGGCTTGGGCAGTCCGCCATACTTGGTGATAGGCTTCATTGGGCCTGTCATCCACATCTTGAACATCTCTTTCTGATCTTCACCAATATGTTTGGCAAATTTGCGGATTGGCGGTACGACATTGAACTCTTCGTAATACTCACGAGCCTTGATGATCTGGTTCCATTTTGCATCGTCAAGCTCCACACCATCTGCCTCGGCCATGGCGCGGCCAACCTCTTCGGTCCAAAGACTCATATCCGTGAGATATCCATCTCCATCGCGCTCTGGAAGTGACATACTTTCAATCCTCTCGTTTTCTTGATAACTCAAAAGGCACCGCCTACACGGTGACCCCGTAAATACCTATATTACACTAAAACCAAGTAAAACTGTCAAGTATTAAACCCACAAATTTCTCGTTGGATTGTTCTGTCATTCTAGCGAATTGCCCCCCGATATACAGCCGTCGGGTGTTTATAAATAAACTGAAATTTCAGATAGTTATATCAAGAGATGAGACTACCGCGATTAGCGACGCGCCGTGGACGTCGATCACGCAGTGGGTGGGAATTCAACACAAGGATATCTTATTGCAATACGTAAGCTGCGTCGGTTCAACCCTGCCGCCGCCTCGGGCGGCGGCAAAACGGATTCAAAGCAGCATCAGGCCAATTGCAAGCAGCCAGATCATCGAGGATAAAGGAATTGCCCAGGCCAGTGATTGCATTGTCAGGACCTCCACACGTGTTAAGTCCCGACATATTAACGCCAACGCAGCAATAAAATCGGTGACGCATGTAATATTTTGGCAAAGAGTGTGTAAACAAATTGTGTAAAAATATCGTTTGTATCCGAACCCTTATACGTTCAAACGATAGTTCATTATGGCTTTCATAATCCCGAGACGTTTCAATAGCATGGTCCTCATCTCTGCGGCAATTCTTTGAACATCATTACCGTCACGATACAGGCATCGTTCGAGTTGGCTGCGCCAAGATTCAGCTGCCGCATGATCAGCTCGTGTCCACCAATGTCTGCACCATTCCCGCACACTTAAATTGTCAGGCCATGACTCGGCTCTCGCTATCCATCTCATCGCCTCACGGATATCCCCGCCCTCCCGCGCCCGGATGAGTAGTCGAAGAGCAAGCCGATAGAACAGTACCCGTTCCCGTAGTCGGACAAACAGCCTCAAGATCCATCGTGCCAGTAGCATTGCGAGTA
>JABURT010000133.1 GCA_014762495.1 Gammaproteobacteria bacterium | reverse complement strand
AGCGGCATCGACCTGCCCATGGTCCCGCCCTTCCGGCTCGGGTTCGCCGGCGTCGCGGCGCTCGTGGCCCGGAGCTTCGTGCTGCGCGGCGACATCGAGGACCGCAAGCTCTACCTCGCGTCGGGCCTCGTCCGGCAGCTCGAGCCCGAGCTCAAGGCGGGCAAGCCGCTCGACATGGACCTCGACTTCCGCGCGCACCACAAGCTGCCCCCGAAGGAGAAATCGGGCGGCGCGTGGGGCCCCAAGTCCTACGCCTACGAGCACCCGTGGTTCGAGCTGCGGGTGGTGCTGCAGGACGGGACCAAGGCGAAGCTGAGCGCGGTCACCAAGGCGAAGCGCAAGACCAAGCCGAAGCGGAAGTACACGAAGATCAAGGAGCGCTGCGTCGACCACTTCGTGGTGGAGCTGTCCGCGCCGCAGGGCCGCAGCTTCGGCGTGCAGCAGCTCCCGCGCATGACGTCCTCCGGCGGGATGAGGCTGGTGCGCGCGCAGGTGAAGCCGCGCTCGGCGCGCCTCGAGTGGGCGGGCCCGGCGCTGCAGCGCACGCGCTCGCGCTACGGGTGGCAGGTGAACGGGCAGCTCCTCGACGCGCCGGCCGCGCTCGGCGCGCTGATCACCAGCTACAAGACGCTCGCCGCGGCGCAGCGTCAGGCGGCCTGATGTACGACGTCGAGCAGATCGCCGCCGAGCCCTTGCTGCTCGAGCCCCTGCGCCGCGCGATCGCGGAGGACGCCCCGCCCGCCTACCTGCGGAGCGCGAAGATCAAGGTCACGGCGCGCTGCAACTTGAAGTGCAAGATGTGCCGCTATGGCAAGGGGCTGAGCCTGCCCGAGCTGCCCACCGAGCGCATGCTGGGCATCCTCGACGAGCTGGCCGGCCTCGGCTGCCGCAAGGTGCACTTCTCGGGCGGTGAGGTCTTCTCGCGCCGGGACTTCGAGCAGCTGGTCGGGCGCGCGGCGGAGCGCGAGCTCAAGGTCACCCTCACCAGCAACCTCACGCTGCTCACCAAGGAGCGGGCCAAGGCGCTGATGCGGCACCGCGTGCGCTCCATCTCGACCTCGCTCGACGGCGCGCGACGCAAGACGCACGAGGCCATCCGCGGCGTGCCGGGGAGCTTCGACAAGACGCTGCGCGCTCTCGGCTACATCGCGCGCGAGCGAGAGCGGCGGCGGCGCAAGACCCGCGTGCGGGTCAACTTCACGATCCTCCGCGAGAACTTCCGCGAGTACCCGGGCGTGATCC
>JABURT010000070.1 GCA_014762495.1 Gammaproteobacteria bacterium | reverse complement strand
GGACATGAAGGACAAGGAAATCGAGGCCTTTGAAAACCGCTATGGCTACAAGCCCACCGCGGTGCCGGTGGCCATCGATGCCCTCGGGGTCTATGTGCACAAGGACAATCCCATCGAGTCCCTGACCATCGCCGAAGTGGATGCCATTTTCTCCTCCACCCGCCGCTGCGGTGCGGTCGAGGGGATCGACCGCTGGGGCCAGCTGGGCCTGAGCGGCGCCTGGGAAAACCGCGACATCCAGCTGTTCGGGCGCAACTCGGTATCCGGCACCTACGGCTACTATAAGAAAAAAGCCCTGTGCAAGGGTGATTTCAAGAATACCGTGAATGAGCAGCCAGGTTCCGCCTCCGTGGTGCAGTCAGTCTCCGCATCCATTAACGGCATCGGTTACTCCGGCATCGGCTACATCACCTCCAGTGTTCGTGCCTTACCCCTGACTAAGAAGACAGGTGGCAAATTTGTCGAGGCATCAACCGAGAATGCTCTGAATGGTAGTTACCCACTTGCACGCTACCTCTACGTATACGTCAACAAGCACCCCAACAAATCCCTCGAACCCAAGGTGAAGGAGTTCCTAAAGATGGTTCTTTCCAAGAAGGGTCAGGAGGTTGTGGTCAAGGACGGGTACATTCCGCTACCGGCCAAGGTCGCCAAGAAGGTTATCGACCAGCTCTAGGCTTTTCCGTTTTTGGTGATAGAAAAGACAAACCCCGCCTTGGCGGGGTTTTTTGTTGTATATCAACAATGGCGCATCAGGTGTCGGCGACATGGTATGCCAAGACCACATCCATCACATTTGTTCCCGTGGGTCCTGTGTTGATCAAGTCGCCACTGGCTTCAAGGAACTGGCCTGCATCGAAGCGATCGAGTGCACTTTGCACCCCGCCTTCATAATGCAGCTCTCCGCGAAGAATGCTCTGCCCGTCGACCAGTGCGCCGGCATCCTCAGTCGGACCGTCGGTGCCATCAGTACCGGCGCACAGAACCAGGTCCTCACTGTTGGCGATCGCCTGCGCCAACAACAGGGCCAGATGCTGATTGCGACCGCCGCGACCGGGTACGTTGGGTAATTCCACTGTGGTCTCCCCGCCCCAGAGATGCAGGCCATTGTTGCGGAGCATGATCTGCCGTACCTCTTGAGCGGCATCTCCCACCAAGCCTTCCAACAGGGCTTCATGCCTGTGCACATTGAAGCCCAGCGCCCGCGCCTTCTCGGCCATGGCTTCGAGTGCGAGACGATTATTGGCGATCACCCGGTTGTCGATGCCATCAAAACAGGCATCATGCGGGCTGGGCGGCTGTGGCACCGCACGCGTGAACCGCTCGATCCATTCGGGCAGCTCAGGCAGGGCATGCCCGGTAGGTGCCGGGACCAACAGGCCTGAGCCGATGGTGGTGAGGTTATCGTCTGGGACATCAGAGATAATAAGATTGAGGGTAGGCCGTCCACCCATATAGGCCGAGAGGCGGCCGCCCTTAATGAGGGAGAGCGCTTTGCGAATCCGGTTCATCTCATCAATGGCCAGGCCCGACCCGAGCAACCATTCGCTGATGCGCTGCAGATCCTCCAAGCCCATGCCCTCGGGCAAAACCTCTACCAGAGCCGAGGCTCCGCCGGAGATCAAAAACAGCAGGGAGGCATCAGAGGGCACCTGTCCGAGGAAGTCGAGCAGGCGCTGACCAGCGTTAAGGCTTGCCTGATCCGGCTTAGGGTGGCCAGACTCAATTATCTCGTAGGGAAGTGTATCGTCACCATGCCCATGCTTGGTGATCACCAAGCCCTCGACGAGGGTCGGCCCCAGACTGTCTCGTGCTCCAGCTGCCATCGCCGCCGCAGCCTTGCCGATGGCTACCAGGTAGACCCTGTCGCCGAGCCTGCTGGGACCTTTCAGTGCCTCAGAAACCGCCCTGTTGCCTTCAACAGCCGATAGCCCGGCTTCGAATATGCTTAATAGTCGTTCACGCATGTGCCATCCTGGTTAATTAACCCTCTACAGAGCTGTCACGAAACTGTAATATTTGCGTATTATTCTCGGTCACCTGTCATATTCGGGGTTTCTAGCCAGATGTCCGCAACGCTCTCACGACAAAAATGGCGCCTGTTCAAGGACAAGGCCGCCGCTCGAGGAATCGCCTTCGGTGGCATCAGTGTCATCCTTGCCATCGTCGTCATCTTCTTCTACCTGCTCTATGTCGTGCTCCCCCTGTTTAAATCCGCCGACATCGATGAGCTGTCGAGCTACCCCATGCCCGGCAGTGCTGAGCCCACTCTCTATCTCGCGCTGGAAGAACAAAACGAAATCGGCGCCCGCTTAAGCGCGGATGGCATGATTACCTTCTTCACCACCGAGCACGGTGAAGTCATGCTACAGCAGCAACTCCCGATCCCCGATGGGACGCAGATTGTCAGCCTGGCCAGCGCCGATCCCAACCGAGCCACCGTTGCCCTTGGGCTCTCCAACGGCCAGGCCCTGGTGTTCAAGACCGCGTATAAAACCTCGTTTCCCAATAATGTACGCGTGATCACACCCCAACTGGAATACCCCCTGGGGCGTACGCCGATCCCGATCAACCCCTCCGGTTACCCGCTTGAGGAACTTGGTTTCGAGATCAACGACAACGGCGCCGCCTTTGCCAGCGTGAATCGGTCGCGTGCCGTTAATTTTGTTTACATGGAGAAGGAAGAGTCTTTTCTCAGTGATGAGGTGTCCTTCAATACCACACGGACCGAACTCGACGTTAACATCCCCGTACGTCGACTGCTCA
Organism: Gammaproteobacteria bacterium; assembly: GCA_014762495.1. GTDB lineage: Bacteria > Pseudomonadota > Gammaproteobacteria > Thiohalospirales > Thiohalospiraceae > JABURT01. The sequence continues at coordinate 158,937 of JABURT010000070.1, read as the reverse complement.
TCGACAAGGATATCTTCGAGCTCTATATCCTCGGTGAAAAGGGGGGGCTGAGCTTCTACAGCCTCGATGACAAGACCTCCCCGGAACTGGTGCAGCACATCACCAACCTGGATACCGCCGGAAAAATTACCGACATTCGATTCCTCGCCGGCGGCATCTCCCTGCTGGTCGCGACCGAAAAGGGGCGTGTCAGCCAATGGTTCCCGGTACGCGATGAAGAGGGGCGTGAATCGCTGACCAAGATCCGCAGTTTCGACAGCCATGATTCACGCATCAGTGCCATCACCCCCGAGTACAACCGCAAGGGCTTTATCACCATCGACGATCGGGGCAACATCGGCATCCACCACACCACCGCAGGTAAGACCCTGCTGGTCGAAAAGATCAACGATAATGCCATTCAAAAGCTCGCCATTAGCCCGCGCGCGTCTGCTTTTATCGCCGAGGACTCCGAACGTCACCTCCACTTCTGGCACATCGACAACGAACACCCCGAGGTCTCGTTTAACTCCCTATGGGGCAAGGTCTGGTACGAGAGCTATGACGAACCGGAATATCTGTGGCAGTCCTCGTCGGCGAGTAATGACTTCGAGCCAAAATTCTCGCTGGTACCGCTCTCCTTCGGCACGCTGAAGGCCGCTTTTTATGCCATGCTCGTCGCCGTCCCACTGGCCATCCTCGGTGCTATCTACACCTCGCAGTTCATGGCCCCACGCATGCGCCAACTGGTCAAGCCCAGCATTGAGATCATGGAAGCGCTGCCGACGGTTATCATCGGCTTCCTCGCCGGTCTGTGGTTGGCGCCCTTCATCGAATCCGAACTGGCGGGGATCTTCAGTATCCTGATCTTCATGCCCGCCGGCGTCATCCTGCTCGCCTATGCCTGGAGCCACTGGATACCAAGCAACCTGCGTAACAGTGTCCCAGCCGGCTGGGAAGCGGCCCTAATGGTGCCCGGTGTACTCATCATCGCCTACACGGCCTACCAGTTTGGCGGCCTCATGGAGACCTGGTTCTTCGGCGGCGACATGGTGCACTGGTTCTCCCACACACTGGGTATTCCCTTTGACCAGCGCAACTCCCTGGTCATCGGCCTGGCCATGGGCTTTGCCGTCATTCCCACAATTTTCTCCATCGCCGAGGATGCCCTGTTTGCCGTGCCCAAGCATCTCATCAACGGTTCGCTGGCCCTCGGTGCCACGCCCTGGCAGACCCTGGTACGGGTGGTTCTCCTCACCGCCAGCCCGGGGATCTTCTCTGCCGTCATGATCGGGCTGGGGCGCGCCGTGGGTGAAACCATGATCGTGCTCATGGCTACCGGCAATACTCCAGTCATGGACTTCAGCATCTTCCAGGGCATGCGCACCCTGTCGGCCAACATCGCCGTGGAGATGCCCGAGTCGGAACTGAACAGTACTCATTATCGAGTCCTGTTCCTGGCCGCACTGGTACTGTTCGCCTTTACCTTTATCTTCAACACCGTCGCTGAAATCGTGCGTCAGCGACTGCGCAGGAAATACAGCTCATTATGAAGATGCGTCAATGGTTTAACACAGGTACACCCTGGATCTGGCTCAATGCCGCTGCAGTGGCAACCAGCCTGATCCTCGTCTTCGGCCTGCTGGGTTTGATCGCCGTTCGCGGCCTGGGATTTTTCTGGCCCAGCGACGTCATGCAGGCGGAGTACACCAATCAACAGGGCGATGTGATCCGAATCATCGGTGAGATACACGATGAAGAAGAGATCTCCGCCACACGGGTCCGCGACAGCGGCTTTAGCGTGCCTGATGACGACAGCGTCTACACCCGCTACCTGTTCAAGGTGGGAAATCGCGATCAATACGGCATCGATTTTCGTCAGGTGCTGGCCAAGGATCTGGATGCCATCACCTACCCCGAAACGGTCATGGTCATCGAGCGCCGTGAGTGGGGTAATTTTTACGGTTTCCTACGCAGTGTCAGCGAAAGCGGACAGGTGGTAGCCGAAGGCGAAGCGGCCCGAGCAGAATTAAATACCCGGCTTGAGCGCGCGCTGGATCTTCACGAACAGATCCGGGATATCGAGAAGGGCGACATCGGTCAGATCAACTATGAGCTGGAGCGCCTGCGACTACGCGAGCGTGCATTGGAGCTGGAGGGCAGTACCAACCCGGCCAGACTGGCCGATATCGCCGAAGAGCGCGACTACTGGAACGACAAGTATCAGGCTCTGCAGTCGCAACTATCCGAACTGTATTCAAAGATTGATCGTGACAGCCTGAGCGCCGAGATCCAGGACGGTCGCATGGTCGAGATACCGCTGGCCAAGGTGGTGCACGTCACCTATCCCAATGACATGAACCTGTTGCAGAAGATCGGCACCTATTTCATGAAGCTGTGGGAGTTCGTCAGCGACGAACCGCGCGAAGCCAACACAGAGGGCGGCATCTTCCCCGCCATCTTCGGTACCGTAATGATGGTCATCATCATGTCCATCATCGTCACGCCGTTTGGCGTCATCGCCGCGGTCTACCTGCACGAGTACGCCAAGCAGGGCACGCTGGTGCGCATCATTCGCATCGCCGTCAACAACCTCGCCGGCGTGCCCTCCATCGTCTACGGCGTATTCGGTCTCGGTTTCTTTGTCTACTTCCTCGGCGGCAATATCGACAGCCTGTTCTTCCCCGAGGCCAAACCCTCACCCACCTTCGGCACGCCGGGTCTGCTCTGGTCCTCGCTGACCCTGGCCCTGCTCACTTTGCCGGTGGTCATCGTTGCCACCGAAGAAGGCCTATCGCGCGTACCGCGCTCCCTGCGCGAAGGCAGCCTGGCGCTGGGCGCCACCAAGCTCGAGACCATCTGGCGCATTATCCTGCCCACCACCAGCCCGGCCATGATGACCGGCCTGATCCTGGCCGTGGCGCGAGCTGCCGGCGAGGTCGCCCCGCTGATGCTGGTGGGCGTGGTCAAGCTCGCACCCTCGCTACCATTAGACGGCAACGCCCCCTTCCTGCACCTGGAGCGCAAGTTCATGCACCTGGGCTTCCACATCTACGACGTCGGCTTCCAGAGCCCCAACGTCGAAGCCGCCCGCCCGCTGGTCTATGCCACATCCTTGCTGCTGGTGCTGGTCATCATCGGCCTCAACCTGGTGGCCATCCAAATTCGTAATCGGCTGCGCGAGAAGTACCGCGCCCTGGAGTCGTAAATGAGTAATACCCAAACCATCAAGACCAATCTCGACGTCCCCACCAGCAGCCGTTCCGGCTCGCTTCAAGACGAGGACATCGCGCTTACCGTACGGGATTTCAATCTCTTCTACGGCGATAAGCAGGCCCTCAAGAGTGTCGAGATGGATATACCACGCCATCGTGTGACGGCCTTCATCGGACCCAGCGGCTGCGGCAAATCGACCCTGTTGCGCTGTTTCAACCGCATGAACGACCTCATCGACACGGTCAATATCCAGGGCAACATCGAACTCGACGGCCAGAACATATACGACAAGTCGGTCAACGTGGTCGATCTGCGCCGCCGCATCGGCATGGTATTCCAACGCCCCAATCCTTTCCCCAAGAGCATCTACGAAAACGTCGCCTATGGCCTGCGCCTGCAGGGCATCAATGATCGACGCACGCTCGATGAAGCGGTGGAAAAGTCACTGCGCGGCGCGGCACTGTGGGACGAAGTAAAAGATCGCCTGCACGATAATGCACTGGGACTTTCCGGCGGTCAGCAACAGCGACTGGTTATCGCCCGCGCCATCGCCGTTGAGCCCGAGATCCTGCTGCTCGATGAGCCGGCCTCGGCGCTGGACCCGATCTCCACGCTCAAGCTCGAGGAGTTGATCTACGAGCTAAAGAAGAAATACACGATTGTGATCGTCACGCATAACATGCAACAGGCGGCACGTGTCTCGGACTATACTGCCTTTATGTACCTGGGAGAGATGATCGAGTTCTCCGATACCAACTCCATCTTTACCAATCCCAAGCAGAAGAAGACCGAGGATTACATCACCGGCCGTTACGGCTAACTAAGTCTGCGGCAAAGTTCGGATTCATTAAGGAGTCGAAAATGGAAAGCAAGGATCTGGGCCATCATATTTCCCAGCAGTACAACGCTGAACTGGAAGACATTCGCAACAAGGTCCTGACCATGGGCGGCCTGGTGGAGCAACAGCTAGTCGACGCCACCAAGGCGCTGGTCGAGGGCGACAGCCGTCTCGGTGAAACCGCCATAACCGGTGATGTAAAGGTCAACGCGCTCGAAGTTGCCATCGATGAGGAGTGCAGCCAGATCCTGGCACGCCGCCAGCCCACCGCCAGCGATTTGCGCCTGGTGGTCGCCATCATCAAGACCATCACCGACCTCGAACGCATTGGTGACGAGGCCGAGAAGATTGGTCACCTGGCCGTGCACCTGGCCGGGATGGAGGGCAACAAGCAGCACTTCACAGCCATCTCCAACATCAGTGAACATGTACAGGGAATGGTTCACGATACCCTGGACGCCTTCGCCCGACTCGACGTGGATCTCGCGGTCAGCGTCGCCAAGCGAGACAACAACGTGGATGAAAAATACAACGGCATTACCCGACAACTCATCACTTACATGATGGAAGACCCACGTTCCATCACCCGTTCTCTGGACGTCATGTGGGCGGCTCGTGCACTGGAACGCATCGGTGACCACGCTAAGAACATCTGTGAATACGTCATTTATCTGGTTCAGGGCAAGGACGTGCGTCATACCACCATCGAACAACTTGAAAAAGCCGCCCGCCGTAATAACTGATTGGCTCGCAACTGTCATTATACTGACATAACCCTTGCCTATACTGCTCCCGGGTAACCACACCGGGAGCAGCATTCATGCAAGCCTACCGACTCATCACACTGCAAAAGACATACGATGTCCCTAACATCGTCACCCGTCAGGGCAAGTGGTATAGATACATCATTTCCAATGGCATCAGTGAAATCACCGGCTATCGTTGCGGGAAGATGGGCGAGGTCAAGAGTTATCTTGACAGCACCATCCGCCGCCTCAACCAGAAGTATGACCTGAAACAGGCTAGTCCGGCCTTCAACAAGTCCTTCGTCAAACCCTGTTACTCTAGCGAAACTCCCCTGTCTTAATAAAAACTTAAACAATCTGTCACAGAAGTTTCATCCGTCGCGCATACGCTCCCTGATACACAGTCAAAGGAGCGTCGTCATGCAAAACCTAGCCGTTGCATTAACTGAAAAGGCACTGGCCCCACGAAGAAACCGCTACACGGTCAGTCTCGCCAAACACCCACAAGACATCGAAGAATGTCTGCGCCTGCGTTATGAAGTCTTCGCTGGTGAAATGAATGCCCAACTGGGCGATAGCGGTCTGGATAAGGACCGCTTCGATGATCACTGCCAGCACCTTATGGTGAGAGAGCAAAACAGTGGGCATATCGTGGCAACCACCCGCCTACTGACCAGTGACGATCGAGACGGCATTGGATTCTTTTATTCTGAGACCGAGTTTGATATCGAGTCTATCCTCGCGCTACCTGGCCGCTTCATGGAGATCGGACGTACCTGCATACACCCCGAGTATCGTAATGGAGCCACCCTCGGCATACTGTGGCAAGGACTGGCCGCGGTGACACGCGAACAGGAGATCGATTATCTCATCGGCTGTGCCAGCATCCCCTTTTCTCATGGCGATGATTACATGGCATCGGTCATGAAGCAGCTACGCACCCGAGCCTTCTCACCGGATAACCTGCGCGCCATTCCGCGCATTCCCGTGCGAGGAATGGAAGAGGCCGAAATCCACGATAAGGTCGCCCTGCCGCCCCTGCTTAAGGGCTACCTGCGTGTGGGCGCCCGGATATGCGGAGAACCATTCTGGGACGCCGCCTTTAATGTCGCCGATGTCTTCGTGCTGGTCGCGACTGAACAGCTCAATGCACGCTACTCACGTCATTTCATGAACCACAGCTAGCTCATGCGCCCGCTCAAAGCTTTGTGGACACTGCTGCGTGTCCTGACTCACATTGCCGTTGGCCTGGGCATGGAACTCGCCTGCCGTCTGCGCTGGGGCCGGCAATGGTTTCTTCAGGTGCGCGGCAAACGGGAGGTTCAGAGATGGAAACAGAAACTGCTCAAGATTCTGCACATCGAGGTGGAGGTAAGGGGCCAACTACCGGGGCAGGCAGTACTACTGGTTGCCAACCATATGACCTGGCTCGACATCATGGTCCTTGGCAGCGTCCAGCCCTATCACTTTCTCTCAAAATCAGAGGTGAGCCACTGGCCCCTGATTGGTGGTCTGGTGGCAATGAGCGGGACTCTATTCATTGACCGTAGCAACCGACGCAGTATGAGGCATTCACTCAAGGCCATCATCAAACGCTTGCAGAGGGGACACTCCGTGGTCATTTTTCCCGAGGGGACGACACGAGCATGCGGACTCAACCCCTTCAAGACTGGCCTGTTCGCATCGGCCGGCGACGCACCGGTAAAGGTGCAGCCGGTGCTGATCGAATATTGCTACCGGGGCCAACCCGATACCAGCATTGCCTATGTCGATGACGACAACTTCTTTATCAACCTGATGCAGCAGGCGGCCAAGGATAAGATTCATGTCCGGCTTCACTATCTGCCAGTCATCGAACCCCATCATGACCGGCGTGTGCTGGCGCAACGGGCACGCGAGGCGATTTTGGCGCAGATGGAAAGAATGGACGACAAAAGTGAAGGGAAAAAACTAGGCATCGCCGACGAACCCTATCTACATCGGACAATGCCTTGAATTACATCCACCGCCTGGGACGACGGCGAGCGAGGCGGACTGGGCCGCCTATTGCTGCATGGGGATGATATTGCCGAACTGGACCTCGACCTTGAACTCCTGTTCATCGAGGGCGCTCTCAAGCTGCGAGATGTACTGCTTGAGCTGAAGATTATGTTCGTCTTCGGGCACCGCCACCTTGCGGAAAGGTCGACCGGTGGAGGTAATGCCCGCCTTGGGATCCAGGATCTCGGTCTCGGGCAGATCCAGTACGGCATCGGCAGTGGTGTAGATGTGGACTGTGTTGGCGGACATAGCGGCGCTCCTTTTATTTCTAATCTTGGGCTTGCCGTAGACAGCTCATCGCGCAACCACGACGATGGTGAAACTCCGGCAGCCCCGCTGTCATGGGATTTCCCTGTAGACCGGTGGCTTTGCGTCCCCGGCTTTCACCGGGTTTGCTCTTTATCTGAGTTTGATTTTAAGGCAACTGTGAACCACGTCACGGGGACAATGGGCAAATGTAACATTTTTTTTAACAATTATCGGCTTGCGCGATTATTGTTATAAAAGGGCTACAGGGGATGTAAAGACTTACTAACCGGCTTGATCAAGAATACCGCGCAGGTTGGCGAGGTGGGCGCGGCCGCGTTCCTGGCGCTCCTCGGGCGAGACCTCGGCACCGCGCTTGCCGCCTTCCCATTCCAGATCATCCTCGGGCAGCTCGTCTAGGAAACGGCTCGGCTCTACTTTGACCATCTCGCCGCCCTTCTTGCGCTTCCTGGCGTAGGTCATGGTGAGGGTTCTTTGGGCGCGGGTGATACCGACGTAGGCGAGGCGTCGCTCCTCCTCCACGTTGCCCTCTTCTATGGAGGTGCGGTGGGGCAGCAACTCCTCCTCCATGCCGATCAAGAAGACATGGGGAAACTCCAGCCCCTTGGAGGCGTGCAGGGTCATAAGGGTGACCGCGTCGGGGGTCGCGTCCTTTTCCTCCTGGCGCTCGAGGATGTCCATGAGCGACATATAGGCCACCAGGTCGCCGAGGGAGCGATCGGCCAGCGGCTCCTCCTCGCGCACCTTCTTCTCCACGCGTCCCATCCAGGTCAGCAGCTCCTCCACGTTCTCCCAGCGCCGCTCGGCCTCCTTGTCGGTCTTGGAGGTATCCAGCAGCCAGGTCTGGTAGTTGATCTGCTCGAGCATGTTGCGCACCACCGCCACCGGGTCCTCTTCTTCCTCGGCACGGCGGGCGATTTCGTTGATCCACTCGGAGAACTCCTTGAGCTTCTCCGCCGCGCGCATGGAGATGTGCAGGGTCAGCCCCATCTCGAAGGTGGAGGCGAACAGGGAGTTGCCGCGCTGCCTGGCGTACTCGTTGAGCTTCTCCAGGGTGGAGGTGCCGATCTCGCGGCGCGGGGTGTTGACCACGCGCAGGAAGGCGTTGTCGTCATCCGGGTTTACCAGCAGGCGCAGGTAGGCCATGACGTCCTTCACCTCCATGTAGGAGAAGAACGACGTCGAGCCGGTGAGCACATAGGGGATGTTCTGCTCGCGCAATACTTTTTCGAACAGCCGCGCCTGATGGTTGCCGCGGTAGAGGATGGCGTAATCACGATACTGGTTGTTGTGGCGAAAGTGGTGGGCGGTGATCTCGGAGGCCACGCGCTCGGCCTCGTGGTCCTCGTTCTTCACCTCGAGGACGCGTAGCGGGTCGCCGTAGCCCATCTCGCTCCACAGCTTCTTCTCGAACACGTGCGGATTGTTGGCAATCAAGGCGTTGGCGGCCTTCAAAATTCTACCCATTGAACGGTAGTTCTGCTCCAGCTTGATGACCTTCAAGGTCGGGAAGTCGTCCTTCAATAGGGCCAGGTTCTCGGGATTGGCGCCGCGCCAGGCGTAGATGGACTGGTCGTCGTCACCCACCACCGTGAGCATGCCGCGACCACCCACCAGCAGGCGCACCAGCTCGTACTGGCTGGCATTGGTGTCCTGGTACTCGTCCACCAGCAGATATCTAATTCGGTTCTGCCACTTCTCCTGTACCTCCGGATGGGCGCGGAACAGTTGTACCGGCAGGGCGATGAGGTCGTCGAAGTCCACCGCATTATAGGTCTTGAGGTGGCGGCTGTACTGGGCGTAGATTTGTACCGCCATGCGGTCGGCGGTCTCCTCACCGATGGTCTCCAGCGCCTGCTCGGGGCTGATGAGGTCGTTCTTCCAGTTGGAGATGCGGTGCTGAAACATCTCCGCCATCTCCAGGCCGCCGCCGAATTCGCTGCGCAGCAGCTCCTTGATCAGGGCCACCGAGTCGATGGCGTCGAAGATGGTGAAGCCGGGCTTGTAGCCCAGGGTCTCCAGCTCCTGGCGGATGATATTCAGCCCCAGGGTATGGAAGGTGGAGACCTTGAGCCCCTTGGCCTCCTTGCCGGCCACCAACTGCGCCACGCGCTCCTTCATCTCGCGCGCCGCCTTGTTGGTAAAGGTCACGGCGGCGATGTGGCGGGCCTGGATGCCGCACTCGCGAATCAGGTAGGCGATCTTGTTGGTGATCACGCGGGTCTTGCCTGAACCGGCGCCCGCCAGCACCAGCAGTGGACCGTCGATGTATTTGACCGCCTCTTTCTGGCGTGGATTGAGACCCGTAGTAAGGGACTGGGGTACTGTGTCATTCATAATATGAGTCTACCATTATCAATACCCCACCGCCGATCCCTCACGCAACAAACAGCCCCATGGTTCACCCATTTACGCGACACGGAGTACGACAATTATCATGCCGAAGGAATTCTCGATGGCATAGGCATCTATACAACGTTGGGAAATCGTGTACATCACGATCAATTATGAGTTTGACCGACGCAACCGGGACCTATGAACAGGTGAGCTACAACTCCTGTGACACCGACAACTAAAGTACCTTGTTCACGCTGACCGCAACCAAGCTGGAATAGACCTGTATTAGCTTTGATCTAATCAAACCCTCTCCTTGTAAGAGAAGCGGGTTTTTTTATGAGCGAGTTCACAAAACATTTTAGCAAGTACTCATATAGAATGAGTCTATCCCGTCAGATTGTGAACAGTCTGTAATAGTGTCTGTAAAAGGTTTTATTCTCCGTGCAGGATTTCCGATACTATATCCTATCAAATGCGCCAATCACACAGACTGGCATCTGTCCGACAGCATTCTAATCATGCGGACACACCAAGGAGGATGTTTCATGAATATCAGACTCAAACTCGCTGGCGCCGTGGTCCTGGCCACCGCGTTGTTCACCGGCTGCAGCGGCGACCCCGGTAGTGGTGGCAGCAGCGGCGACATCACCCTGACTGGTGTCATCAGCACCGGCGCAGGTGCTTCACCCGCACCGGGTATCAAGTCGGCCACGACCAGAGCAGCCGACCTGACCGGCTATGCACTCTACTGCGTAACCTTCACTGTTCCCCCGCAGTCGGGTACCGGCAATCTGACCGACAATGGTGACGGTACCTATGGTTACAGCGTTACCCTAACCGAAGCCGCCGGTCTACCCGTGGGCTGTTTTATCAATGACAGCACGGGTGTCCCGGTTTCAACCGTCACCTTCAACATCACCGATTCCGCTGGTCTCAACAGCAACACCAACGGCGCGGCGCTCTCCGGTGGCGAACACACTGTTAACATCAGCTTCGACCCGGACACCGGTACCGCGAGCGCCGAGGTTACCTCCACCAGCCTGGACGAGAGCAACGAGGCCGACTCCACCAGTGCCTCCTCGCTATTGACCAACATGGCCGGTAGCTGGCAGATGTCCTGCCCCACTAGCGCCAGCTACACCGATGGGGATGAACTCAGTCAGGCAGAGTACGATGCCCTGACACCCTGCCAGCAGATGCTGATGATTGGCGCGCACAATTACGACAGCGTCAACAACGTCTACACATACACCTGGAACGGTTCCAGTGGTGGCATGTCCATTTACCTGAACTTCGTCACAGGTACCCAGGATGGTAAGAATGTTTATGCCATGGGCGTGTGGCCCAGTGAAACCGACTTCACCAATTGTGGCAGTACCGAAGGTATGTCTTCAGCTGCCCTGACACAGCATGGAGTGAGCATCGTCGGCCAGACCGCCGCTACCGGTAACCCGGTCGGCACCTTCAGTGACGGCCAGGCCACCAGCGTCCATGCAGCATTGGTGGGCGGTACCAATACCTACACTGTGGGCACCCTCACCACCGACGGCGATATCCCCGTGACCGGTAATTTCCTCGCCATCAAGCAGGCCCTGCATGACGGTGCTGTCTACCCCTATGACCCCACTTTCAACGATGCATGGAGCGGCGGCGGAACCGACTGGTGTGACAATGCCAGCACGCTGGCCAGTTTTAATGCGGACAGTGCAACGGGTCGAGATGAGCGCTCCTGCTACGCCGACTTCATGGGCTGGTCCATGTGGGATCGCGCCCAGAGCGGTGACCAGGTGGCCGCCTGCGCACCCATGCTCGACACCGGTAATATCCATCAGATCATCTGGGATTGGACCGGTGGCGTGCCTTCCAACACCAGCGCCAACTTCACCGTCTCCTATCGCACGACACTGGGCGGTGTGAGCCCCGAGATCGCCGGCCGCCACGCCCTCATGGGTCTGGAACTGGTGGGCGGTGCCGCTATCGCCAATGACCACCGCGAGGAGCAGTGGACCCAGTGGTTCGATTCCGATGGTGATGGAGACTGGAGCACCGGTACTCAGGTCGAGGCAACCTGTAAGTTCGTGGAGGACATGTCCATCAATATGGTCCCCTCTACCGATGCCAACAGCGCTACCGGCCGCTTCACCATCAAGAACTTCGAGGGCTGTAAGGATTCCGCCGGCAATACTTATGACACTGCCAATTCGGGCGATGACTTCAACACCTTCGATGTGAGCTTCACCAAGGCCCCCTGATTCCCCGCGAATCTAGGCTTAATGAACCGCCACCCTCGGGTGGCGGTTTTTTTTATGGATGTCACTGCCGGCTCTTATAAAGAGCCCGACCTAGGCTGATGCAGGGATGGGCAATAAGCAACCTTGAAAGGTATTGCGTTAAGGAGGACAGAGTAATCAAGCGGTGTCCAGACAGGCTTCGACTAATTAGGTGCAAGGCCTGCTTGGTGCCATATTTTGACGCAGTTTGTGTCTAATGATATCCGTTCGTGGCCGGTGGCTCGGTGCCGTATCGTTGTATGTATCCGCTCTGTATTCGTTCAACACGATTGACCAGCTGATCGACCAGAAAATTGACCTCGGTATAATCTTCCTTGGCTATGGCGAACTCGACCTTCATGGCCAACTCGGTCAGCTCTTCGTAACCAACACCACCTGCGGTGCCTTTTAGATCATGCACTAGTTCTTTCAATTCATGCCAGTCCCTGGATATTAGGGCCTGCTCAATGCTCTCTCTCCTGACGGGCAACTGGCCGACAAAGTAGTCCACTGCCGGCTGTAATTCGGGTAGCTCCTCCAACGCCGAGGAAAATATAGGGCCATCATTTTCAAACAAATCTTTCCTTTCCAAGTAGCGAGTCAGGACTGCATTGAACGATGTCCGTTCAATCGGCTTACTCAGAAAGCCATCGAAGCCAGCCTCACGGCAGGCCTGTCGCTCGCTTTGAGTATCATTGGCGGTCAAGGCGACAATTGGCTTGTTATATCCTTTTGCTCGTAATTCTCGTGTCGCCGTCACGCCATCCATGACCGGCATTTTCATATCCATGAGGATCAGTGAATACTCATGCGCCAGAGCCTCATCCACGGCCTCGCGACCGTTATTCACAATGGTCAAATCAATACCTGTTTTGTCCAACAAAATGGAGAACAGCTTCTGATTATCTTTGAGATCGTCTGCCAGCAACACGCGTCCGCTTAGATGAACCCGCTGGCTGATAATCTCCTGGACGGCATCAAACAGGGGACCGGTCCACTCGATACGTTCCACGCCATTTATGTCTCCTGTCGGTATACTCAGTGTAAAGCGGCTGCCCACAGTCGGCTCGCTCTGTACCTCCAGTTCACCACCCATTAAATGAGTCATCTCACGCGAGATGTAGAGACCAAGACCGGTGCCTTCCTGTTGCTGAGACTGGGTAAATTGCCGGTAGGGAGTGAACAGGTTTCGAATTTGCTTCTCGCTCATACCGATACCTGTATCTTCAATCATGAATTTAAGTGTAGGTCCTGTCTCCTCACACTCAACCGTCACCGTAACCGAACCCTGCTCGGTAAACTTAATCGCATTATTGGCAAGATTGATCAACACCTGGCGCAGGCGCATCTCATCATTGTGGATACGAGCCGGTATTGGCCCATTAGAAAGAATATCGAAACTCAGGCCCTTAGACTGAGCACGCCCTTGCATCATATACTGCAGATCATCCATGCATGCCTTGAGGTCGATCCAGTCATCATTGATCTCCATTTGATTGGAATCGATCTTCGAATAGTCGAGTACATTATTGATCACTCCATGCAAGTGGTGACTATTGCGTAATATTGCATTGATCGCGCTAATGCGTTCTTCCTTGGTGTTATTGACATCAAGCAGGCTCTCGCCAAAACCGATAATAGAAGTCAGCGGGGTGCGAATCTCATGACTCATCGTGGCCAGAAGCATGGATTTATCGTGGGCCATTTGTGTCAGACTGCGTGCATTGTTACGGATATATCGGCTGATACGGATCGTTATCAGCAGGGCCGACAACAAAATAATGACAAATATAAAAGCTAGAATGTCTCGGGTGTGGTGGTAGTCTTCACGCGCCACTTTTAGTTGGGACATGTTGTGACTGTGTTGCAAGGAGGCCAACTCATTCAGTTGGCTGATAATCAGCCGGTGAATAGTGATAACGGTAGAGAGGAGTTCTTCCCTGTCGGCAGGTTTGCTATTCGTAACCAGGTTTTCGACGCGCTCTCGTATACTGGAAGACTCTTGAATGCGTGTGATTACCTGTTCAAGTAACCTTTCGCTCTCCCGATCCAGGCTCAGCGTCATCATCTCTTGATAATTTTTCTGGAACTCCCAACCGTAATGATAGAAGCGCTGTAGCAATTGTTCGCGCTTGAATCGTTCGGGCTCCAGCATTAAGTCGCGCACCAGAGCCATGCGCTGGTTGATCGCTTCGTTCATGGCATAGGTCAGGCTGGCCTTACGATTGTAACGGACCGAGATCTCCTCGATGCCGGCCTGCATGGCAGCCATATGGCGGAAACTGACAAGCATCAGTGTGCTTACGGCGGATATCACCACTATAAAGCCAACTACCGTGATCATCGCGGGACTAAGTCGCCATCTCGACAGCGGAGACATAAATTTCGGTAACATCTTCCTTTGACCTTTCCCTCCACGACGAAACATTTCCCTCTACTTTTTGGTATGCTGCGGGAAGGATCCGCCGTGATTACTGCCAGGCAATTATTCGATAACGCTGTATGCAGGTTATTTTAATTTCCTTACACTTAATAGTGTTTTTTATTGGCAAAATTGTAATATTTTAGTGAAATGTGAACTCGTTATTGCTTTGTCGAGGTGGCCCATGCGCTTCTTGCTAGTTTTCACACTTGCCCTGACCCCAATTGCCCTGCTGGCGGAGGATCAGGTGATGGAACCCGTCGCGCCTCCAATGCAGGGTGAAAACGACGTGAACACCAGTAGTTCCGGAGTTGCCGTCAACGAGGGCACCTTGCGCAATGACTTTCGCATCGCCCAGATCAAGGCGGAGGCGGGTGATCCCGATGCTCAACTGGAACTGGCCCAGCTCTATATCGAGGGCAAGGGCACCGAGGCCGATCAACGCAAGGCCAATTACTGGCTCGACAAGGCCGCACGCCAGGGACTACGCGAAGCACAGGTCATGCTTGCCGACCGTTATTACGATGGCACCGGTACACCCCGGCCCTATTACGCCCACGCACTCAAGTGGTATATCGAGGCCGGTGAAAAGGGACAACCTCATGCCGCTGCCATGGCCGGGAAGATGTTCTACAAGGGCATCGGCACCAAGCGCGATTACCAGGAGGCCTTTCGCTGGCTCTACGAGAGCGCCCAGCGTCGAGACGCCGAGTCACAACACCTGGTCGGGGTGATGTACCGCTTTGGTCACGGCATGGAAAAGAACTATCTCAATTCCTATATCTGGCTGCACGTGGCCTATGAAAGTACCAAGGACCCGGCGGAGAAAGAAAACATACGCAAGCAACGGGATCGCGTCGCTACGTTGATGCCTGAGAATGAATTACTGGGGGCGAAACTGCTGGCACCCGAATATGCCGATATGTATGCCTGGAAGGATCACTAGCCCTCATTTCGCTAATCCATGACAATCCGCACTTCAATGCTTAACAATATATTGACCGTGCTAGCGAGCAAAGCCATACAGATTAACGGATAATTACACTATCCACGTACAGTATGGGAGCTTCCGTTCACATGGATAGTCAAGCTAACGATATTCTGGTCGTCGATGACAACGATACCATCCTGACCCTAGTCACCGAGGTAGCGAGAAACAGTGGGTACTCGGTTCGCACTGCACGCAACGCGCAGGAGTTCTTCGATGCCTTTGACGAACACAAGCCTGCCTTGATGTTGGTCGATATTGTCATGCCCGATATGGATGGGCTGGAATTGATTCAAAAGCTATCCGAAATCAGCTGCAAGATTCCCTTAGTCATCATGAGCGGGTACAACTACGTTGATGACAAGGGTGCAAAACTCCTGACCAAGAATCTCAACTTTACGCGTTTCCTGCATAAGCCCTTCGACGTAGACGAATTGGAACAACTGTTTCGCGATTCCCTGCAAGCGGCTCACTAGACCAGTTACACCTTAAAGGAACCATATTGTACTCACTCGGCACGCGCTTTGAATTGGCCGCGCATGCCGCCGAACAACTTGCTAAAACCAAGATAGACCTGACCGAGCACATAGGTCACCAGGCTCATACCCACGACCCATAGCCATTGTTCAACATTCAAGGCCAGCAACGACAAAACCCGTGCCAAAATCGGTAACCAGAGGTAGGCGGTAATTAGCACCAGGCAGAGTGCCAGTGCAGCCCACACATAAGGGTTCTTGACGACGTCGTTTCTGAAAAAACCACTGGATTGACCTCGCATATTGAACACATGCCAAAGCTGGGCGAGTGCAATAGTGAGAAATGTCATGGTTACCGCCTCCGACTCAGGCCACTCGAACAGATACAGGGCTGTGAAGAAGACCGTCAACACTGACAGGCTCATGATGAGACCGTATACAAAAATGGAGAGCCAGTGCCGCCCGGTAAGTATGGCCTCGTGTCGTGGCCGTGGTGGCAGATCCATCACACTGCGATCCCCTTCGCCCATTCCCAAAGCCAGGGCCGGGAAGACATCCGTGACCAGGTTAAGAAACAGGATCTGCAATGGCAGTAGCGGCAATGGCGCGCCGAGTAGAGACGCCACCCCCACCAGCAACACCTCGCTTAGGTTGCATGAGAGCAGGTAAATCACGAAGCTTCGTATATTGTTGAAGATCACTCGCCCCTGTTGCACCGCGATCGTGATTGAGGTGAAAGCGTCATCACGCAAAACCATATCCGATGCCTCTCGGGCAACCTGGGTTCCGCGTCTTCCCATGGACACCCCAATATCGGCCTTTTTCAGTGCCGGGGCGTCATTGACGCCATCGCCGGTCATGGCGACCACGTTTCCCGCATCCTGGTGCAGGGCAATGAGGGTGAGCTTGTCTTGCGGCGTGACTCGACAGAAGATATTGCATGCCAACAGACGTTGCTTAATGGCTTCATCCTCTAGGTCCATCACGGCCAGTTCAGCGCCGTGTATCACGTCCGCATCGAGACGTTGAATCAGACCCACGGCGTGGGCCACGCTGCGGGCCGTCTGCTCCTGATCACCGGTGATCATCACCACTCGCATACCAGCAGCCTGACATTCAGCGATGGCCGGCGCGATATCCTCGCGCGGAGGATCCTGCAGACCAACCAGTGCTACCAGGTTCAGGTCACTGTAGGCATCGTCCTCGGTCGAATCGGCACGCTTACTGGCCAGGGCGACGACACGTAAACCATCGGCGGCCATTTGCTCATTACGACGTGCCCACTCCCGGCGCATAACATCATCCATGGTAGTACGTTCGCCGTGTTCAGAAATGAAGGCCCCGCATCGGTTCAGGACGATTTCCGGCGCGCCTTTTACCGCGACATAGAGAGCTCCGTCTTCATGATGATAGGTCGCCATCATCTTGGTCTGTGTATCAAAGGCCTCCTCTCGCGCCTCCGGCAAATTCGCCAACAACTCTGGTTGGTTTATGCCCGCCTTGGCTGCAGCCACTAACAAGGCCACCTCAAGGGGATCACCATTGGCCTTGTCTCCTTCCAGGCCGGCATTGCTGCACAGGGCTCCGATGCGCAGGGCCTCCCGGAGTAGGGGATGTTCGCGTGGCAGGATACGACGATCACCGACATAAAACTCCCCTTGCTGTGAAAGCCCCTCGCCTGTCACATCCACCACCGCATCGGCCGTCCAGTAGCGTTGCACGGTCATGCGATTCTCGGTCAGCGTGCCGGTCTTGTCGGTGCAGATCACCGATGTCGCTCCCAGTGTCTCCACTGCCGAGAGCTTGTTGATCAGGGCACTACGCCGTGCCATGCGCCACATACCGCGAGCCAGGGCAATGGTGGCCACTACCGGCAGGCCTTCGGGAATGGTGGCAACCGCCAACGCGATACCGGTTTGAATCATCAGCCACAGGGACTTGCCGGCAATAACGCCACTCAGTGTGACGAGTATGGAGAGACCGAGGGTGAGCCAGATCAAACGACGCCCCATCTGATCCAGTCTTCTCTCCAGAGGCGTGAGTTCATCCTCCTCGGTTTGCTCGACCATGGTCGCGATATGGCCAAGTTCCGTTTGCATGCCGGTACTGACCACCACCGCCTCCCCCGAACCGCGGGTCAGGGCCGTACCGCGAAACATCATGTTGTGACGCTCGGCCAACAGGGTTTCCGGCGCCAATACGGTCACATCCTTGCTCACCGGCATCGACTCACCAGTCAGTGCCGATTCGTCCGCCTCTAGCTTGGAGGCCGACATCAGTCGCATATCGGCACTGATGACATCACCGCCTTCCAGGATCACAATGTCGCCCGGCACCAGTTGGGCGGCCTCAATCTCCTGAATCTTGCCTTCGCGACGAACGCGCGTGGTCATGCTACCCAGTTTTCGCAATGCCTCCATGGAACGCACGGCACGCAACTCGGTGATAAAGCCGATCATGGCATTAATCAGGATAACGAAGAGTATGGCGAGGGCATCCACGACCTCACCGAGTACGGCAGAAAGTATCACCGCCGCCAGTAGGAACAACACCATCAGACTTTTGAATTGTGCCAGCAGAATGCTCAGCACGGGTCGCGAACTACTCACGGCTAACACATTGTCACCGTAATGCCGTCGTCGCTGGAGTACCTCCTCCTGGGTCAGACCTGTATTACGAGAATCCAGCAAGGCCAATTGTTGCTGCGTCGACAATGACCAGGGAGATTTGCCTGCTACCTGTGTCCGCGGATATTGCATGCTTTTATTACCGCTACAGAGCCAGAATACTCCCGATGATACACGGCTTTGTCACTCGCAACCTATATCATGTGATTATGCCGATTGAGGCGCGATAGAAGCGAGATCCGCCAGTAGCTGTATGATCTCTTCGGGTTCAAAGGGCTTACGCAGGTATTGCATAAACCCCGCCTGCAGCCCCTTTTCTACATCCTCATCCAGGGCGCTGGCACTCAGTGCAACAAAATGAAAATTATCGGCATGCTTCGTCTTAAGCAACCTTTCCAGGACCTCAAAGCCGCTGATATCAGGCAGATTGATGTCCATTATGATGAGATCGGGTAATACATCCATCGCCAGCCGGAAGCCCTCTTCACCCGTTGAGGCCTTGTAGAAGGTAACACCGGGCAATGTTGCAATCACTTCCTCCATGAGGCGCATACCGATGGCATTATCCTCAATGTACAACACACTGATACCCAATGGCTGTTCCGGTATCAACATATTCCGATCATATTCGGTATTTTTCCGTTCTGCAGACACGAGCGGTAGCGTAAACCAGAATCGACTTCCCTCACCCGAACGACTACTGAAGTGTATATCGCTCGCCATCAATTCAAGATTTTTACGTGTTACCGTCAGACCGATACCAGAGCCCTCGATATGATTGTTTTCATGTACCCGTGTGAATGGCTGGAAGATGTCGTGATGCCTTTCGGTCGGGATACCAATACCCGTATCGATGACAGATACTTCAACGCTGCCCCCATCGACCTTACACACCACCTCGGTTAAGCCATTTTCGTGGTTATACTTTATGGCATTGGTGATGAGATTAATCATGACCTGCCGCAATCGTAATGCATCTGCCTTCACCCAAAGTGGCTCAGTGCTTTGACCCGCAGATTCTCCCGCATAATGAAGCTTCACACGCTGTTTGACAGCGAGGGGACGCAGCAATCGCAACACATCTTTAATGATGGCATCAATGTCTACAGGCACCAGGTCTACACTGGCTGTGCCGGATTCGATCTTTGCCAAATCGAGTACCTGGTTGATCAAGCTGGAAAGGTGAGAGCCGGCTTCGTGAATGTTGTGAAGAAATTCCACAACCTTGTCCGGCAGGGGTTGAGAATTGTATTTTACCAACAGACTGCTAAAGCCAAGGATGGCGTTTAGCGGTGTACGCAACTCGTGACTCATGTTGGAGAGAAACTCTGTCTTGGCATTGTTTGCCGCCTCGGCCTCCTCCTTGGCCTGAGTCAGTTCTTCCTCAGCACATTTTATGTCGGAGATATTACGGCCCAAGGCCTCGACGCCGGCGATCTTTCCATCGTCGCCATAATAGAACTGCGCATTGATCAATACCCAGATCTGCTCGCCATTCTTATGTCGAACTTGTAGCTCATACCCATAATAGTGCCCATTATTCTCTTCCAGCAGGCGCAGGAATGCATCGCGTTCAGCCGGGGTGCTGTAAAAGTCCTTCAGTTGCTTACCGACCACCTCTTTGGGTTTATATCCCAGCAACTTTTCCACTGAGGGGGAGATCATAATAATGTTACCCTCGCGATCCGTTCGCACATAGGTATCCATCATATTCTCGAAGATGGTTCTTAGTTTTTCCTCCGACTCGCGCAACGCATCTTCCATTTGTTTACGCTTGGTGTTATCGCGAACGATGCCCTCAACCCCCGCGATATTGCCCTCATTATCGAAATAGAACTGGCTGCTGGCCACGGCCCAGATTATGCTACCGTCCTTGCGACGCAAGCTGTTTTCAAAACCGTAATACTTGCCACCCCGTTCTATCAGTTTCTGCATGAAAATTTCACGCGTGCTTGGGTCAACATAAAGATCCGAGAGTCGCGTACCGATTAACTCTTCCGGCGTATAGCCGAGCAACTCTTCGCAGGATGGCGAGGCCATGATTAGACGCCCTTCGGCATCGGTTCGATAATATATGTCGAGCATATGATCAATGATGGCGCGAAAGGTCTGCTCCGACTTGCGCAGATTTTCTTCGGTGCGCTTATGCCGGGTAATATCTCGTACCATGCCTTCGACCCCGGCGAAATTACCCATATCGTCATAATGGAAACGTATATTGGAGGAAACCCAGACACGACTGCCGTCCTTGTGGCGCAGGCGCATTTCGGCGCCCCGGTAACTGCCGCCATTTTCCTTAACTAGTTCCATCACCTCACCACGCATCTCGGGAAATTCGTAGAGATCGGTCACCGGCCGACCGAGAACCTCATCTACCTCATACCCCAACAGGTCAAAAATCGATGGGGTGACGAGTACCAGCCGGCCCTCACTGTCGGTGCGATAAAACACATCCATCATGGTATCGAGGATGTTGGAAAGCTCTGTTGAGTAATCCTTGTTATGCATGGGTAATCCGGGGCTAAATCCTCTTGGTGTTATCTATCTACCTGGTCTGACTCGACTACTGCGCCGCCTTGACTGGCTTTATGCTCGCCAGCTCGATCACACGCTCCACGATTTCATCCGGTGGACACGGCTTTTTCAGGTATTCCGTAAAACCGGCCTTCAGGCCAAGCTCGACATCGTCCGTCAGCGCCGACGCACTCAGTGCAACCATGGGAACCAGCTGCATGCCGGGCAACTCTCGTAGGCGTTGCATAACTTCCATGCCGCTGATATCGGGCAAGTTGATATCCAGCAGGATAACATCCGGCAGTGTATCCAGGGCCATTTGATAGCCCTGCTCGCCTGTCTCCGCGCAAAACAGGGTAATGCCCTGAACCTGGCTCATGACCTCTTGCATCAGTCTCATACCGAGCGGATTGTCTTCGACATAGAGCACCTTGATATCGTATATCGCCTCTGTATCGAAGCCTGGCAAGTCAATTCCTGGCAAGCTTTCACTCGGAGTTTCTGCACGCGGCAGGTCAAACCAGAACTTGCTGCCTATTCCCGGCTCGCTGGACATGTGAATATTGCTACCCATGAGCTCAAGGTTTTTCTTACTCACAGTCAAGCCGATGCCGGTACCCTCAATCTTGAGATCATGATGGACACGACTGAAGGCCGAGAAGATTTCTTCGTGTTTATCAGGTGCAATGCCTATGCCGTTATCCTCTATCTCAATGCGAACAAATCCATCATGCAACATGCATCGAATACTGACATCGCCTTGTTCTCTATTGTATTTGATAGCATTGGAAATCAGATTTATCAGAACCTGACGCAACCGTAGCGGATCGGCAGTTACCCATGATGCATCCGTTTCAATTTCCACACTATCGTCTTTCAGATGGACCTGATGTTGCACCGCAAGCGGACGCATCAGTTTCATGGTCTCACGCAGCATGCTGCGGATATCCACGGCACGCAGCTCAACCGGTGCCTTGTTGGTCTCTATCTTGGCGATATCCAGTACCTGGTTGATGAGATCGGAGAGATGGCTACCGGCCTGGTGAATATTGCGCACATACTCCTTGGCTTTTTGCGGCAGATCATCCAGAGAAAACTTCATCAACAGACTACTAAAGCCCATGATTGCATTGAGAGGGGTTCGCAGCTCATGGCTGGTATTGGAGAGAAACTCCGTTTTGGCTTGATTGGCGGCCTCGGAACGTTCCACCGCTTGACGCAGATCATTCACCAGATCTTCGTTTTGCTGCACCAGCCTGATGGTCTTGATGACGCTGTCATAGTGGGCATGCGATAGCGCAAGCATGGCGATAAAAAAGATCAAAAGCAGGCCGAAGGCGCCGCTGTCGAACATTTGAGGTCCGAAACCAATCCCCTGCCAGATGATGATAGGTAACAGCATGGGCAGCATGAACGACAGATAGATACGATAGATCATGGCCGTAGTGGCAATGGCTCCCGCCGCCATGCCGCAGACGACAAAGTACGCAAACAATTGTGACTCGGGATCGGGGTTATTGAGTAGTAAAAACGGCAACATGCCCCAACTGCCGCCGTGCAGGATAGCCTCTATCTGATACGTGTAGAGATAGAGTCGTACATTGTTCTGATGCACACCGGTCTTACGAATGCGCAGGATCCAGATCGTCAGATAGATATTAATCAGTACGATGACTGAAACCCATATCCACAACTGCGTGTGCGGGACATTTCCCGAGATCTGATAGGTGACGAAGGCCATCACCGCAAGGGTCGCGACCAGGGCATTGAGTGACTGTTTATAGAGTTGATCGACCTGGGCAATTAGCTGCGAGGTCTTGTCTACCTGCATAATCGCAAATACTCTCGGCTGTCCCGACATCCCTGTTCCATATGTTCTTTCCATGAACCTGCGCTTACAATAAGTGCCCTACCGATTTAACCACACCGTTTGTCATGTAGATAGCGCGAAACGTCGAAACGCCAGTGACCATATCGGTAGCAACAGGGCCATGCACAGTACGATGGCCGCACCCGCCGGCAGGTCCCAGTACAGAGAAAGCAGGAGGCCGACAAGTGTGGCACTCATGCCATAGCTCCAGCCCCAGAGTGTACGTCGGCGTCCCAGTCGGCGCGTAACCAGCGCGGGCAGGATAAGACTGCTAAAGACCAGATAGACGCCCACGAGCTGTACCGATGAGGTGATCATGATGGCGAATAATAGATAAAAACCCGGTCCCGAACGCCACCCTGGCAGACGCCACCAGAGCATAAGCACCCCAGTGGTGAGCAGGGCCAGCGGCACCAGGTCAGCGTAGCCCACCCACAGGATCTGTCCGGCCAGCATATCCACCAATCGCTCGCCGCCATGGGGATTCTGACTCAGCAGGACCAGCAGCAATGAGGCCGTGACCACGAAACTGCTACCGATCACCGCCTCCTGCACCTCGGGCCAGCGCCGATCACTGAGACTGAGGAGCAGGGCACCGCCGATGGCGACGGCAAAGACCAGCAAACGCCCGGGCCAGCCGCTTTCATCCAGACCCAGTAAGGGCGCCATGATCAGGCCCAGGGTGGCGATCTGGGCCACCGCCAGATCCAGAAACACAATGCCGCGCGCCAGCACCACCTGCCCCATGGGCACGTGACTGGCCAGGACCAGGGCACCGGCCAAAAAGGCCGGCAGGATCAGGGCCAGGGAGGTATCCGGACTCATGGCAGGGCTTCCAGCATACGGCCCAGTGTGGTTTCGTAGAGTACGAACAGGTCATCCGCTCCCTCGGCCCCCACCGTGTAGGGCAGGACCACCTCCGGGATACCCGACTGCTCCGCGACCCAACGAGTGGGACGCGGGGCCTGGTAGGCCGCACGCACGACCATCGACACCTCTTCATCCTTCAAGCCCGACAACACCCTGGCCAGATG
Organism: Gammaproteobacteria bacterium; assembly: GCA_014762495.1. Classification (GTDB taxonomy): domain Bacteria; phylum Pseudomonadota; class Gammaproteobacteria; order Thiohalospirales; family Thiohalospiraceae; genus JABURT01. The sequence goes on along the minus strand of JABURT010000070.1, from coordinate 135,313 downwards.
ACCGGCACCGGGTGCGATCCCCGCCACCGGTTCCAGCACCCCGACCTGACGCATCCCCAGCCAGCCGACGAGATATATCCAGCTATCATGCTGCACCAGCAGTGCCTGTCCCTTTAAGGGTTGCGCACGGCGCTCCCATTCAAGTACCGCCTGTTGCCAGCGTCGGCTAAAACTCGCGTGGCGCTGCAAATAGACCTCGGCGTTTTCCGCATCGAGCTTAACCAGTACCGGAGCCAGCGCATTGGCCACCGTCAACACATGGTTCGGGTCGGTAATAATATGTGGGTTGCCTTCTGCGTGAACGTCGCCCTGGCGGCGATCCAGGACTGCCGGTGCCTCCTTCAACGCCACCCGCTCTGCAGCGAGGAAGTGACCCGGCTGCCCAGGTTGTATGGCGGCATTGGACGCCCGTCGGAGCAGGAGCGGAAGCCAACCTGCCTCCAGTCCGGCGCCGTTGCAGACCAGCAGATCGCTGCCCCGTGCCTGGGCAATCAGACCCGGACGGGCCTGGACACGATGGGGATCCTGCCAGGCCGTGGTCGCAGTATAGACCTCGACCTGATCCCCACCCAGTTCACGTACCAGTGCGCCCCACTCCGGCTCACAGGCGAAGACCTTGAGCTCGGCCAGGGCGGGAGCCGCTGCCATGGCGAACCCTAGCAACAGGACCGATTTGAATATTTTCATCCCTCGCCCCCTAGAACGCATGTGCACCATGGGCGCCAAGGCTCATGGTGTACTGCAACATCCACTGCTCATCGGCGCTGGCAGAAGAATGATCGCGATTATATTGCAGGCGCAGGCGGCTGTATTCACTGGCGGAAAAGTCCAGCATCAGCGAGCTACGTGCCGGCGAGTGGCCGGCGCTGTCGAGCTCGGTGCCGGCGACACCGGCCCCGGTATTGTCGCTGCTCAAGCCCCCCTGACGCAGACCAACGCGCCAGCGCGGCATGAACTGGTAAACCGCCTGTATATACCAGCCGGACTGATCGCCAGTATAGGCGAGTTGCCCACCATCCGGCCCGAAGACACCACTTTCGCGGCGTTGCAGGTACTCGGCCTGTAACACCAGGTTTCTCTGTCGCGGATTGCCATTGGGCGCCCACTTCCAGACCGCATCGACAATGCTGACCTGGCTGTCCCCGGTGAACAGATCACCACCCAGTTCGCCGCGGCCATCGGCCGTGGCATTCAGGACAGAATAGCCGGCGCGCCAGCTATGGCTGTGGCCGACATCACCGCCGATGTGTACGGCCGCGGTACTCGCACCCAGGCCCTCATTGCCGGCCCCGGCGGCGGGGTAACCCTCGCCGCGCATGGCCTCGGCACTCAACTCCATGAACAGGGGCGTCGGCGCCAGCCAGGTGACCTGCAGGCCGTCATCGGCGTATCGACCCCCGAGCATGCCGCGATAGGCCAGGGCGGTATCGGCGAAATCCCAGCTGTGTTTATGCTGACGATTAAGGTAGCCGATATTGGAGAGGAAACGGCCGGCCTTGAGGTTGAAACCACCGCCCAGCGCCAGGGTCTGTACATAGGACTCCTCCACCTCAAGCTCACCTTCGGGGGCAAAGGCGGCGGTCATGTGTCCGTAATAGAGGTGGTCAATGTTGGCACTGAGATTGAGTTCCGATTCCCCCAACGCCAGACCTGCCTCGCCGGGACCGCTCTCGCCCACCAAAGGGAAACCGGCCAGACGGTAGGTCTCCGGGTCCTGCGAAAAGCTGGCGTAACGCCCATCGAGGATCAGGCTGATGGCGGGGTTATAGGTGTTGCCGCTGATACCGACGGCCTCGACAGAACTGCTCACGGCAATGGCCGCAAGCAGGCTAGTAAATTTCTTCATGCTCATACTCCATAGCGATTGCTCCCCTCGCCGCAACGAGGGCAGTGTAAATACCGTATTGATATAAAAGGTCGGCTAGAGGGAGTTGGTGGGCGGTGCGCGTGACTGGTAGTGGCGGTAAGGTTCAATAGCAGGGGCCTGTGTCGTTAACTCGACACGAGGATGCATGGTCGGCACAAGAGGAGTGGTTACAGCCTGTTCCGGAATAGCAGTGGCCTGTGCGTGCACGAAGGAACATGAATCACTGGCCTCCGGCTCGGCAATCAGATGCTCCTGCAGCTCATGCGCGATGAGCAGCTGCTGTGCACTGGCCAGGGCCAGGCCAAGGAGCAGGATGCGGAGTCGTCTATAGATGCCTTGCAAGGGAGTATCCACTGTTCAGCTGTGTTGAGATGATAGTTGCAAACCGACCACGCCTGCAATAATCAGCGCTATAGAGAGCATCTTGAGCCAGCCCAGCGGCTCTTTGAAGAAGAGGATCCCCACCACCGTCACCAACGCGGTACCGACACCGGCCCAGATAGCGTAGGCGACACTGACCTCGATCCGTTTGAGGGCAAAGGTAAGAAAAACGAAGCTGAGCACATAGAACACAAACAACAGCACTGAAGGCACTGGACGAGTGAAGCCCTCGGAGAGTTTCATGCTGGTGGTACCGGCCACCTCGAGCAGGATGGCCAGACTCAGTTGTAACCATGCCATGGACAGAGACTCCTATGCCGTGACCACATTGTGGGGAGTGCCCGCCATGAAGGCACGGACGTTGTTTGCCACCTGGTCCAGCAGACGCTGGCGCGATTCACGGCTGGCCCAGGCCATATGCGGGGTGACAATCAGGTTTGGCAGATTGATTTCCAGCAGGGGATTGCCCTCTCGTGGCGGTTCCACGCTCAACACATCGAACCCGGCACCACCCAGTCGTCCCTGGCTCAGTGACTCGGCCAGTGCCGCTTCATCGACGATACCGCCGCGTGCGGTATTGATGAGCAGGGCATCGTCCTTCATTCGGGCCAATTCAGCGGCCCCGATGAGACCGAGGGTATCCTTGGTGAGCGGACAATGCAGGCTGAGCACATCCACTCGCGGCAGCAGATCGTTCAGATCGAGGCGACCGGGCTGCGACTTGCCACCTGGACGGTTGGCCACCAGCACCTCCATACCAAAGGCCTCGGCTAGGCTCGCCACAGCCTGGCCGAGTTCGCCGTAACCGACGATTCCCATCACCTTGCCCGCGATCTCGCGGATCGGGTAATCCATCAGACAAAACTGTTCGCTCTGTTGCCAGCGCCCGCTCTGTACCGCCTGGTGATAATGAAGCAGGTTGTTGGACAGGGCGGTGATGAGTGAAAACACATGTTGCACCACCGAGGCGGTACCGTAGGCGCGCACATTGCAAACTGTGATTCCCCGCTCGGCGGCGACCCTAAGGTCGACATTGTTGGTGCCGGTGGCGGCGACGCATATGAGACGGAGACCACTGGACTGCTCAAGGCACTGGCGTTCGAGCACCACCTTGTTGGTGATTACCACCTCCGCACCGGCGATGTGCTCAACCACCGCATCGGGAGTTGACTGCTCGAAATACTGCCATGACGGCAGACTTGCGTTTAAGGCGGAAAAATCGAGGTCCCCGAGATCGAGACTGGCACGGTCGAGAAAGACACCGAACATCGCTGGCTATCCTGTGCTTATCTAAACGATTCATTGTTCAAGACGATACTCGTTAAGTAAATAACAAAGTTTTTACAAGCACAATTGCAGGGGTATTTGCGACCCCACGGGACCCGTGTCATAGTTATACCGACTTGAAACTACTGAACAATTCGATTCTAGAGACAAGGACCTGCCTCGTTGGATAATACGACGAACGAAGACCTCTATGTTTCACCGGACCGCTTCGGCCTCAATTTCGCCCTGGCCGGTGACAATACCTCACTGTCCGTCAGTTTTGCGCCGGGGCCGGCCGCTACCCCTCTGGAACTGCCGATGATGCGCAAGCTCATCGACTCCCTGGGCTATAGTCACCTGCCCCTGTGGCAGGACAAGCTCAACGAGGTGGTACACAAGCAACGCGCTAACAACGAGGCCTTTACCCTTCAGATCAGCGGCAATCGCGACGGTGCCCTGGACATTACCCTGACCAAGGACCGACTCAACGCGCTGGCCATCGTGCGCAATGCCAGCGGCAACGGCCAGCCTTTGACACGTGACTCCATCCTCGCCCAGCTCAAGGCCCAGGGCGTCACCCATGGCGTGCAGGAGGATGTGGTGGCAGAGGTGGTGGAAGACCAGGGCAAGACCCTGGTGGACGAACTCGTCATCGCCCAGGGCAAGGCGCCGGTGGATGGTAAGGACACCCGCTTTGTCAGTCTGGTGGAGGACATCTCCGAACGACGCCAGCCCATCCTCGATAATGATACCGTCGACTACCGTGAATTCGGCGGCGTCAATACTGTCTCTCCCGGTGATCGTGTCCTCAGGCGTGTCCCGCCCACCGAGGGCGAGGACGGTTACACCGTGACCGGCGAACCCATTGCCGCCAAGCCGGGCAAGGACAAGGAGCTCAAGACCAACAAATCGGTACAGCCCGATCCACAGGACCCGGATGTCCTCATCGCCAATGTCGGTGGCATGCCGGTCATCACCGAGCGTGGCGCCTTTGTCGAACAGCTTATTAACCTCGATAGTGTCGACCTCAAGTCAGGCAACATCGAATTCGATGGCACCGTCATCGTCAAGGGCGATGTCAAATCGGGAATGAAGGTCAAGGCCAGCGGTGACATCAATGTCATGGGCACGGTCGACGCCGCCAAGCTCGAGGCCGAGGGCAGCATTACCGTCAATGGTGGCATCATTGGCCACGGCGCGGTCCGCGACGAAAAGGGCAAGATACGCATGGACGCCGGCTATGTCTCGGCCAAGGGCAATGTCATGGCGCGTTTCTATAAGAATGTCTATGTCGAGGCCGGCGACAGCGTCATTGCCCGTGACACCATCAGCCACAGCGAGGTCGCCTCACGCAACCAGGTGGTGGTAGGCGGGCGCGGCGGCAGTGCCAAGGCCTCCATCGTCGGAGGCAAGACCCGCGCCCTGATGCTGGTGCAGGCCCCCATCATCGGCTCACCGGCCTCCGCCCATACCACCATCGATATCGGTTTCGACCCCGACGCGGAACAACGTAGCGAGGAGATCGAGGCCAAGATCGCGGAAGCGGAAAAGACCCTCGCCGATGTCGACAAGATGGCCAACTTCTACAAGGTTAACCCGGACAAGGCCAAGCCCGGACTCATCGATCGCATTGTCGCCACACAGATGAAGCTCATCGATGACCTGGTGGTACTTAAGGACGAACGCAAGCTCATCGAGGAGAGCGCCGACTGTGTCAGCAAGGCGCGCCTGATTGTCACCAATATGATCTACGCCAACGTCACCCTCAACTTCGGCAAGGTGAACCGCATCACCAACGAGGACCTGGAAAAGGGGACCTTCATGCTGCAGGACACCTGGATCGCCTATCGCAAGGGCGTCATCAGCCGCAAATAATTGCCATCGACACTACCCAAGTAAAAACTGCAACCCAATCCCCGCCAATAGCAGGGCGAAGATACGTCTGAGCCCGGCCGCTGGCAGGCGATGTGCCAGTGCTGCACCCAACGGCGCAAACAGGACACTGGTCACCGCGATGCCTATCAAGGCCGGCCAGTAAAGGTAACCGCTGCTATAGGGAGGCAGGCCCCCTGCATCGAGGCCGGTCAACAGAAAACCAATGGCGCCAGCCACAGCGATGGGTAAACCGCAGGCGGCGGAGGTAGCCACCGCCTCGCGCATCGCGACATTGCACCAGCTCAGAAACGGAACCGTCAGCGTGCCTCCACCAATACCGACAATGGCGGAAACCGATCCGATGATCCCCCCTGCCACGCCCATCCCCGCGATGCCGGGCAATTCCCGATGTGTCGAGGGCTTGAAGCCAAAGGCCATTTGCGCCGCCACCATTAACTCGAACACGCCGAAGAACCGCCTTAGCCACTGGCTTTGCAGGGCATCGGCGATCGCTGCGCCGACCAGGGCGCCTATGGCGATGGCAGGCCACAGGCGCCGAAACAGCTCCCAGCGTACCGCCCCGCGTCGATGATGGGCACGTATAGAGGCAAGCGATGTCATGACGATGGTGGCCAGCGATGTCCCGATGGCCAGGTGCATAATATGAGCGGACGACATCTCCAGCGAGACGAAGCTCCATGCCAGGACCGGCACGATAATCAGACCACCACCGACGCCGAGCAACCCGGCCAGGCTCCCCGCCAGGGCACCTAGCAGGGGATAGAGGAGCCAGCTCTCGGGCATACGTGCCTAGGCCCCCAACACCAGCTGGTAGATCACGAAGGCCGCACTTACCAAGAATCCGAATACGGGCACCCAGACTGGCACCACCCAGGCCCCCGCGGGATGCCGATCACGACGCTTAACCCGTATCAGTGACAAGTTGACCAGGGCGAACACGACGAGTGTCACCAGGCTGGTGGCCTTGGCCAGGGTGATGAGGGGAAACCATAGGGCCAGCACCAACACCAGTACCACCACCAGCGCGGTGGCGTACAGCGGCGTCCGCCGTCGCGGGTGGACGCGGCTGAAAATGGTCGGCAACCAGCCCTGCCAGCTCAGGCCGTAGAGCACGCGCGAGGCCATGATGATCTGGATGAGTGCGCCATTTATCACCGCCACCAGGCTAATGAGACTGATAAGCGTGGGATGCTCACCGGTACGGTATTCATACACCCGGGCCAAGGGGGCCGTCTGTCCTGCCAGCTCGGTTACCGGCATGGCGAGGACACTCACCAGCACCACCAGCACATAGAGCGAACTGGAGAGCACCAGGGCCAGCAGGATGCCGCAGGGAAGGTTGCGGCGAGGCTCTTTCACCTCCTCGGCGACGTTGACCATGTCCTCGAAGCCAATGAAGGCATAGAAGGCGAGAAAGGCCCCGGCGAAGATACCAATCCAGACACCCTCGGTGATTCCCTCTCGGGTAAACTCGGGCAGCCGCGCGGGTAATGTCGCGAGCGAGTCCCCCGCCACCCATACAATCAGGAACAACCCGAGGATCTCAAGCACGGTCACAACCGTAGCAACCCACACCGACTCGCTGATCCCCCAGGCCGCCAGTGTCCCCAGCGCCGCCACCAAAAGGATGATGATCAACCACGGCGGCCACTCCAGGAAGACCCGAAAGTAGCCGACGAAGCCGTTGACGATGGTGGCCGAGGAGACCAGCCCGATAAGTATCACCAGCAGGCCCATGATCAGAGCAAAACGCCGGTTGTGAAAGGCCTCCATCATGTAGACCGCTTCGCCGGCGCTGCGCGGGAAGCGTGAGGAGAGCTCGGCGTAGGAGAAGGCGGTGAAGACCACGAGAACAGCCGCCACCAGGAAGGCGATGGGGGCACGTATTCCCGCCACCGCCACCACCTCGCCCACCAGCACGTAAATTCCGGCGCCCAGTATGGTTCCCAGGCCGTAGAAGGTGAGTAGGGGCAGTGAAATACTGCGCTTGAGTTCGGCAGCTGGTTCAGTCATGACAGCTCATAAGGCATCGACAGGCTCGCTTGAGCGGGCCTGTATCCGCGTTTACTTGATCCAGATCGCCTTGGTATTGCACCACTCGCGTATGCCGTGGTGGCACAGTTCGCGGCCGTAACCGGAGGCCTTGACACCGCCGATGGGCAGGCGCGGATCGCTCTTGACCAGGCCGTTGATAAAGGTCGAACCAGTCTGCAGCAGGCGCGCCAGGCGCTCACCCCGCTCTACATCCTGGGTCCAGATGGAGCTGCCGAGTCCGAAGCGCGAGTCATTGGCGATGCGAATGGCCTCCATCTCGTCGCGGGCGCGAATGATGATCCCCACCGGGCCGAAGAACTCCTCCTCGTAGGCGCGCATGCCGGGCTCGACCTTGTCCAGCAGAGAGGGCTTGTAGAAGGCGCCGTCACCCGGCGCCGGCGCGCAGCCGGTTAAGGCCACCGCACCGGCCTTAATGGAATCCTGGATCTGCTGGTGCAACTCCTCGCGCAGGTCGATGCGTGACATGGGCCCGATGGCGGTGTCGGCATCCATGGGATCGCCAATCTTGAGAGCATCCACCGACTCCTTGAAGCGCTCGATGAAGGCATCGGCAACATCGTCAAGCAGGATGAAGCGCTTGGCGGCAATGCAGACCTGGCCGCAGTTGCCGAAGCGCGAGGCAATGGCCTGCGAAACAGTCCATTCCAGGTCGCAGTCATCCAGCACGATAAAGGGGTCCGAACCGCCCAGTTCCAGCACCGACTTTTTCATCGCCGCTCCGGCCTGGGACGCCACCTTGCGCCCGGCCGCCTCGCTGCCGGTGAGGGTCACACCCGAGATGCGCGGGTCTTCGATCACCGACTGCACCTGGGAGGCGCCGATCATAAGGGTGCGAAAGACGTTCTCGGGAAAACCGGCCTTGCGGATCACATCCTCGATTGCCAGGGCGCACTGGGGCACGTTGGAGGCGTGTTTGAGTACCACGCTGTTGCCGGCGGCCAGGCCCGCGGTGGCAAAGCGAAACACCTGCCAGAAGGGGAAATTCCAGGGCATGACCGCGAGAATTGTGCCCATGGGCAGGTAGGCCACCAGCGAGCGGCCGGCGTCGGTCTCGATGATCTCGTCGGCCAGGAATGCCTCGGCATTGTCGGCGTAATACTCGAAGGCCATGCTGCACTTGTCGATCTCGGCCTCGGCCTCTTTCAACAACTTGCCCATCTCCAGGGTGATAAGGCGGGCGTACTCGGATTTATTTTCCTGTAACACCTGCGCCGCCCTGCGCAATAAGTCTGAGCGCTCGGCGTGGCTGGTGAGCCCCCAGGCGGGTGTGGCCTCGGCGACCTGGCCGAGGACGCGATCGAGTTCCGACTCGGTCCAGGTGGCGAACTCTTTTTCCACCTTGCCAGTTGCAGGATTGACGCTCTGAAAAGCCATGCGGCCCCCTTTCGTTGTAAAGTGTTGTACTGTCCTGTCCCCAAGTATAGATGCAGGCCCGGTCTCGACTAAAGCCAATTCGCCAACACTATTTGCGAACATCGACTTGACTGGACCTGCCCAGTCCAAAACAATTGGTCTTTCAAGAACGAACAACAACTTACAACAACAACCCCGACGGTGAGATTGCGAAGATGATGTCCAAAAAGATATGCATTCTGGGTGGGACCGGCTTTATCGGTCACCACCTGGTCACGCGCCTGGTCAAGGAAGGTTACCAGGTCAGGCTGCTGACTCGCCGCCGCGAGAGGCATCGAGAACTGCTGGTCCTGCCCACTGTGGAGGTGGTCGACGCCAACATCTTCGATGTCGATGTGCTCACCCGCCAGTTCAAGGGCTTCGATACCGTCATCAATCTGGTCGGTATTCTTAATTCCCGCGGCCATAGCGATCACGAGTTTCGACGCGTCCATGTAGAATTACCGCAAACGATTGTACAGGCCTGCCGTCGCAACCACATCCGCCGCCTACTGCACATGAGCGCCCTCAACGCCGACGCCTCCCACGGTGCCAGCTATTACCTGCGCACCAAGGGCGATGCCGAGAGTTTCCTGCAGGCCACCAAGGACCTGGACATCACCATCTTCCGGCCCTCGGTCATATTCGGCGAGGGCGACAGCTTCCTCAATCGCTTCGCCGGCCTGTTGCGCAAGGTGCCTCTGCTCCTGCCCCTGGCCTGTCCCAATTCACGCATCGCCCCGGTCTACGTCGGCGATGTGGTCAGTGCCTTCGTGCACGCACTCAAGGACCGCCATACCGTGGCTCAGAAATACGACCTGTGTGGGCCGCGCGTCTACACCTTAAAGGAGCTGGTGGAGTATGCCGGTGCCGCCGCGGGACTTCGGCGCAAGGTGATCGGCCTCGGCGATACCCTCTCCAAGATGCAGGCCTTTATGCTCGAGTTTGCTCCGGGCAAACCCTTCTCCATGGACAACTACCGCAGCCTGCAGGTGGACAGCGTCTGTGACGGCGGCTTTCCCGAGATCTTCGGTATCAGCCCCACCCCCCTGGAGGCGGTGGTACCACTCTATATCGATGCCCATCGCAAGTCGCATCGCTACCATAGCTACCGCAGTAAGGCGCGCCGCTAGGCGGGAGGCCACATCCAGGTGCCTGAACCGACCCTCTACAAGGTAGGCGGCGCCGTCCGCGACCGACTGCTCGACCTCCCCGTCAAGGACACCGACTGGGTGGTGGTGGGTGCCACCGTCGAGGAGATGGAGTCACGCGGCTTCAAGGCGGTGGGCAAGGACTTCCCCGTCTTCCTCCACCCCGAGACCCGCGAGGAGTATGCCCTCGCCCGCACCGAACGCAAGACCGCGCCCGGCTATACCGGTTTTTCCTTTCATGCCGATGCCGAGGTCAGCCTGGAACAGGATCTCTTGCGCCGCGACCTCACCATTAATGCCATGGCCGAGGATGAAACGGGCAAGATCATCGATCCCTATGGCGGTCAGGCCGACCTTGATGCACGCCTGTTGCGCCACGTCTCCCCCGCCTTCAGCGAGGACCCTGTGCGCATCCTGCGCGTGGCGCGTTTTCTCGCCCGGCTTCAGCCGCTCGGCTTTCGCATCGCCGAGGAGACCCTTGAGCTGATGCGCGAGATGGTCCAGAACGGCGAGGTGGATGCCCTCGTACCCGAACGGGTCTGGCAGGAGACGATGCGCGCCCTGAGCGAACCCTCGCCACAAAGCTTTATCCTCGCCCTGCGTGATTGCGGCGCCCTGGCGACCATCTTCCCCGAGATCGACCGCCTGTTTGGCGTACCCCAGCCCGAGGAGCACCATCCCGAGATCGACACCGGCGTTCACACCATGATGGTACTGGAGCAGGCGGCCAGATTATCAGACGATGCCCAGGTACGCTTTGCCGCGCTGGTGCACGACCTCGGCAAGGGGATCACGCCGCAGGATCAGTGGCCGCGACATATCGATCACGAGGAGAAGGGGGTACCGCTGGTGGAGGCGATGTGCGAGCGCCTGCGTTGCCCTCGTGAGTATCGCGATCTCGGCGTCAACGTGACCCGTTACCACCTCTGCTTTCATCGTGCCGGAGAACTCAAGGCCTCGACCCTGGTTGACCTGTTGCAGAAGCTCGATGCCTACCGCAAGCCGGAACGCTTTGATAAATGGCTGCTCGCCTGCGAGGCCGACTCGCGTGGCCGACCGGGCTACGAGGACAGGGAACTGCAACAGCCTGCAATCTTGAAACGGGCCTACGCCACCTGTCGAGAGGTCGAGGCCAGGGCCTTTGCCGAGCAGGGACTTAGCGGTCCTCGCATCGGTGAGGCCGTGCGCGAAGAGCGCATTCGACGCCTAAAAGCGCAACGCGGATAAAGTTAAACCGACCGCTTCCCGATATACTCCATGAAGCGACAATAATATGCGCTCGGCGCTATCTAATAACGATACCCTGAATTAACTCCACCGGAGGAAACTATGATTTACGAGGACAGCCTGCTCTCGCGTGCCATGAACCTGATTCTCGGTGCCCTGATCTTTTTTGTGATCGTAACCGGGCTTACCTACTACCTGCAGAGCTCTCTCATCCTCTTCAAGCAGTACGATGCCTATACCCACTGGGCGGTGGTCCTGCTGGCCGTGCCCGTGATTGGTGGCCTGGTACAGCGCCTACTGCGCATCACCTATCCCATCCTCAGTACCCTGGCCGGAGCCCTGGCAAGCGCCGCCTTGCTCTATCCGCAGTATCAGCAGTGGTGGGCGGTCCCACCGACCTTGCTGGATATGCTGATCTATGTCCTCATCATCACCGGCATTGGCTTCATGGCCTCCCAACCGCTCAAGACCACCTTCATGATGGCCTTTCGCATGGGTCGATTTTCCATGCCCACTTTCTCCAGCGGCCAGCCCAGAAAATCCAAATCCCGCAACAAGGCCGACATGAGCAAGACCCAGCGACTGGAATCCAGTGGTCGCGGCAATATGGTGGCGATGATGGAGTTGATAGTCGGCTTCTCCTCGCTGGCCCTGAGTATTTTTTCCATCTTCTTCCTCGGCCGAGGTTAGTGCAATCACCGGTTCATGGGCGCGGTCCGACCGCGCCTGTGACCCACCGTACGCGAACTAGCGGGCCACGACCCTTTCCAGCCAGAGTAGATACTTCAAGCCCACCCGTATCAGCATCCAGCCGATCACAACACCTGTGGCATTGGCCAGCATATCCAGCAGCTCGTATTGACGCAGGCCGCTCAGGCCCTGCAGTACCTCGACACCGATCCCCATCAGTATCAATAACAGGGCCAGACGCAGTCGTTTTGAGGCGAGCTGCGCGAACCAGCTCATGAGCAGGGCATAGGCGAAGGCGTGTTGCCACTTGTCGGAGACATCACCCAACTTGGGCGGCGAGGGCATTAGGGAGAGAATCAATATGGTGGCCAGCACCAGCCAGCCCAGTGTCCACCACCCCCGCGCATACTTTAACTCAGAGGAAGACATACAGCAGTACCGCACCCAGCAGCAGACGATAGATGACAAAGGGCGCCATGCCGATGCGCTCCAGCAACTTGAGGAAGTAGTGGATACACAGATAGGCGCTCAGGCCCGAGATCAGGGTTCCCCAGAACAGGGCCTGCCAGTCAGGCGTCGTGGCTTGTTCCAGCAGGTCCTTGAGCTTGAACAGGCCCGCTCCGCCGATGGTGGGTATGGAGAGCAGGAAGGAGAAGCGGGCCGAGGCCTCGCGACTGAGCCCCATCATGAGCGCCGCGGTCATGGTGATGCCGGAGCGCGAGGTACCGGGGATCAGGGCCAGGGCCTGGGCCAGGCCAATCACCAGCACATCGCGCCAACCCAGGTGATGCTCGTCCCGGCTGCGTCGACCGCGAAGGTCCGCCCAGCCCAGCAGCAGACCAAAGACGATGGTGGCCGCGGCAATCACCAGCGCCGAGCGCAGATCAGTCTCGATGAAGTCCTTGAACAGGACCCCGACGACACCGGCGGGGATGGTGGCGAAGAGCACCGCCCAGGCCAGGCGACTCTCGCCCACCGGCTTGCGATGGGCCAGCGAGCGGCCCCAGTCCACGGCCATGGCCATGACTTGATGACGGAAATAGATCACCACCGCGGCCAGAGTGCCGACATGCACCGCGACATCAAAGGCCAGGCCCTGATCGGGCCAGTCCGCCAACTGCGGCAACAGGATGAGATGGGCGGAGCTGGAGATGGGCAGAAACTCGGTCAGCCCCTGCACCAGGGCCAGGATAATGGTTTGTAGGGTATCCATGCTCTATAACTTTCCTCGCATGTCATTGAGGGCAAAGCCCATCAGCTCGACCTCGGCCAGTCCCGTGCCCAGGGCCATTACCTTGAACCGTTCGCCCATCTCGGTGGGCAGGGTCAGGTGCTTGACCTGCTGGGCCAGGCGATATTGGGTCTCGGGCTCGTCCACGTCCACCATGGCACTCTCAAGGCCATTGCCGAACAGGAACATGGCCTGGCTGGTATAGCCGTAGACGGAGAGCCCCGCGTCCAGGGCCGCCTCGGCCAGGGCGGTAAAATCGACGTGTGCGGTGATATCCTGCAAGCCCGGATAGACGAAGGGATCGTCGTGGGCTCGGTGGCGATAGTGACACATCAAGGTGCCGGCGCGGCGTTCGGGATGATAATACTCGCGCGAACTGTAACCGTAATCGATGAGTAGAATCAGCCCCTTCTGCAGCATATCACCCAGCTCCATGATCCAGTCGCGCGCGAGGGGACAGACCTCGGTGCGGTACCCCTCATTTGCATCCAGCTCCTCGAGCGCTTCGGACAAGCCGCTTTGTGCCTCACCCATTTCTTGCCAGGCAAAGCGTCGCCCGTCCCAGCACACGCCCTGCTCTAGCCAGCGGCCCGCCTGGCGGCGAAGACGACGCACCGGCATGGCATCCACCACCTCGTTGGCCACGACGACGCCAGAGAAGCTATCGGGCAAATGCTCGATCCATTGCACTCGTTCCAGTAGATGGGGGACCTTGCGGGTAAGAGTTTCCAGCTGGCGTTGACGCAACTCGGCGCTCAACTCGATGATCAGATAGGTCTTCGGCAGGGCCTGCATGGATTCAAGCTGCAACAGCATGTCGGCGGCCATGGTGCCGGCGCCAGCGCCAAACTCCAGGAGCTGATCTAACTTGGCGGCCTGCATCGCCTGGGCACATTGGCGCGCCAGGCATTGGGAGAACAGGGGAGAGATTTCCGGCGCGGTGACGAAATCACCCTCGGCGCCGAATTTACGGCTGCCACCGCTGTAATACCCCAGCCCCGGAGCGTATAGCGCCAACTGCATGTAACGATCAAAGCCGATGACACCACCGGCCGTGTCGATGGCGTCACGAATGACCTCAATCAATGCCTCGCTATGGTGCTGCGCCTCGTCCGAGGGGAGCGGAAATTGTTCCAGCGAAGACCCGGCTCCGCGCCCCGATTCATCCTCGATACTCTTCAATACAGGCCTGTCCCGTCTCGCGTTTTTTGCTAGAGTGTGGCACTTCATTCAAGCCGACGAGCATAGCACAGCATGACAAACAAGGTGGCCTTGATCACCGGTGCGGCCCATCGCATCGGCGCAACCGTGGCCCGTACTCTGCATGAGGCGGGTATGAATATCGTGATTCACTATCGTGCCTCACGCGAGGGCGCCCAGGCGCTGCAGGCAGAACTCAATGCCCGGCGTCCCGAGTCAGTGGTTCTGGTGCAGGCCGATCTGCATGAGACCGACAAGCTGGTGGCGATGGCAAAAGAGGCGCATAAGGCCTGGGGACGACTGGATGTGTTGATCAATAATGCATCCAGCTTCTATCCCACGACCATCGGTGAGATTGACGAGGCCGTCTGGGAAGACCTGATGGGCAGCAACCTCAAGGCACCGCTGTTCCTGTCACAGGCTGTCGCCCCATACCTACGTGAAAGTGAAGGCTGCATCGTCAACATCGTCGACATCCACGCCGAGCGACCATTGAAGGGTTACCCGGTCTACTCCATGGCCAAGGCCGGCCTGGCCATGTTGACCAAATCACTGGCCGGTGAACTAGGGCCGGAGATACGAGTCAACGCAGTGGCACCCGGTGCAATCCTCTGGCCCGAGCATGAGATGGATGAGCTCACCAAGCAGCGCATCATTTCCCGTACCTTCCTCAAGCGGCAGGGCAGCCCGACAGATATCGCCAAGGCCATACGCTTCATGGTCCTGGACGCACCCTACGTCAGTGGGCAAATCCTCGCCGTAGACGGCGGGCGTTCATTGAATAGTTGATCTAACTGGCGTTATTGAGCCATTGATGGATGGCCGATTGCAGTAGATCCATCTTGATGGGTTTGGGGATGTGATCATCCATGCCTACGCCCAGACAGCGCTCGCGATCACTCTGGCTGGCATCGGCGGTCATGGCGATAATGGGCAAGGGCTTGCCGGAGAGATATTCACGCATTTTCGCGGTGGCCTCGTAGCCATCCATTACCGGCATGTGGCAATCCATGAGAACCAGGTCGACCGTTTCCGACTTCACCAGATCCAGTGCTTCCTGACCATTGTTGGCCACAACAGGCTCATAGCCCATCTTGATCAGCATGGCCTTGGCGACCATTTGATTCACCGGATTGTCTTCAACCAACAATATCCTCGACATGCCCGTTCCTTCTTTTTGATCAGCCATTGTCGACTCCTTGTGTGGTTCGTCAAGTAGTGATGTGAATACACTATCCAGAGTTCGACTCATTAATGGCTCATGCAAAACCCAAACCGTTTCACTGATTTCCAGTGGCAGGGGCTGCAGGTGTTCCCGTAAACAGATAATACGAGTCCTACCAGAAAGCTCTGTTGCAAGCTTATCCGCAAGTTGCAAGCTATCATTGTCTCCACACTCGACGATTATAGCATCATGCGTTAACTCATCCGGAGCAGACCGATGTGTCATATCTGCCAGCTGTATCTGTTCGACCTGCGCCCCATTATGAAGCATATAATCTAGCAGCATCTCGTCTGGATTGTCTTTTACGGCATAGAGTATGCGCTTACCTTTAAGGTCAACATGCTTCTTTGCCTCATCGGTGGTACATATTTTCAATGGCAAGTTTAGCCGGAAAGTACTCCCTTGGCCTTTTCTGGATTCCAGTGACACACCGCCGCCCATCAATTCCGCAATGCGCTTGACGATACTCAAACCCAGGCCGGTGCCACCGAAGGACCGTGTCACACTATTATCTGCCTGCACAAAGGGCTCGAAGATATCGGTGAATTTATCTTCACTTATACCGACACCGGTATCGGACACAATGATTGTTACGTCTATATCGTCATCGAATTTCTCAACCCAGTCCGCCGCAAGCCTGATTTCACCCTCATCGGTAAACTTGATGGCATTGCTGATCAGGTTATTAACCATTTGCTGGATACGAAAAGGGTCGCCACATAACAACACGGGCATCGTCTGAGGAACATAGAATTTCAACCGAAGCTGCTTATCGGCGAGACGCGCCATGTACAGGTCGACGGATTCTTCCAGCAGATCGCGTAAACTGAAATCTTGTTGTTCCAGTCTCATGACCCCACTTTCGGCCTTGGAAT
Source organism: Gammaproteobacteria bacterium (assembly GCA_014762495.1). Lineage (GTDB taxonomy): Bacteria > Pseudomonadota > Gammaproteobacteria > Thiohalospirales > Thiohalospiraceae > JABURT01. Next base: position 118,857 of record JABURT010000070.1, on the reverse strand, counting down.
AGTTAAGGATGTCATCGACGATATGCAGGAGATTGGTAGCCGAATTGCTAGCTACCTCGATAAATTCCTTGTGCTCGGGATTGCTTATCTCGGGCCGCAGCATCTGTAACATCCCCATCACACCATTCAAGGGTGTTCGGATCTCATGACTCATCATGGACAGAAAACTGGATTTTGCCTCGTTGGCCACCTCAGCACGCATCTTGGCCTTGAGTAGCTGTTGTTCATATTCCTTCTGCTGAGAAACATCACGAATGATAGCGGCAAATTTAAACTGTTGGCCCACTTCGATGCGATCGATATTAATAACCATTGGGAAAGTACTACCATCCTTCCGCATTGCCAGCAGATCCCGGTAGCGCCCCATGTATCCCATATTGCCTGTGCGCACCGATTCCTGCATATAGGCATCGTGATGCTCCGCATAGGGCACGGGCATAAGCTTTTTATTGCTCTGACCCAGTAATTCAGACTCTTCATAGCCGAACATTTTGCACAGGCTGGGATTTACATTTTCGATCACACCCTCGCTATTGGTAATAACGATACCTTCCTGAACGACGTTGAACAGAGCAGTGAGCTTTTTGTCACTGTCGCTCGATGCGGTGGCTTCGCGACGAAAGCCCTTCATTATCTGACCCAGTTTATCCATCAGACGCTCTTGCTCGTCGCCTGAAGTGACTGCCCGATCCCGTGGTTCTGAAGCTTGTTCAAGCCGACCCATTGATTCGAGCAAGCTGCGAAGCTTGCTATCGGCCTGGCGTCGATAACGTAAATGGATGATGAGTGTAATGACCAGCAATAGCAGCGCTACCACTGCTAGAGTGATTCCCAGCTGTGATGCTACATAAGGGAAGGGGCTTTCTTGCGGCACCACGTCGACCATGCTGGATGATCCATTGGCTGGATCCATGACCTCTGATGAGAGTGGTTGCGCAAATGCGATGGCCCCCCGGAGCGGTGGGGCCAGAATCAATAAGACAAGGAACACCCAACCCAACCGTAGAATGCTTGGTTTCATGACTGCGAGCTTCTATTATTAAAATAATTACTTCACAATTTATATGGTTAAAGCCATCATGCAAACCTTGTTTTGTTAGAATAATGTTTCAAGCCGATCTTTGACGTCATTTCGTTCCCAGTCCACGGCACCGAACAGGGCAAAGCGTATGTGTCCCTGGCGATCCAGCACGAAACTGGTCGGAAAGGCGAACACACCCCAATCACGCAAGGCCTTGCCGTCGCTGTCGAGCAGAATGGGGAAGCTAACCGATACCTTTTCGCTAAGGAAACGTGCCACAACTGGTCCCTCCTCGGCCATGTTGACCGCGAGGATCTCCAGTCCCTGCTCTCGGTATGTGCGGTAGAGGGCTTCCATGGATGGCATCTCATGGACACAGGGTGGACACCAGCTGGCCCAGAAGTTGACCAATACCACCTTGCCCTTGTAATCCTCAAGATCCACCTGACCACCCGCGAGGCTCGGTAGAGAGAGAGGAGGTGGCTCTGGATTGCCGACATATGGGCTCAGGCTACGCTCTTTCTTGCCAGTCGATATGGGGCTTGGCATCGGCTCTTCCAATACGATGCGTCGTCCGCCTTCGATATAACGAAGCCGATTCATCGCCTTGAGTAACTGCTCCGGTAAGACCCTTGCCAGAGCGTCCTCTCGCTCTGTCGCATCGGGTCGAAAGTAAAAACGATCGCGTACACCCGGCAAGGTCTGCATGAAGAGGGCGCTGCCACCTGATTGCAGGGCTGCGGAAATCTCGCCCAGACGCCAACGCCATGGTGAGAGCGTAGGCTGCAACAGATAGAGTGCCTGGTTGCTCTGCGTGACGACGGGCATAAAGCGAGCCGGCTCGCCCGGGTCCGGTGTTTCCAGGTATAGCTTGGGATGCAGGAGTACAACCCCTCCGAGCGAGCGCTCGCCTGCCTGCCTTTGCCACAGGCGGACACCGCGCAACAGGGGAATGGCGCCACGACCCACACCCAGCAGGAAAACCGACCTGTCGTCGCTGGTGGCCGCGTCGATCACCTTGCTCACGTCTATCGCCGGCATCTGATCCATGCTGCTTTGCGCCAGAGGCAGGAAACGCGCACTGAACAGGTCTACCAACCAAACCTCAACTCCCAGTGATGCCAAACGACGCGCCAGTACACGGTCCGCATCCTTGAGACCGGTTTCAGGCGGAAGCCACAGCAGGCGTGGACCCGGCCCACCGGCAAAGACCTCAACCGGGATTTCGGTGCCGCCCTCACTCTCGATATAACGGATGCTCTCGGCTTTGACCGTGTTGACGGTGATTGTGAACAGCAGAAGGAGAAACAACGGGGAACTTTGACGTCGATACATGACTCGATACACTCAATGATCGCAAGCAGCGGTCGCAAACCTGATAATATGACTTATGCATTTTGCGGTGCTTTACGCTAGTATACAACGCTAGAAACGTACCATGCTTTCAAGGTGCCGAACGGGAACACTATATGAATAAGAAACTGATACTGGCCCTGTTATTGCCTTTCATCACCTTCACTGCTCAGGCAGCCGATGAGGGTGATAGCAGTAACTACTATGGTCTGACCCTGATGGAGGTCAGCGGCGGCTCGCCTTCTCTTGATTACGCACCCACCGGTATATTGTTAAGGCTGGGGCACCGCTTCTCCTATGACCTTGCCATAGAGTTTCATACCGCCAGCGCACAAACCTCGAGCACGCTCAGTCTGGACCGGCTCAACAGTGTCTTGCTGCGCTGGAGTGCACCCTATGAGCGCTTCCATCTATACACGATGGTGGGCTTGTCTCGAGTGAACTTTACCGCCTCGGGGACCAAGGCGGTGGCCGACAGTGGTTCCTTCGGTCTAGGCGCACGCTTTGAAACAAGCAAGGACTACACCATTCATCTGGAATGGATGAGCTACGGCACGTCCACGGCTCTTAAGGCCGATTCCATCAACCTCGGCCTACACTGGGATTTCTAGCCATAAAAAAGGGTGGCCAAAGCCACCCTTTTTTCATGGCGAACGTGCATCTCTTATCCGTGAACGAGCGCCAGCTCCAATTCCGCGAAGTTACCTGCCTTACTGCTCAAATCCACCTGTTCTCCGACCAGCATGCCGATCTGCGAGGTAGAAAATATTCCACGGATACGCGGTGTCGCCATACCCTCCTTCGAGTCGACCACCAGTGCGTGCTGGCGCCCGACCTGTTTGAGCGTGGCGACGATATCCCCGACCGATGCATTGAGAACATCGGACAACTCCATGGCTTCGAGCTGATCGTAAGGTGTCATAATATCCTGAACCAGGATATCCCCATGATTGCCCCCCACCTCACGTAGGTAGTTGAGGGGTTTTTCACCCAGTATATCGGTCGCCGTGATCAGTCCCAGTGTCAGCTCCTGTTCATTGGTCACCAGCAACATGCGCACGGCATTGGCGATCATGCGATCATTGGCATCGTCAATGCTCGCCATGGGACCGATGGTCACTGCGCTTACCTTGGACAGATCCGTCATGACCAGGTAGGCGGCCGAATCAAGACTGACATGACTGTCATAGACCTGGGTTGGGCGGGAATAGCTGACTCGACGGTTCAGACGGGTCAAATCCAGAGGTTTATAGGCCATCTGCACTCTCCAATTTGATGGGCGTATCCCAATGTATAGACTAGGCACAGATACATTTCAAAAGAGTAAAAACGATGATACGAGGCATATGCCTGGACCTGTTTCATACCCTGGTCGACGTCGGCACGGTACCCGATGAAGTCGGTCGCTATACCGCCGACATCCTGGGTATTGGGCGCGAGGAGTGGAACGAGGCCTGTTTTGGCCCCGCACATGACATCTGCCGGCCCAGTGACCACTACGACAGCCTGAAGACCCTGGCCCATAGCATCGACCCATCAATAGACGAGAGCCTGATACGCGAGGCCGTGGTAGAGCGTCAGCGTCGGTTTGACCATGCCCTGGTCGAGGTGGATGACGAGACCCTGGATGCCCTGCGTCAATTACGAAAGCGCGGCCTCAAACTTGCCCTGGTCTCCAATGCCTCCAGTGGTGAGGTGTCGGCCTGGCAGCGTTCGCCCATGGCCGAACTGTTCGACACGGCCACGTTTTCCTGCGACGTGGGCAGTCGCAAACCGGCACCTGACATTTATCATCATGCCCTCAATGCCTTGGGACTCAAGGCTCGGGACTGTCTTTTCGTCGGTGACGGTGGAAGCGATGAACATCTAGGCGCGAGCGAGGTCGGACTGACACCGGTTTTGATCACGCGCTTTATCCAGCAGTCGCAAAAGCTTGAGACACAGAGAGGCCGGGTACAGTGGGAGATCGGGAAATTATCGGAGCTGGGGGCGTTGCTGAACAGCCTGGAACTTGGCAGTTGAAGACACCGCCACCGGTCAGACCGGCGGCGGTGGAAGTTGATTAGGCAACCATTTCCTTGGCGCCCTTGAGCGGTGCGATCTTGACGATATTACGGGCCGGTTTGGCCTTGAACGTGGTCTCTTCACCGGTGAAGGGGTTAATTCCCTTACGTGCGCGGGTCGCCGGCTTACGCACGACCTTCATCTTCAGCAGGCCGGGCATGGTGAAGACACCGGCACCGCCTTTCTTGAGATGGCCTTCAATGATCTCAGACAACGCTCCGAATACGGCGTCTACATCCTTCTTCTTAAGATCCGTCTTCTCTGCAATGGCGGCATACAATGCAGATTTGGTCATGGGCTCCTTGATTGCGGTAACCCGCTTCTTGGCAGCGGAAGTGACGACCTTTTTCTTGGCGGCCTTCTTCTTCGCAGCTTTTTTCTTAATTGCCATGCATAACTCCTAAAGTAACAATTGGCATAAGCCAGGTAAGATGTAGATGCAAAAACAGGCGTTTTTGCCTATACGTTCGCATCCTGTTGCGCTGAATTATCGCTATGACGCAGATTTTATGTGTATTTTTTTGAATTTGTAAACACGTATCTTGGGGTAATGGATGATTAGACACATAGATTTAAACATTCCCGGGCAAGGCCTACACATGTTCACACGGGAAATCGAGGCCCTGGTAGAGCACAGCGGGATACGGGAAGGCCTGTGTTCGCTACTGGTTCAACATACATCGGCCAGCCTTCTGATACAGGAAAATGCCGACCCCTCGGCGCGGCGCGACCTGGAAAATTGGCTCAACCGGCTGGTGGTGGAAAACGATCCCCTGTATACCCATACCCTTGAGGGCGCCGATGATATGCCCGCCCATATCAAGTCGGCCCTGACCGCCACTACGCTTTCCATACCCATCGAAAATGGAGCACTGGCACTGGGGACCTGGCAGGGTGTCTATCTGTGGGAACATCGCCGCATGCGTGGTAGTAGGCGGGTGGTGGTACACCTGGGAGACTGAGGCGACTCAGTGCAACTCAACTTCGGGCAACACATCCTGCAGGTCCTGGCTGGGCGAGGGTGAGGCATGCCGAAGCACCATCTTCCATCCCGAGTCGGTGAAGCGATAGACATGGGTGGCGTTGATCTCGGTTGAATGTTGGCCGTCTTCGGCCATCCAGCTCACTTTCTCCACCAGACTGTGGGTTGCCAGGGAACCATCCTGCTGGCGATGGACGTTTTGCGGTTGTACCATCATGCCCTGGCTCTGCTGCATGACCTCCTGCCAGCTGCCGTATACTTCCTTGTAACCGGTCAGACGAGGGCCGAAGGGGTGTATGCACTCGATGCCATCGTCCATCCACCAGACCTCCATCAGGGCCTCGATATCGCCCTGCATAAAGGCCCTGTAAAAGGCCGCCTCCACCTCATCTGTCGACTGAAACTCCACGGCATTCCCCTCGTAATAAAACGCCCCCATTGTAGCCCATTATGTTGACACTTTGACCCGATAACAGGCGCGGGTTTGTGACCATTGGGGCCACTCTGTCATGATAGGCAAAACCCTAAGGAGGATTTTGTATGAGCGTGGAATTGTGCGGGCTGGACGAGCTCGATATGGATAAGGGCGTCAAAGGCATGGAGGTCGAACTCGATGGCACAACCGTTTCCCTGGTCCTGGTGCGTGTAGATAACGAAGTCTATGCCTATCGCAATCGTTGTCCGCACACCGGTGTGGAGTTGAACTGGATGCCGGATCAGTTTCTTGACCCCGATCGGGCCTTTATACAATGCGCCACGCATGATGCGCGTTTTCGTATTGAAGACGGTGAATGCATATTTGGACCATGCGTCGGCGACGCCTTACAGGCCCTTCCGGTTAGCATAAGAGACGAAAAGATCTTCCTTAGTCCTTGAAATGAAAAAACATTGAAAAAATGCACGTTTTGGACGAAATGACTAAGGCGGCACCGTTGTCAGCGCGTGCGAGCTTATTGTAGTCTAGCCATCAGAATCACCCTGAATCCAGCTGGGCTTACGTACGGTATCAGCGGTTACCAGTATCTGTTACGATTTGCAGCGAATTGCATCGGTATTTTCACTAAAATCCCGTAACAAGAACTGACGATAAGAATTTGTATGAAGGAGTGTTGATGCGTCTTTTTGCGGCCTTGTTGCTGAGTTTCATGCTGACCGGCACCAGCTTGGCTGAAACCGTTTTTGTCGACGATAATTTACGTGTCGGGGTTCGCCCGGAGCCTGACAACAGCTATTCCCCCATCAGTGTCGTTGTCTCCGGAATGGTGCTCGAAGTGCTGGAGCGCAAGGGTAATTATATGCGCATCCGTACACCCAGCGGTGTCGAGGGCTGGGTGAGTAGCAGCTACGTCACCAAAAAGAAGCCCGCTCAAATTCTACTGGAAGAGGCCCGCGAGGAAGAAAAGGCACTCAATGAGCGAATTGAAGACCTGACCGCTCGTATCGAGGAATTGTCCCAGTCACAAACCCGCCTGCAGCAGACTATTCGTAAACTGGAGACAGAGAACGCCGAGCTCAAGGATCAGATGAACGAAACCATTCGACTGGAAAGCCTGTTAAGTGGAGGCGCGACGCCCTGGTGGCAGAATCTGATCATACTCATCCTGCTCATCCTGGGAGCCTTTGGCGGCGGCGTGCTGTGGTACAAGCGCCATCTGGCGAAGAAACTGGGTGGCCTGAGTATCTAGCCAGGTCTATACACTCGATCTTGTCTGAAAATGCGGGCCAGAGCCCGCATTTTTTATTATGTGTCGGCAAATACCTCAGCGGCATAGCCGCCGGTCCTGCCGATATAGTCACGCATCTCATCGGCGAACTCTTCGACCACCGATTTTTGTACCGACTCCCTCGCCATCAAGGCCTCGTGCCAGGCCGCCACCTTGGGCGTCTTGTCATACACGGCGGAGAGATCATGCCAGCCAGACAACAACTGCGTTCGCATGAAGACCGGTGCAACGGCGGCGTCCACCAGTGAGAAGCGATCACCGTTGAAAAAGGGCCCAGCATCCAGCTGTTGCTCAAGTTGCTGTAGCTTTTTTTCCATCCCGGCCAGAGCCTCGTCATATTGCGCCTGTTCCTTTGCGATCATTAAATGGTATTGATCGCCGATCAGGTTGGAGCCAAATTCGATCCAGGCACGATTCTGCGCCTTGCGCAAAGGGTCCTCCGGATGCAGGCTGGGCGGGTTAATCTCATCCAGATATTCATTGATCACGGCGGATTCGAACAGCACCTCCTCCCCGACACGCAGGGCAGGCACCTTGCCCAGGGGCGAGATATCAAGAAACCATTGGGGTGGATTTTCCAGGTCTATATAGGTGATTCGATACTCCACCCCCTTCTCCAGCAGGGTGATGACCGAGCGCTGGACAAAGGGGCAAAGCTTGAAGCTAATCAATTCGGGATGGGTGTTGGGACTCACGGCTTGAGACATCGCTTTCACTCCTTCGATTCCGGACCATTACCATAGCAGGAGATTACCGGCAGTAAAGTGATCGTGTCTGACCGGTTCGTTGAAAATCCCTGTTCATATCATTCCGCGCAGGCGGATACCTCATCCATATCATCCCGGCGGCCAGCTAAACTGGCGTCCTGCGAGCAGATGAACATGCAGGTGATACACTGTCTGACCACCATGGTCATTGGTGTTTATATTGACACGATAACCATCTTCCGCCACACCAAGATCACGGGCGATACGCCTGGCTGTCAACAGTAACTTCCCCAGCAAGGCGCCATCACCATCCTCGAAACTGTTCAAACTGCTGAAATGCTGCCTGGGTATAATCAGTACATGATGTGGGGCCTGGGGATGAATGTCTCGAAAAGCGATGACGTCTTCATCTTCATACAGTGTTTCTGCCTCCATTTTCCCTTCGGCGATTTTACAAAATAGGCAGTTCATAGCATTCACTCTTAGCTAAAAATATCAGGGACTTGGATTGGGATAACGCGTATGTATCTCTTCTATCGCTCCCATTACCGTATCATCCAGTTTCAGATCAATACTGGCGATATTCATTTTGAGTTGATCCATCGTCGTGGCCCCTATGATGTTCGCAGTGACGAAGGGCCGACTGTTGATGTAGGCCAGGGCCATTTGTGCGGGGGACAGTCCATGCGCATGTGCAAGGGCCACGTACTCTTCCGTCGCGGCTACCGCCTGTTCCGTCATATAACGTTTGTAGTCAGGCCAGCGGGTTATTCTTGCGCCTTCTGGACGGGCGTCATTGACATACTTGCCTGACAAGACCCCGAAACCAAGGGGCGAATAGGCCAGCAATCCGGCCGACTCACGTTGCGAGACTTCTGCAAGACCGACTTCATAGCTGCGGTTGAGCAGGTTATAGGGATTTTGCACGCTCACGATTCTGGGCAGCCCCAGTCGTTCGGCGGTTTCGATGAAGCGCATCACCCCCCATGGGGTTTCATTCGACAGACCAATATATCGAATCTTTCCTTTTTCGACCTCTGCGGCGAGGGCCTGGAGAGTATCCTCCATCGGTGTGAAATCATCGGGCTCAGCATTCTGATAACCCAGGTGACCAAAAAAGTTGGTCTTACGTTCTGGCCAGTGCAATTGATAAAGATCGATGTAGTCGGTTTGCAGGCGCTTTAGGCTGTCGTTCACGGCAGACTCGATATTGCCACGATCAAATCGACTTTGTCCCTTACGAATGTGATCGACCCAACCTGGACCGGGACCCGCTATTTTACTCGCCAGGACAATTTGCTCACGCTTACCACGCGCCTTGAGCCAATTACCTATGATGGTCTCCGTGCTGCCATAGGTCGCGGCATTTGGCGGAATGGAGTAGAGCTCAGCGGTGTCGAAGAAATTCACCCCCTGCTCGAGGGCATAATCCATCTGTTCAAAGGCCTGGTCTTGCGTATTTTGCTCACCCCAGGTCATGGTCCCCAGACAGATAAGACTGACTTTGACATCGGTTTTGCCTAATCGACGGTATTTCATGGATACTCCTGTTGCCGTATTTCCTGTGTTTGCCCATACTTATCGCATGAATCATGGTAGACGAATGCCGTATATACGTCCAAGGAGGGCAAGCTGTTACTCAACAATAATTCATACATTAGCAAGTTGATAGCACGCAGTCTGCTCATAGTTTTTATATATATCTTCTCCACTCAACATGCCATTACGGAGGAGATCGCTCCCACACATCTACGCCTTTATCTCAAATGGTCACACCAATTCCAGTTCGCCGGATACTATGCAGCAATAGAAAAAGGGTATTATCGAGATGAGGGGCTGGAGCTAGAACTGGTTGAGAAACAGACAGACCTTAACTATGAAGACGCCCTACTTGAAAGGGATTTTGATTTTGCCATTATGGATTCATCGGTATTGCTGAGTAAACATATCGGTGATGACATCAAAATAATTGCCGCCATTTTCCAGCACTCCCCCCTGGTTCTCATGTCCTTGAAATCATCCGGCATACGCAATATCCATAATCTTGCCGGAAAACGCATAATGTTCTCTCATGAGGAAAATTCCATCATTCCTGCCATGCTGGAACATTCTGGCATCAAAGCGGACATGTATACCCATTTGCCGCATAGCTATGACTATGACGACCTTCTTGAAGGTAACACTGATGCCATGGCCGCCTATATCACAACACAGCCCTATATGATGGAGTCGAAAGACATTTCCTATTACATCATTGATCCTGCCAGTTATGGTTTTGATGCTTATGGTGACATGTTAATAAGTACACATGCCGAACTGGAACAGAATACAGAACGAGCCGAGGCCTTTCTTAGAGCCAGTATCAAAGGATGGAAATACGCCCTGGAAAATAGCGATGAAATTATCGACCTAATTATAAGGAAATATAGACCCGAACTCGATAAGGGGCTACTACAGTACCAGGCCAGAATGATACGCCTTGCTATGGCACCCGATATTGTTCCTGTTGGCACCGTGGAAACTGAACGGCTTCAGGCCATTGCCAATTTCTATTCAGAAGCTGGCATGCTCGATCGCACACTGGATACGAGTGCGGCATATTACAGCTTCGATTCAAATTCATCCTGGTTAGTAATCATATATTATCTGTTCGCGGCTATATTACTGTTCATCACCAGCGCGCTGCTGATTTCGCGTTACCGCCAGTCAGTTCGTCAACGCAAGCTTGAAAATACAATCCGTGAGGCCAGTCGACTCTTTGAAACAGCATTCAACAAGAGCCCATTAATGTTGGCCATCACTCGCGTACCGAGTTGCGAAATCGTCCTGGCAAATGATTCTATGTCCACGACTTTGGGCTATACAAAAGATGAACTCATAGGCAAGACAACACCGGATATAAACCTCACCAACGAAACCATCAAAGCCGAAGGCCTTGTAGAACTTGAAAGATGTGGGCAATACAGCACACGACTTACATTTACAACCAAAGATGGAAAACAACGTCATGGAAAGCTTTCGGCAAACCTTCTGACATATCACGATTACCAGGCAGCATTTTTGATTATTGAGGATATTACGGATCAGGTTACAAAGGAAAAAGAGACTAGAAAGCTGCAGACACAACTTCAACAAACACAGAAAATGGAATCAATTGGCCAACTAACTGGCGGTATCGCCCATGATTTCAACAATATATTGACTTCCATACTGGGTTTTGCCGAGTTGTCACGCAAGCTCTATACGGATCAACTTCCACAAAGAATGAGCACTTACCTTGACGAGATTATTAAATCGGGAATCCGTGCAAAAGATATCGTTGAACAGCTACTCACCTTCAGTCGAGGCAGTTCTGAAACAGAACATAATCTCGAGCCTGGCCCCGTCATCGAAGATGCTTGCAAACTGATACAGGCAAGCCTGCCCTCTACAATTCATTTCAGCACAGATCTAACGAATGAAAACATCAGTATTTGTACAACAGAGTCTCAACTACACCAATTAATACTCAACCTGGTTCTCAATGCTCGGGCCTCACTCAATGACAAAGGTCAGATAGATATCAAGCTGTATGCGTATGAAACTGATAACACCTTGTGTGCTTCCTGTCATGTGCCTATTGAAGGTCGCTATGCTGTGATTGAGGTTTGCGACGATGGTCCCGGTATTGAAGCAAGCGTACTGCCACGTATATTCGAACCATTTTTCACGACTCGGGATTTTGGCAAGGGAACTGGCATGGGATTACCCATCGTACATGGAATCATGCACGGGATAGGCGGACATATTCTGGTCAATCAGTCTAGTCGGGACGGAACGTGTTTTCGATTGCTGTTTCCATACACCTCACAACCTCCTTCTCAGGTCGAAGAACCGAAAACGGATTACAGGCCCACAACAAACAGACGCATCCTCGTAGTCGATGACGAACCCACCATTACCGAGCTGTTGACAGAAATCCTTTCAATCCACCAGATGCAGACCGAGACATATAATGACCCCATACTTGCGCTGGAGCAATTCAGTCGCGATCCCGATGCCTATTCACTCATCTTGACTGATCAAACCATGCCTGGGATGACCGGTACCGAGCTGGCGGCACGTGTGAAATCCATACGCCGCGACATACCCATTATTCTTGCCACCGGTTACAGCAATCTCATCACCGAAGGTAATCTAAAAGAGTTTGAAATCGATCGCCTTCTCAGTAAACCTCTCGACCGTCAACGCCTACTCTCTACCATCAAGGAACTGGTGGCGCGCAACTAGGCGGCTGCGACCTTGCTACGGATAGGCTATAATCGCCCCCTGTTATGGCCCCTCGAGCGTGTCTTGCACGTCTCTTCATCATGCATGGATCACTATGTCTCAGAATAACCACAAGATTGGTTTTATCAGCCTGGGCTGCCCCAAGGCAACGGTTGACTCCGAACAGATACTGACCCAGTTACGTGCCGAGGGTTACGAACTGGTGCCCGATTACGACTCAGCGGACCTGGTCGTGGTCAATACCTGTGGCTTTATCGACGACGCGGTCGAGGAGTCCTTGGACACTATCGGTGAGGCACTACAGGAGAACGGTAAGGTAATCGTCACTGGCTGCCTGGGGGCCAAGGGCGATGTGGTTCAATCGGCTCATCCACAGGTACTGGCTGTCACCGGGCCACACGCGACCACCGAAGTACTGGAGCACATTCACACACATCTGCCGCCCGCTCACAATCCGTACGAAAGCCTGATCCCGCCCGGTGGCCTCAAGCTCACGCCGCGCCATTATGCCTACATGAAGATCTCCGAGGGTTGTAACCACCGCTGTAGCTTTTGCATTATTCCATCGATGCGTGGAGACCTCGTCAGCAGACCCATTGGTGAGGTCATGCAGGAAGCGGAAAACCTGGTGAGTGCCGGTGTCCGGGAGCTGCTCGTCGTTTCACAGGACACCAGCGCCTATGGCGTGGACACCCGTTACCGTACCGGTTTCTGGGGTGGAAAGCCGATAAAGACACGCTTCAAGGAACTGGCTGAGGCCATGGGCGATCTGGATGCCTGGGTCAGGCTTCATTATGTCTATCCCTATCCCCATGTCGACGAGGTGATCCCATTGATGGCCGATGGCAAGGTTCTGCCGTACCTAGACATCCCACTCCAGCATGCCAATCATGACATTCTCAAGGCCATGAAACGTCCCGCCAACGCCGAGAACATGTTGCGGCGCATCGAGAACTGGCGTGAGATCTGTCCGGATATTACACTGCGTTCGACCTTCATTGTGGGTTTCCCGGGTGAAACCGAGACACAGTTTGAAGAGCTACTGGACTTCATCAAGGACGCCAGACTGGATCGCGTCGGGGCCTTCGTCTACTCACCGGTTGAGGGCGCCGTCGCCAATAATCTTCCAAATCATGTCGCCCTGGACATACAGGAAGAGCGCCTGGAACGCTTCATGGAGCTGCAGGCGGCCATTAGTGCAGACAAGTTACAGGACAAGATTGGGAAACGCCTGACCGTACTGGTCGACGAGCTCGCAGAGGACGGAGTGATTGCTCGCAGCAAGGCCGATGCCCCCGAAATCGACGGCACCGTTTTTGTCCACACCGACGACGATAGCATCCGTGAAGGTGATTTTATCGAGGTGGAGGTGCTAGCCGCCGATGAACATGACCTGTGGGCACAACTATCCCACAATTGATAGTCAAGCGCGTGGCGTATCCGCCACTGCAGACTTGAGCGTATTGACCAGTTTTATCTGTTCAAAGGGCTTGGTCAGGTACTGATAAAAGCCTGCCTCTATACCCTTGCTAATGTCCCCCGGCATTGCATCCGCTGTTAGAGCAATTACGGGTATGTCACGTGTCGATGCATCAGACTTCAACTTCTCCAGGACCTCGTATCCATCCATCATTGGCAGGTGTATGTCGAGCAGAATAACATCCGGTTTCTCCTGCCGAGCCAGGTCCAGGCCTTCCATCCCATTTATGGCGGTCAGTATATGGAAGCCTGTCTGATGTTTGAGAATATTTTCGACTAGTTTGAGATTGGCGGTATTATCTTCCACATAAAGGACAGTGATGACTTCAACATGTGTATCGCTGGCTGTATGAGATGGCAACCTGTCCGGAACCGATTGCTTTGCTATTGGTATGTCGACCCAGAAGGTTGAACCTTTACCTATCTCGCTGTGAAATCCAATGGCTGATGACATCAGTTCAGCCAGGTGTTTCGACAGAGCCAGACCGGTACCCGTACCCTCAACACCGCTTTGCTCCGCCCCCAATCGTTCGAAAGGCTCGAACACAAGCGCTTGCTTGTCCTTGGGAATGCCATAGCCCGTATCCGTGACACTCAGCCTTAACCTGTCTTGCCCCAGTTCTTCGCAATTCAACTGGATATTTCCACCGGTACGATTGTATTTAATCGCATTGGAAAGCAGATTGACAATTATCTGCGTCATACGTGTTGCATCCGTCCTTACAGTTACCGAGCTTGTGCAAAGGTTTTGCACCGTGATTTCACGATAGTCGATCTGGGATTGATGCATCTTCAGCGCTTCACGAACCAGTTTGTCAAAATCACAGGGTTGCATGTTAATACTCAGCTTCCCGACCTCGATACGGGAAAGGTCCAGCAAGTCGTTGATAAGATATAGCAGGTGTCGACCTGCTTTGACGATCCAGTCGAGAGATTCACGCTGATCATCGTTTAAGTCTTCATTTAAGAGCAATTCTGAAAAACCACAGATTGCATTGAGCGGAGTCCGTAATTCATGTGACATGCGTGACAGGAACACGGTTTTTGCCTGGCTCGCTTCTTCGATATCCTTCAAGGCCTCTGCCAGGCGTCTATTGGCATCATCCAGTTGTTGTGTGCGCTCCTTGACACGTTGTTCAAGGCTTTCATTGAGTTGCAGTATCTCATTTTGAAACACAGCAATATCATTGTGCATGTTATTTATAGACCGTGTCACATAATCCAGGGCATCGGGACGCCAAAGTCCATCCTCTTTACGAACCAGCTTCAGCTTTTCATTTGCAGAGGGCATCCTTCCAAGATTACGAAGATAGTGAGAAATGTGCTCCAGATGTCTACCGATCATGAACTGAAATATTAAAAGCATGAACAGGGAAACCAGCATGGTCTTGATGCCATTACTGATCAGTATGGTGATCAACTTGTCCCACAACCTGTCGAGGACGTTATCAACGCTTGCCACAATGTGGAGCGTTCCGATTTTAATATCATCACCACGATAGTTACGAAATATTGGGAGACTTCTTTCGATGGTACGTTGTGAGTGGACATCACCCACCTGCCAGCGATCTGAACCATCGATACTGATGACAAGGCTCTCGATATCCTGAAGACGTGAAAGCCCTGTCAATTGAGTCTGTATCTGTTGGCTGTCGGCCACCCAAACACTTTCCGCCAGTGTTGGTAGATAGCTGTCACCAATAAACTCGATACGTTTCTCGATGCCATTGATGTCTTGATCGTAGTCCAGGTACAGCTCAAACGTTGTTATTATGGCTGTCATGAATGAGCTAAACAGTATCAGCGCGACAATCAAACGACGTCCGATTCCATTATTTCGAAACATCCCGGATTGAACCAACGCTTTCAAATCCCGCATATTAATTCGACATATAGTTATGTTGTTCAAGCTCGGCACTCATGATTTCGTCATAGGTACCATCTTGTTTCATTTTCCTAAGCACCGTGACAACCTTGGATACCAGTGCATCGTGTTTTTTATGTAGATACATATACATATCTACTTTCGCAAGTGGAGGTTCTAAAAGCTTGACCTTCACACCCTGTTTCTTTGCCATGTATAGTCCTTGCCAACGATCAAGCAACACGATATCGGCACGCTCCTGTTCGAGCAAAGGGAACAGGTATTTGATATTTCTAACAACCGTCACTTCTTCCGCTTGCACGTTGCGCTCGTATATCTTCCAGCCATTTGCATAGGCCACGGTATAGTCACGAAGACCTTTCCAGGTCACACGACCAATCTTGGCACCAGGACTGGAATAGGCCATAAACTCCATGACACCGATTTTTTCCGGTACTCGTATAAGGTTGGGATAGGCATCCTCGAAACCAGGTGCTCGAAAGGCATCACCGTCATCGAGTCCACTATTGGCATTCAAGAGGGCGCGTTCACCTGGCAGCACGATTATCTCGACATCATAACCGATACTATCAAAGGCAGATTCAAGAACACGTTGCAGAAAACCCATTCTCGTAGAACTCGGGCCGAGTGGAGGAAGCGCAGCCGTGGTGAGAGTAAGTGCTGGACGCGCGGCCTGTAGCGGAAGACTGGATCCAACTAGCAGCATCAATAAAGCTGATATGCTGAGATACAGTCTGCTGCTCATAATGGATTTTCCATGAGGGGTATGAAAATGCGAAAAGTCACACAGCTCCTGGCTACTATAGCAGGATTGACCGTAATCAGACTAGGGAGTGAATCTGGATAAAAAAGCCCCGTTCAAGAACGGGGCAAGCACGGTTTGCGGGATAACAAAAGTTAACAGGTTGTGCCTGCACGAAGCCGATGACGAGTCGATCCCAGTCCTTGGGTACCGTCCGCTGGACGGCGCGTCTCAAGATTGCATCGAGTCCCGCGCGCGCAACCAGTTTTGAGTGTAGATAAAGCTCCATATCACGACATCACCCAAATGGGTGAAATTGTTTGTCACGGATGTAAATTACATCAACTGCCGTGCCTGCTGCTCCCATTCCTTCAACCACCGATTGAGCTCCGTGACCGCAATAGGACGGTGCACATAGAAACCCTGCACCTGATCGGTGCCTAGCGAAGTCAACATTTGCAAGGTCTGCTGGTCCTCAACACCTTCGGATACCACTAATAGATCCAGGGTATGGGCCAACTCAATAATGGCTTTGACGATGGAGGCGTTATCCGCATCCTCAGTCATATTTTTGATAAAGGATTGGTCAATCTTGAGCTCATCCACGGGCATACTCTTGAGGTAGGCCAGCGATGAATAACCGGTACCAAAATCATCAATGGAGAGCCTGACCCCTTCATCACTCAATAGCGTCAGGGTTTCCATGGCATTGCTGGTATCGGTCATGAACTCACTTTCGGTAATCTCCAGAGTCAGGGCTCCAGGACGGACCCCATATTGATGTATGGAAGAGAGCACGCGATCGACAAAACTGCTGTCCTGAAGACACTGTACCGAAATGTTCACCGCCATACCCAGGTTTTGTCCTCGGTAATGCCAGTCAGCTACCTGCTCCAGGGCGTAGTCGAGTGCCCAGTAGGTGATGGGGCGAATCAGATTGTTCTGCTCGGCAAGGGGAATGAACTCTGTTGGAGAGACGACGCCATAGTGCGTATGTCGCCAACGCATGAGTGCCTCGACCGAGACGATGGTATTGCTGCGTAGATCCAGCTTGGGTTGATAATGCAAAAGGAGTTCCTTACCAATGGCGCGACGCAGGCTATTGGTCAGTGCCATTTTGCGCATGCTCTTTTCCTCGAACTCGGCGCTGTAAATGGCATACTCGGACTTGCCTTCCTTGGCCACATGCATGGCGGTCTCGGCATTCTGGAGCAGGGTTTCGGCCTCGCCCCCGTGTTCGGGATAACTGGCAATCCCCATATGAGTGGAGAGATCCACACTATGCTCCCCGGTCTGCATGGGCGTGCGCAGCTCGTCGGATAGGGCCTGGATCACGGGTAAGAGTTGGTCACTGGAATAGCCCGGCAGGAACACCACGAATTCACCGTTGCCGAGATAGGCGATGGCATTGGCAACGTGAACGTTGGTCCGTTTCACCGCGCGACGCAAACGCTTGGGCACCTGACGCAAAACATCTTCTCCAGCCTCGCTCCCAAGCAGATTCATGATTGCCTTGAAACGTTTAAGGCGCACGAAAATAAGTGACCAACTGCGCATCCGTGAATCGACCTGGTACTGTCGCACACGATCCAACAATACATTTCGATTGGGCAGGCCGGTGACCACGTCGCGATTGCGGAACAGTTGCAGGATGGATTCGGCGAGCCGGGCATCGGCCAGCGAAAACAGTCGCGCACCACGCTTACGCCAGGAGAGTTCCAGGGTGCGATCACCGTGCACCGAGGGCACATGCATGGCCAGTCCGCTCTGCTTCAGGCTCACATGATGCAATGGTTTCTCGATGATGGTCAGCTGCATGGGCTCGAATAAACGTTGCAATAGTTCACGCCACTGGACCGAAAGGTCGGCGCGTTTGTCCTCGGCCAGTAGGGTTTCAAGCACCAGTGGCAGTGACTCCTCCAGTTCCTGTTTCTCACCTCTCACCACGCGTTTCCAGAACCAGTGACGGGCCGGTAGATAGGCCCAGCCAATGGCCAGCACGGCCACGCCCAGGGCCTTGTCCGGGCTCAGCTGCATCAGGAACACCAGGGCCGCATCCAGGCCGATAACGAAGAGCCCACCCGTGAACCAGGCCAGGGTCTCCAGCCACCAGCGCTCGATATTGAAGCGGCGCTCGCCGTAATGACCCATGAGCAGGCCGAGATAGATAAAGAAGAAGATCCCGGTCCAGACACCCAGTCCATTGGCCGGCGTTTGGTAGTAAATGGTTGGCAACAGCTGTATCGCCATGCCAAGCCCGGCGGCAATCATGAGACTCAGCAATAACCACTTAAAGGCGGCATGCTGTTCCGGCCAATCGCGGCTGAAACACCATTGTCGGCGCGCCAGAAACAGTGTCATCGGCACCACCAGCATCAGGGGGAAGAGATGTGTATGCCAGGGCCACTGGATCAATTGCCACTGCTCATTGGCCCACAACAGGCCCATACCGGCGAACACGGCGACCGCCAGTCCACGGTAATGCAGTCCACGAGGGGTCACCAGGATCGCGGTCATCAACAGGCTCAGGAACAGGTACATGCTGCCACGCTGTACCGACAATAGGTCTTTAAGGGTTTCTACCGGCAGCAACAGGCCGCGGCCCTCCAGCACCGCCGAGCTGGTGGCGAAGATCAGAAACACCAGCCCGGTCACCGCGGTCAAACGCGCCGGCAGGCGACCACGTGAGTGACTCCAGATCCCGACACCGAGCATAAAGGCGATGACACCAAAGGCGTTATAGAGCCAGAACGCGGTGGGCAGGCTCTGTGCCGGCCGCGTCTCCATGGGTGCCATCCAATACAGTCGCTGCTCCTGATCCAGAACCCCGACACGCTCAGCCGAAAAGGCCATTTCCAGCAATTGTTGATGCTCAAAATAGTGCTGCAAAGAGCTATAGTCGGGACTCACAAAATGGGGCGCCGAGTGCAGGCTCTCTTCATCAAGCGGAACCGCGACATCTCCGACGCGGATATGGCTCAACTCGTAGCTCGGATAGAGGCGCCCATGACTGGGGCTGTCGGGGTGCACAGCAGCCACCACCAGACCCGGTTCACCCATCTTGTTGTGCAATTGCATACCCAGCCAGGGCTGATTTGTGAGTATCAAGACCCCGGCCGTGACCAGGCTGGCGGCCAATAGGGTGCTACCCAGCAGGATCTGGAGCGGCGTGAGACTGTGGAACAGTATGGGACGGTCCCGCATGCGACTAAAATGCATCCATTAATATCGTTATGTTATTAAGCCTAGTATGACGCACGTAGGTGATATATCGATTGGTTCATAAAAACAAAAAAGGCCGGATAGTCATCCGGCCTTTCGCTTAACAGAAGTGAAGGCGGGTTTATCGTTTCTTACCCAGCATTTCTTCTATCTTGGGCCCCAGTATCAACTCCATTGCAAATCCCATCTTGCCACCGGGAACCACCAGGGTATTGCGGCGAGACATGAAGGAATCCTGGATCATGTTAAGCAGGTGGGGGAAGTCGACACCAAAATCCTTGGGATCGCGGAAGCGGATCACGATGAAGCTTTCATCGGGCGTGGGGATATCACGCGCAATGAAGGGATTGGAAGTGTCTACGGTGGCGACACGCTGGAAGTTTACATCGGTGCGCGAGAACTGCGGCGTGATGTAGTTTACGTAGTCGGGCATGCGGCGCAGGATAGTGTCAACAATGACTTCGGCGTCGTAACCGCGCTCGGCATTGTCACGAAAGATCTTCTGGATCCACTCCAGGTTGACGATGGGAACTACGCCCACACCCAGGTCGACGTGCTGGGCAACGTCGCTGTTGTCGGTCTTGACCAGGCCGTGCAGACCCTCATAGAACAGCAGGTCGGTATCCTCGTTGATGTCTTCCCAGGGGGTGAACTGTCCGGGATTCAGAGAGGTACCCAGGCGGGCATTGTGCTCCGCCGCTTCCTCGTCACTATGCAAGTAGTAACGACGCTGACACTTACCGGAATCGGCATAGCTCTTGAAAGTCTCTTCCAGCTTGCCGAACTCATTGGCATTCTCACCGAAATGGCTGAAGAAGTTGTTGCCGGCCTCGGCTTCCTTCGCCATCTGCTCCTTCATGGCCGCACGGTCGAAGCGGTGGTAGCTGTCGCCCTCGACCACCAGGGGCTTAACCTTCTCACGGAAGAAGATGTGCTCGAAGGCGCGCTTGACGGTTGTGGTACCGGCACCGGAAGAACCGGTAACCGCGATGATCGGATGTTTAACGGACATGCGAATCCCCTATATCTGGCACTTGCTTGTATTCTGGTTTGTAAAATTTTTGATGGCGTATTGTATAGAATACAGCCATGCAAGTCTCCCAGAGATATAACGCCTTGTTTTGAATGGAATAATTATCCCATAATGCCCCTCAGGGACTTAACCATGGCCAGACATCGGTGACAAATGAAATCAAACAGGCCGTACGTATCGGGGTCGATCTCGGCGGTACCAAGATAGAAGCCATTGCCCTGGACGCTGCGGGCAAGCCGCTTATGCGCAGACGAGTGGAGACGCCTTGCGGTGATTATGTCGCGACCGTAAGCCGCATTGTCACGCTGATTGAAGGCATCGAGTCGGATCTGGGGCAACAGGGCCATGTCGGGGTCGGCATCCCAGGCGCCATCTCCCCGAGCACAGGCCGGGTCAAGAACGCCAACTCGACCTGTCTCATTGGCCAGGCACTGGACCGCGACCTGGAGCATGCCCTCGATCGTCCCGTGAGACTGGCCAATGACGCCAACTGTTTTGCCATCTCCGAGGCCACGGACGGTGCAGGCGCCGACGCCTCCGTGGTCTTCGG
Source organism: Gammaproteobacteria bacterium (assembly GCA_014762495.1). Taxonomy (GTDB): domain Bacteria; phylum Pseudomonadota; class Gammaproteobacteria; order Thiohalospirales; family Thiohalospiraceae; genus JABURT01. The sequence goes on along the minus strand of JABURT010000070.1, from coordinate 97,826 downwards.
TGTCATACTTGGTACCGGCTGCGGCGGAGGCATCGTGGTCAATGGCAGGCTTCTCACCGGTCCCAATGCCATCGCCGGAGAGTGGGGTCACAACCCCATGCCCTGGCCCGAAGCCGACGAGCTGAGTACGCCCTGTTACTGCGGCCGTAAGGGCTGTATTGAGACCTGGCTATCGGGTCCGGGCCTCGCGCGGGATTATCAACAACACGGCGGCCAGGCCCTGAGCGCGATTGAAATCGCCAAGCTGGCCGAGACGGCGGGCGACGAGCGGGCCCATGCCTGTCTGGTTCGCTACGAAGAGCGCCTGGCGCGAGCCCTGGCCTCGGTGATCAATGTCCTGGACCCGGACGTCATCGTCCTCGGCGGCGGCATGTCCAACCTGCAGCGGCTCTACTTAAACGTGCCAAACCTGTGGGGGCCCTATATCTTCTCCGATACGGTCACCACGCGCCTGTTACAGAACCGACACGGCGACTCCAGCGGCGTACGCGGTGCGGCCTGGTTGTGGCCCGCCTGCTAATCCAGTGATCGGAAATACGAAACCGCTATGAGCCTGTTGTCTGTCATCCAGACCATCCTGCCGGTCTTTCTCATCGTCGCCTTCGGTTATCTGTACGGACGCTGGCGACCCACCGACATCGAGACCGCCAATCGCCTGAATATGGATATCTTCACACCGGCGCTGATCTTCAGTGCGCTGTCGGAGAAGGGCTTCCAGCTCGCCAGCTATCAAGCGCTGACCCTGGCGGCCTGCCTCGTGGTACTGGGATCGGGCCTGCTGGTATGGCCCCTGGTGCGACCGCTCAAGGTCAGCTGGCGCGCCTTCCTGCCACCCATGATGTTCACCAACAGCGGCAACATGGGCATCCCCATTCTGCTGCTCGCCTTCGGCGAAGAAGCGCTAGCCGCCGCCATCGTCCTGTTCCTGGTGGAGAACACGCTGCATTTCACGGTGGGCATGTACATGGTCAACCATCGGGCCAGCATACTGAGTCTTGTGCGTACCCCCATGATACTGGCGAGCATTCTGGGGATTACCGTCAGCCTGATGTCCATTCCCGTCCCCACCACACTGGCCGTGCCCATCGACATGCTGGGACAGATCGCCATCCCGCTGATGCTGTTTACGCTGGGCATACGCATGGTGAATGCCGATCTGGGGGACTGGAAACTGGGGCTTTGGTCGGGACTGCTGGCACCGGCCAGCGGTCTTATCATGGCGCTGCTGGTCACACAGTGGATCGAACTCTCTGCGCAGCAATTCGCCTATCTCATGGTGTTCGCTGCACTGCCACCGGCGGTCCTCAACTACATGGTGGCCGAAAAGTATAATGTCGAACCCAGGCGAGTGGCGTCGATCGTCTTCATCGCCAATATTATGAGTGTTTTCAGTCTGACGCTGGTACTGGCCTGGGTGCAGAGCTATTTGAACTAAGTAGCTGACTTAACGTTCTCATGAATCACCAAACGGCCGCGGCCCTGACCCTTGGCCTCATACAGGGCGCTATCGGCCTGTTTGGCGACGGCTTCAACGGTATCGGTTTCGGCGCGCATATGCGTCGCTCCGGCACTGACCGTGCATCGCGGTTCATTGATCCCCGCCTCGACCTGGCGCTGCTGAAAACAATCCGCGATACGCTGGTACCACTCGTCGATCGCGTCCTCCTGCATACCCTCCAGCATGACCACGAACTCATCCCCACCCATGCGAATCAGGACATCATTGGGACGGGTGTGCTGGGTCAAACATTCGGCGAACATCTTGAGGACGCTGTCGCCGGTGGCATGACCGTAGTGATCATTGCACTGCTTGAAGTAATCGAGGTCCAGGTAGATCAGATGGAGCCGGTTACCGGCCAGGACACTTTCCCAGGCGTGCCGGATTTTTTCGTCATAGGAGCGGCGATTGCCCAGACCTGTCAGTGAGTCGGTTTCACTCAGGCGCGACAGATAGCGGGCGCGACTACCCATGGCATGGGAAAGGCTGTGAATGGTTGGCAGAATCGCCTCTGTCTCTCGGTATCGCGCCGGTAACGGTTCCTTGTCCGAGTCGTAATTCAAGACCGCATCCAGGTGCTGGCGGATATTCTCAAATTCACTGAGAAGACCCGTGACCTGGCGACGAGAGAGTATGATCATGAGTGTCATAAACAGCAGAGCCACGGCGAACATGAAGGCAATCAGGCCCAGAATGGTAATGTGATCTCTGTGCGGTATGATTTCCAGTTGCAGATGCCAGTCACCTTTGTTCAAGGTACTCTCGGCCCGGTAAAAATTGCCCGCGTCAACTTGTTGGTACTCGGTAATAACACGACCATTCTCACCTCTCAGGACCATATTGCTTTGATCCCCCGCGAGCTTCTTGAGTGTCATGTTCAGCACATCAATGGAGAACGAGGCGAACACCAGACCGATGCGCATGCCGCTATCATCGGTCACGGGTGAGACCACATCGAAGTGGGCGAATTCGGGGATTTCGTCATGCAAACTCATGCGATAGGACTGATCCCGATCGATATAGTTGCGCAGGTCTGTCCGGCATTGAGGACCGACTCTCAACTCGCCGGCATCCCCCATCACCTGAGTATCCTTGTCCACGAGGGCCAGTGAAATGGCGTTGGGTATCAATTGCCTTTGCTTCGATGACCAGGCCTCGGCCTCACTGACCGCACCCAGCTCGAGAATGATCTGGGTGTCCTTGCGCGCGGCGATATTGTCTACCAATGTCTGGTAGAAATGGAGTCGCTCCTCGATGGCCAGACCGACACTGTCGACGAGTCGCTGCGCCGACAGCTCGGTATTGCGTTCGGAGAACTTGATAAAGGAAACGATAACGGCCAGGCCCAGCAGAATGATGAGGCCCAAAGCGATTAGGAAAGTGACATTGCTCTGGTTGAGTATCGACTTGCTCTTGACGTTGTGGCGAGCCTTCATCCACCAACCCCACGACAACTGAATTTATCAGTAATACGTGAACTCAACCGTTAACTCCATATCATCGCTATCAAACCGAAAGCGTGCGTCTTCGTACCTGGGCGGCCCACTGCGCAGGGCATTATTGGACACCCCTGCGCCCTCGGCTGGCTTGGGCCAGGGCAACCAGCGCATATCGAACTCACGGTTGGCATTCTCATCGTGAAAGGCGTACAGACCGTAATCACCGCTCTCGAGGCCGTCGAAACGCACGCTCACTTTCTCCGCCGAAACCGGGACGAGCTGTCTGCGATAGGCCTTCTCCCCGTCAAGCCAGTGCTCGCCGTCACGAAACAGGGTCACTACCAATTCGCCCGCGCCGGGCTTCAGGCCGGTAAAGTTGACGCTGAGGCTGCCCGTATCGCTGGCCTGAACGACCGGCGAGAGCATCAGGAAAAGACCGGCTCTCAGTAACCACTTGTTCACTCTTATGCTCCCGATGTTTTGTCTCACAGGCGACAAGATCGAACGTTTCGCCCTGGCTCTATACCAATGTTTTGCCGCTCAAAGCCTGGACAGGGTTTCATCCAGCCTGGTCAGCTCTTCCTGGGTCGGCGGCATCTGGATATACAGGCCGTTCTCATCCAGTGCACGCTTCAAGGCCTCGATATCCACGCGCGCCAGTTTATCGCGCGTGGACAGGTCAATATCCATCACGTAGTCGAGCTGACCCAAGGGCGTGCGCACCGACTCCGGCACCACGTCCAGATTGGTCGCCTCGTCTTCCTGCTTAATGACATAGACATAGGTATCGGTCTTACGACGGCTTTTGTATACGGCCGTGATCATCGCTGCACCACCAGACTCTCGGCGCGATTGGCGAGATCAGTAATGGCATCCATAACGGCTCGCTGGACCACCGGGTATTTTGACAGTGTCTTGTCGCTGACGCTGCGAGTGGCCTTCTTCTCCGCCACGCCCTCGTGTACCCATTCCTCGAACTGGTCAACCGCGCGATCCAGCTTGCGTACCTCGGGCCGAACGACGGGGACGTACAGACGTGAGATGGTCTTTACATGTTTCATCGGATTGGGTTCGTTGATGGGCGGTCCATTGAGCAGTTCGGCAGAGCGCAGACGCTTGAGCCAATGCTCGACTTCATAGGCCTGTGACAACAACTCACCGAGCTGCTCGCGAAGGTTGCGCTTACGTTCGCGATAGTCCAGAAACCGGTACAGCACCCAGCCTCCCGCGAGCATGGAAACGATGGCAACCAAGGCGCCAATGAGGATAGGTAGAAACTGATTGAACTGGGCCAAAACGGGACTGAGCTCCTGCTTGCTACTGTCTAGGGCAAGTGTACTGTGACACACTCCTCAGGCCAAGCACATGGCTGTTAAATATTATCAAAAAACGCCGATAACATGCTCAATCTTATAATGATTTTAAGGCATCCGAGTGACGTTCTATTCCACCGACTACATGGCCAGCTTCCGCTGCATCGGCAGCGAGTGCGAGGACACCTGTTGCAAACAGTGGGCGGTGCGTATCGACGACCAGCACTATGCTGCCCTGCAACGGCTCGCGGATAAGCACCCTGTCCTGGCCAATATCGTTGTTGAATCGGTGGTCCGCGTTGAGGATGAAGAGAATGACGCCTATGCCAGCATCGAGATGAAGGACAACGGCTTCTGCCCCTTTCTCGATGCACAGCAACTGTGCCGGATCCAGACCCTTGGGGGCTTTGACGCACTCGGCAATACCTGCACCTTTTTCCCCCGCGTCATCTATGAAATCGATGGTGATATCGAGGTGGCGGGGGCCTTCTCCTGCCCCGAGGTCGTGCGTGGCTGCCTTTCGTCGAGCAATCGTCCCGGCCTTATCGAGGTGGACCGTCAGATCCTACCCAGGGATGTCGGTGATGCCATATCCAATCGCATCAGCACCCGGGACGGTACATGTTACGAGAAACACTTTCCCACGGTACGTGACTACTTCTTGCAGATCGCCTTTGATCCCATGCTCACCTCCAAGCAGAAGATGTATACACTCTGCTACAGCAGTCATCGCCTCAGTGCCCAGTACAATAACGACTGCGGCGAGGAGGCCTCTCAATTCGTCGAACAGGAGCTTGAGCGACTCGGCTCGAAAGAGATCAAATCACTGCTTGGCGAGCGACTGGAACACTATGTTGACGAGGAGAAGCTGGGACTCATTACGGTACAGTCCATATTTTTGATTCGCAGCCAGCACTACCAGGATGAACCGCTAACGCCGTATATCAACGACATCATCAACAGCTATGTGCGCGAGCTTCACGACGAGAATCCCTTTACCACCGAGATTGAGGGGCTGCACCAGGTGTATCATCGGCGCAAGCACGCCATCCTCGACATCGCGCGCTCACAGATAGAGGACTATCTCAGCCGCCACCTGCAAAACTGCCTGCTAAGGGAGTGGTATATACGCTTTCCCGATCCCTTCAGCTACATGTTGATGTTGACCTTGCGACAGGCCTTGTTGAGATTCCTGCTCTACAGCCATCCATCTATATACAAATGGTGCCTGGAGGAGCAGGAACATGAGGCGACGACACTGCATAAGGTCATCGAAGAACTTTCCATTGAAATGCTGTTTCTGTTCTCGCGCTCCATCGAACACGACACCCAGTTCCTGCAGAATATCTATTCTGCGCTAATCACCGAGCAGATGATGGAATTGAAAACCTGTCTTTGCCTGCTCAAGGGTGTCTAGCCCAGGCTATTCGAGCTTGCGATAAATGAGGTCCCACACGCCATGGCCCAGGCGCTGCCCCCTGCGCTCGAACTTGGTCACCGGGCGATAGTTCGGCCTTTCAGAGAACTGTCCCGCACCGGCGATGTTTTCATAGCCATCGGCCGCCTCCATCACCTCCAGCATGTGCTCGGCGTAGTTCTGCCAGTCGGTGGCCATGTGAAACTCACCGTTTCTCATCAGCTTGCGGTGCACCAGTTGGGCGAAGCCGGGCTGGACGATGCGCCGCTTGTGATGCCTTTTCTTGTGCCAGGGGTCGGGAAAAAACAGCAGGACTTTATGAACACTGGCGTCGACAAGTTGCTGCGCCAGGATCTCTACCGCGTCTTCGTCCATGACGCGTACATTGTCGATGCCCTGTTCCTCGAGCTGTAACATCAATCCACCAACACCGGGCCGATGCACCTCGATGCCGAGAAAGTTCCAGTCGGGGTAGATCCTTGCCATGTGCAGAAGTGACTCGCCATTGCCAAAGCCTATATCCACCACCAGAGGGGCCTGGCGGCCGAAGGCCTGTTCCGTGTCTATCGGCTGGCCATCCGCCTCGATACCGTAGCGTGGCCACAACTCGGTCATGGCCCTTTGCTGCGAGGGCGTCATGCGACCCTCGCGTCTGACAAAGGAGCGGATTCGGCGTAACAACGGTTGCTCACTCATCGGACGAGCCTGCACGCGAAACTTTTAGAAAAAGGTGCCGTCGATGGGCGAAGAGGCGCTGGCGTATTGCTTGCGCGGCATGCGGCCGGCGAGGAAGGCCTCGCGGCCGGCCTCGATGCCCTTCTTCATGGCCGAGGCCATGAGCACCGGATCCCTGGCGCCGGCGATGGCGGTGTTCATCAATACCCCGTCGCAGCCCAGCTCCATGGCAATGGCGGCATCGGAGGCCGTGCCGACCCCGGCATCCACCAGTACCGGCACCTTGAGCTCCTCGATGATGAAGCGAATATTGTAAGGATTGCGAATACCCAGGCCCGAACCGATGGGTGCGCCCAGGGGCATAACCGCGACACAACCCATGTCTTCCAGTTCCTTGGCGATGATGAGGTCGTCGGTGGTATAGACCATGACCTTGAAGCCGTCGTCGATAAGTGACTTGGCCGCCTTCAGGGTCTGCTGCACGTCGGGGAACAGGGTCTTCTCGTCGCCCAGCACTTCCAGCTTCACCAGGTCGTGCCCGTCAAGCAGCTCGCGCGCCAGTTTGCAGGTACGCACAGCATCCTCGGCGTTATAGCAGCCGGCGGTATTGGGCAGAATGGTGTACCTGTCGGGCGGTACCACATCCAGCAGGTTGGGTTCGCCTGGAGTCTGGCCGATATTGGTGCGACGAATGGCGACGGTAATGATCTCGGCGCCCGATGCCTCGGTGGCCAGTCGGGTCTGCTCCAGGTCCCGGTATTTGCCGCTGCCCACCAACAGTCGGGAATGGTATTCTTTGCCTGCGATGATCAGGGGATCATCGGCCGCGGTGCTCACTGTCTGGGACATGTATCGATCCTGTTTATGGGTGAGTGGGGCTGGCCTGACCACCACCGATGGCGTGAACGATCTCGACGCTGTCGCCCTCCTGCAGACGATGCTGTTCGAAGGTACTGCGCGGGACGATTTCCTGATTCACTTCCATCGCCAGACGCTTGTTGGCGAGCCCCAGGCTGTCGATCAGCTGTTGCGCGCTGCTGCCGTCGGGGATCTCTTTGGATTCGCCGTTGAGGGTGATTTGCATGGTGAATACGCGCCAAGCCTTGATATATGGATGCCAGGTTGATAAAAGCTCAATTCTACACCATTGATGCGGCGTAAATAAATTTCATCGCCCCCTGGCCGGAACCGATAATAGAGTATCCGCCTAGCGGCACATGAATTCACACAGACATAGACCCACAACCTCGACGACACCATGGCCGAAGACTCAAAAAATACAGCCTCCGAAGCGACGAAGACACTGGACGCACTCTTTTTTGATCGTGTGCGGCGCATGTCCGCGTCCATTGCCTACAAGGAATACGATCGCAAGCGGCGTGAGTGGCGCAGTGTCTCATGGGCCGGTCTCGGCCTCGAAATGACCCGCTGGCGAGGTGCCCTCGAGCGAGAAGAATTGGGCGAGGGCGCCCGCGTTGCAATCATGATGGAAAACCGCAAGGAATGGATCATCTTCGAGCAGGCCGCCATGGTTCTGGACCTGGTGGTGGTACCCATCTTTCCCAATGAGAATCCTGAGACCGTCGCCTATATCCTGCAAGACTGCGGCGCCGAGCTCCTGTTAGTGGACGATATCTCGGCCTGGGATCGACTCGGTGCCATACACAACTCGGTGCCCGCACTCAAACACGTGATCCTGCTGGAGGTAAAGGAAGAGCAGGAGGAAGAGGTCAAGGAGCGAGACGATAGCCGCCTTGAAATCTCCAAGGACTGGCTGCCGGTTGAAGGCGGCCCCCTGCATGAGCGTTACAGCGACTCCAATGCCCTCGCCACCATCGTCTATACCACCGGCACCACGGGCAGGCCCAAAGGGGTCATGCTGAGCCATCTCAATCTGCTCAGCAATGCCCGCGCCATGATGCAAATGCTGGCCATCCGTCAGGCAGACACCATTCTTGCGCATCTGAACTACGCCCACATCGTACAGCGCGTGTGCAGCTACTATGCCCCCATGATGGCGGGTGCCATGGTCGCCTTCGGCCGTAGCCTGGAGAACTTTGATCACGACCTGGTGGAGGTCCATCCCTCCATCCTGGTGACCGAATCACACTTCATGACTCGCCTCGCGGGCAAGTTGAACCGCGAACTGGAGGAGCATGTCTTCATCGATCGCATGCTCTTCAAGCTTGCCATCAACGCCGGCTGGGCCAACTTTCTCACCGAGCAGAAGCGTGTGCGATTTCATCCCATGGCCTACCTCTGGCCGATGCTCAAGGGCATGTCCACGCATGCCATCATGCCCAAGATTGTGGGCCAGCGGCTGCGTCGAGTCATTTCTACCGGTTCACCCATGTCACCGGCCATGTCCAAGCTGTTCGTCGGGCTCAGTATCAACGTGCTGCAGGGCTATCACCTCACCGAGGCGGGTGGAGTGGTCAGCCTTAACACCATGCTGGAAAATTACACCGAGAGTATCGGGTTTTCCCTGCCGGGCTTTCGCATCAAGATCACCATGGACGGCCAGATCCACATCGCCAACGACAACAGCATGGCCCTGGGCTATATGGGCAAGGCCGCCGATGAAGACCATGTCTTTCGTAATGACTGGCTCTTCACTCAGGACATGGCCGAGTATCATGACCAGCACCTGTTCTTTAATGGGCGTTATGAAGAGGAGCTGGAGATGGATGGCGGAATGCGCTTCAATCCCGAATTGCTCGAGGCCGCCATCATCAGTGATGTATTGTTCGACTATGCCATGGTCGTGGGCCAGGGTTCATCTCTGGTGGCCATTGTTGTGCTCAACCGCAGTATCTGGAACGCCATGGCTGCCTCCATGGGTCTGGAGACCAAGGAAGCCAACGACCCCAATAACAGCAAGGTCCACGACACCATCATGGGGCATATCCGTGCGGCCCTTCACACCCTGGACGAATTCCCCGAGGTCACGGACTTCATCATTTCCGATACCGCCTGGTCGGTGGACAACGGTCTGCTGACACCCACCTTGCGCCCGCGCCGGGACGAGGTCCGCAAGCGTTTCGCCGCCCAGATCTCCATGTCCCTATCGCAGGCCAATAGCGAGGCGGTCGCCGCCATTCGCTCCGAACTGGCCGGCAAGGCCAATCAGATCGACGTCAAGGACGACGATATCCCCACCCTATGAGTCCGGCACTGGTCGAAGGCTTTAGCGAGCGCTTACTGCACTGGTACGCCCGGCACGGCCGTAGCGAACTGCCCTGGAAACTCGACCCCACCCCCTACCGGGTCTGGGTCTCGGAGATCATGCTGCAACAGACCCAGGTGGCCACCGTGATCCCCTATTTCGAGACCTTTATGCATCGTTTTCCCAGTCTCGACAGCCTGGCCGCGGCCGATCTGGACGAGGTCCTGCATCTTTGGACGGGCCTTGGCTATTACGCACGGGCACGTAATCTGCACAAGGCCGCCCGTGCCATTATGGAAGACCACAACGGCCGGTTTCCCACCGATTTCGAGTCGGTGCTGGCCCTGCCCGGGATCGGCCGCTCCACGGCAGGCGCCATCCTTGCCCAGTCCCTGGATCAGCGCCACGCCATCCTCGACGGTAACGTCAAACGCGTCCTCGTGCGCCTGCACGGCATCGAGGGCTGGCCCGGCGAACGCCAGGTGGAGTCTCAGCTCTGGGATCTGACAGAGGCCTATACGCCAACCCAGGAAGTGGCGGACTACACCCAGGCAATCATGGATCTGGGCGCCACCCTGTGTCGACGCGGTCGCCCTGACTGTGACCGTTGTCCCTTCGAGACTGATTGCACGGCGCGACAGCTGGGGCTTGAGGCCGAGCTACCCCATTCGCGCCCGAAGAAGGAAAAGCCCATTAAGGCAACCTGTATGCTGATCCTGCTCAACGAGAGCGGCGAGGTGCTGTTGCAGCAACGTCCCCCCAGCGGGATCTGGGGCGGTCTGTGGTCCCTGCCCGAATGCGAGTTGGACACCACCGTGACAGACTGGGTGTCCGAGCGGCTCGACCTTAAGGTCCTGAAACAGACACCCTTACCCTCGCTGCGCCACAGCTTCAGCCATTATCACCTGGATATCCGCCCCATCATTGCCCACACCCGGCCCCTGGGTCGACGTCTCATGGAAGATGAGGCCTCAGTCTGGTATAACACCCGGCAACCGGACAGACGTGGACTGGCGGCACCGGTGGTCAAACTTTTGAAACAGGTTGAGGCCGGCGTATCCCCATAAACGGTGGGGTTGCATGCATGCCGCCAAGCCGCTATCACTAACAAGCACTATGAATTTGTAAGGAGTTTTCCATGAGTCGCATGGTACATTGCGCCAAACTGGGTAAAGAGGCCGAAGGCCTGGAACGTCCCCCTTATCCCGGTGATTTGGGTCAGAAGATCTTCGACAATATCTCGAAAGAGGCCTGGCAATCCTGGTTGGGCCATCAGACCATGTTGATCAACGAAAACCGCCTCACCCCTATCGACCCGCAGCATCGTGCCTTCCTCGAAAAGGAAATGGAAAAATTCCTCTTCGGCGAGGGTTCGGCACCGCCCGAGGGCTTCGTCCCGGAAAACCAGTAACAGCGATACATAAAAAGCGCGGTCGAGGCCGCGCTTTTTTTTATTGTGTCGCGATAATCCTGGCGTACCGCTGCCGCAGTCTCTGTCCTGCCATCCACATGCCCACCACAGCCATCAGCATAAGCATCACCGCATCCATCAGTCCCAACTGAACGGAGAGCCAGGCCAGTGCAATCAAGGGGGCAAGCAATACACGCACACCGGCACGCGCTGTCTCGTATCGGGCGATCCTCTCGGCCAGGGGTGGACTGTAGCGATAGTAGATCGCCACCAGCTCGCGCCCCAGACTGTGCGAGATCAGATAGCGATCGCGAAACTCCCTCAGCCATTGCACCTGCGGTGCCATGGCGCTGCCGTGTGCGGCGGTGGCGATGAAACAGCGTAAGTCCTGCGACGTCAGCGACTGCGAGACGGCGCTTTCGCGTCCCCCGAGGTCAACGGCGCTGATCTGTATATCTTGCTTGTGCATCCCGGTCAGCCCCCTGAACTCATTACTGCGGGTGGTACTGTAAAGACTGTCAGCGACATAGATCTGGTAATGTGACAGATCGCTGGCGGTCGAAGCCGTCCATCGGATTCGAAACATCCAGTTGGGGCTCAACACTTCCTCGATGCCAGACGGCACCCGGGGCGAGAAGCCCGCGCTGTACTGGATGCTCTCATCGGGCTGCTGGCTGATATCGGTCAGGTGAAACCAGCCCCCGCTTGTGTTGGCCGAAGAGGGCGTGGTGCTAGGTGTAAAGGCCGTATTGGCCGTGAGACCGGGAAAGGGATCGCTACCGCTGCCCTGATCCGCATCCTCGTAATCGAGCAGGGCCTCGTCATTGTCCGCCTCCACCAGCTTCACACCGGGCCGGCTCGGCCAGCTGTTGACGCGATTGGCTCCAAAACCATCGCTAATGGCGTTTTCGTCAATGGACCACACCAGCAGACCCGCACCGGGCAGACCGACATCGAAGTCCCGTTGCTGGCGATTCTCCAGCAGATAATAGACGGTGCCGTCTTCCGAGTTGGGGACCTTCACCACGGCGGCATTGGCTGCGGCCGCTGACAGGTTGAGACTGCCCGGATCCGTATCGGGGTCCAGTACCAGCGGGTCGACCCAGCCCAGGTAGACCTTGGACCAGGCAGAGGGATGGGCGGGGGAGCTGCCGATGGGATCGGAGGTCACGTTTAGATAGGTGCCATACCCCATGAGCCCCCAGTTGCCTATACCGTCCCAGGATGGTGAGAACAGGACCGACGTGGCATAGAGATCGGGCAGGCCCAGCCAGTGACCGAATTCGTGAGCGAACAGACCCAGCGGGTCTACCGTCAGGCCATCCTGGCTACCGGTTTGCGGCATGATCAGGGCGCGGTCGATGACCTCGCCATTGGCCAGGATGACACTCAGTGTGGGATTGCTACTGCTGTCCTGCTGGCTGATCGAGGCATCGTGATAGTACAGCGACCAGATATCCGAGGCGCTGTCACCAGCGGAGTCAGTCTCCTGGCCCGGTCCGGCGTGGACGATAAACACCACATCATAGGCCGAGAAATCCACATCGGCTACGGCCGCCGTCACCGTATCGTAGATAAGGCTCTCGATACTCGCCGGCGTCTCCTGGCCGTAATAGGCCATGCCATGGGCGAGGCTGTAGATTGTCGGCGCCAGGGTCAGGTTGAGTTGCAGGGCGTTGTAGGAGACCTCGGCGTAATAATCCGACAGGGCAGTGAGGTTCTTGTTGATCCAGTAGTTACTGTCACCGCCCACATCGGCGGCATAACTTGCGTCGAGCCAGGTACCGTCACCAGTTGTACTGGTGTTCGCATCGGCGACAAACTGAACGCGTATGACGATGGCCTCCACCGGCAAGCTCACCGATGCCTTCGTAAGCAGGGCGCGGGAATGTATGCCCGTGACACCATCTGAATGCGTGGTGTGCGGCATGAGTCGTGAAAAAAAGAAGGGCTCGGCACCGCCATTGAGGTGGGGGACGGCGTATACCGGCTTGAGTGTGAACACAAGCGCGAAGGCTGCGAAAAGGGTTAGTGTTTTCATACTCAAATGAAAAGGGCGCTTCCAGTGTTGGCAGCGCCCTATCTTCACATACCGGGTATCGAGCTGTACATCACCAGGCTGGAGCTATACGACTTGCCTTCATGCCTGCACAACTCGATTGTTGAATTTGCCTACATAGGACAAATATAACCCGCACAATCAATGGTGCCACCGCTGTAGGTAACGGTGTATCCCCCATCATAATACGTAATGGTGGCCGTACCATTGGCACTGAACTCGACGACACCACTGGTCGGATAGAGACTGTATGTATTTGGATACACCAAGGGTGTAGTTGTTTCGATGGTAAAGGCTCCGTCCAGGGTCGAGACATCCAGAGTCATACCGTAATCCAGGGTGTAACCGGTCGCGGTGGAAGTTGCGGTGACAGAATAGTTCGTAAAAGTCATGTCGACACTTTGGTTCCCGGTGACCGTGAAGGAGAAGCTGGGCATGGAGATGTTCCAGTCATAGCTGCCACTCCAGGTGCCGGACTGGGTCCCATTCATAATGAGTGATGAACCGTCGAGCCCCATGGAATATGTGCACTGGTTGAAATCCATGCTGAAACTGGTGCCGGAAACCCCGACAGTAGAATCATAGGTAATACTACCGCCTGCCGCACAATCATAGGTAGAGGCGACTTTCGGGCTGACACCGTCAACGCTTCGGCCGCTCAGTGCAGGACTGAATGCACCTGAGCTTGAACCCATGCCCTGTGCAATATTAGCATAGCTGCTGGCGCTGGTAGCCATGGTGGTAACCTGCGCTGATGTTGTTGCTGTCTATGGTCAGGCCACCGCTCTCCGGCGCACCGCAGGCCGAAACCACGGCCACGATAGAGGCCGCGGCCAGCGTTGTACGTAATTTCATCGTTTATCTCCTAGTCCATTTACCGTTGTCTTTTACCAGGCATTTCCATGCCCTGGTTTCGCATTATGTCTGGCTATTGTCGGCCGATAATCCGACGTTTTGCAGGGATTCTCGGCAAAATTGAATAAAGTGCGAACCGGTTCTCATTTGCTAATCCCAATGATGTTGCTGTGTCGCGACTGAAAATGCCCTTGACTCGGGGGCCCGCTGCCGCTTTAATATGGCGCTTCGCTGTGGCCAGGTAGCTCAGTCGGTAGAGCAGGGGATTGAAAATCCCCGTGTCGGCGGTTCGATTCCGTCCCTGGCCACCATCCTTATATATCCCCCCCAGTTCTATCTCTCATCAGAACCCCTGATGCGCCTATCGCGCAGACGTGTTGATGCGATACGTCCATTTATCCCACCCTGATCATCCCAGCAGGGCATAGGGCCAATCTTTAAATTATTGTGAAATCCCGGGATCCTCATCCTCAGCGCCGGTTTCGGAGGTATACTTTAAATATTGTGAATTGACGCTACACACGGATTTGTAGTTCCAACGCCATCAGGGATGATCATCATGCGCCGCAAGTTTCAGATCCAGCTTCCTCAAACCATAGAATTTCGCAGCGGAAAACTGACCTTCCACCAGTCGGTCGTGTTGTTCAGTGTCAGCCTGGTCACGGCCTTGATTCTCCTGGCCCATAGCCTGAATCACTTGATCGAGGCCAATGCCTTCCAGGCCCTGGCCCACTCAGTGTTACTTATTCTGCTGGTCGCAAACCTTGCCTGGTTTCGCATGAGCCTCGACCTTCGCATTAGCAACAGTATCTTTCTCGCGATTCTGTTTGGTCACAACAGCCTGGCCATACTCAGCGCCAACTTCGCCTTCATCGGTCTGTTCTGGGCCAGCCTCTTTCCCCTGCTCGCGTTCATCCTCAAAGGGTTTCGCGGCGGCCTTATCTGGACCGCACTGATGGGCCTGTTCATTCTGTCGTATTACTCTCTTCACGAACTGAGCTGGCTACATGCCCCCTATCCAAGCGATACCCTGGTTTCACTGCTACTCAATTACGGCTTGATAAGCCTGATGTCCGCTGTGCTGTGGAGCTGGAACAAACAACTCGTCTTTGAAGAAGAGGAGTCTCGCCAGCAGGAGTTTCAAGCCAATCACGACAGCCTGACCGGCCTGCTCAATCGCCCGGCCTTTTTGAATGAGCTGGAAGCGACAATCGAGGACGATACCGGACATTTTGCCCTCCTCCTGGTCGATCTCGATTGCGTGAAGGCCGTGAATAATCAATATGGCAAACATACCGGTGACAAGATCCTGACCATGGCGGCCAAGCGACTGGCCCATGCACTTCGCGCGACCGACTTGCTTGGTCGCTATGGGAGCGACGAGTTTTTAATCCTCTTGCGCAACATCAAACCGGGTGATGCACAAAGATTGAAGGCCAAGCTTGAGAAGATATTTCAGGCCCCCTTCTATCTCGATGACCTGGAGGTGAAGCTTGGCATGAACGCAGGTATCAGCTACTACCCACAAGACGCCGGGTTAATGGATGAACTGGTCAAGCATGCCGACATGGAAATGATGCGAAACAAGCTCGCCGACAAGGTGGAGGCAGCAGGGCTGAAAATCTAGACGGCTTGTGCAGGTGAGAGTGCGGTACGGTTTCTACCTTCCTTCTTTGCCTTATATAGTGCCTGATCAGCACGCTGGATGAGACTTTGCGAGGTCTCTTCCGGCACATATTCGGCGACACCGAAGCTACAGCGTATCTTGAGGCCGTGGGAAAATTCATAGTCCTGTATATGCTTTCTAAGCCGCTCGGCGAGACCCATCGCATCATCTGCACCCATACCGGGGGAGACAATCATAAACTCTTCGCCACCCCAGCGGCCCAGAATGTCATTGTCACGCAACTGCCTCCGCGTAGCACGAGTGACTTCACTCAGAATCTCATCACCAACCTGATGACCGTGTGTATCGTTCACCTTTTTGAAGTGATCGATATCAAACATGATCAATGAAAACTTCACCTCATCACCTTTGCGAGTGCAAAGCTCTAGTAGTACCTCATCGAGAAACTTGCGGTTATAGGTAAGCGTCAGGGTATCTGTCAGTGCAGCGGTCTTGAGTTCGTCGTTCGCGTAGGTCAGATCACGGCTGTAACTGATCATGCGTTGAATGTTCAGGGACTGCGAACGTGCGTAGAGATAAGCAATCAGGGTGACAATAGTATAGATACCGGTGTAGTCCGCCATTGTGGACAGGCTTAATACATGTGAATCATTCGAGCGGAACAGGAAATAAAGCCCCCATACACTTGCCAGAACCAATGACGCAAACGCCAATCCCCCCTTGCGCCCCAGAAGATAGTAGGCCGCCGGTGCCAGGATCACCGACCAGAAGATCTCGCGCACGACTTCCGGTTCATTGAAGACTGAGATAATACTGAACAGCACTTCTATTGATATCACTGCAAGCAATATGCAGGCGGTTATACCAAAGCTTTCCTTGCGATAGAGCAATATCAGGTTGAGTAAAATGACAAGAAGAAATCCAACCTCAACCAGGGCGGTTTGAGGTTGGTTTAGTATGATGTAATCGTGGACGATAAACAGCGTGTAAACGATCAGGGCAAACACATGCGCGAACAACAACACTCGCTTACGCTCAAGTTGCAACTGTCGCTTAATCGTACTTGGACTCAAGCCCGGCTCCCTGTTTATACACACTCCATATCCCTATGCTGAGGATATCACGCTGTGCGATCAAACAGGGGTAATTATGCGTTCACATCAATGCTGAAGGGTGTTTCATGACAATTGTCATCAAGGGCGTTGCAGAGGGGCCTCCACCTCATCCCGTGTGGGTTTGCCGCACAGTTCCTCGATCAGGCTCAGGGCAAAATCCATGGCCGTTCCCGGCCCACGCGATGTGATGACCTTACCGTCCATAACCACCGGCTCATTGACGATATGTATCGCATTTCGTTCCAGCGCTTCAAGATGACCCGGAAAACTCGTGGCACGCTTGTCATCCAGCAAACCGGCATTACCCAGCACCTTGGGCGCGGCGCAAATCGCCGTCGTATAGCGGCCCTCTGAGGCCATGCGTTTGAGTAGAGTGTGGATGCGGGGGTCGGCATTGAGATTGTCGGCACCTGGCAGACCACCTGGCAGGGTGATCATGTCGAATGTCTGCTCCACCACCTCATCGAGGTCGACATCGGGCAGGATACGCGTGCCCCGACTGCCGGTGACGGCATCGGGACCCTCGATGCCAGCGACGGTGACCTCGACACCGGCCCGCCTGAGTAGATCGATGATGGTTACTGCTTCGAGTTCTTCGAATCCTGTTGCAAGGGGGATAAGGACGCTTGCCATAGTACCGGGCCTTGTTCTCTGTGTTCACGGATCAGGCGAGAAACGGGTACCAGTTCTATCCCGCGCGCCGCCAGCTTGGGCAACTCGGCCTCCAGCATGGCCAGGGTTTCGGGATAGGGATGCCCGATGGCCACGGCCCAGCCGCGCTGCTCGGACAAGCGTAGCAAACGTTGGAACTGTTTGTGAATGGAGGCCCGGTCACGTCGGTGATCCAGGAAGATATCCCGTTTCAGGGTGGGCAGACCTTTCTCCTGCGAAAGTACGGCGGCCACGCTGCTGGCCGTGGTGCGGCTATCAACAAAGTAGAGGTTTCCGCGTCGTTCGAGCCGTGTCATGAGCCAGTCCATATGACGGGTGCTCGGTGTCACCTGGCTGCCCATGTGATTGTTGACCCCGCTGATGTAGGGCACGGCCTCCAGGTTAGCCGCCACGATATCGTCAAACTCCTTTTCATCCATGGCCACGTTCACGGCACCGGGGCCGGGGCGATGCTGATGGATGGAGGCCATGGGCAGATGGAGCATGATCTCACGACCGCTGGCGTGGGCACGTGTCGCCAGGCGCACCGAGTAGGGCGTATGGGGGAGTATGGCAAGTGTGACCTGTCCGGGCAGGGCCAGGCTTCGCTCGGCGCTACGCCAGTGGTTGCCCAGGTCATCGATGATAATGCTGATCACCGGTGCCGGTTGTTGCGCCTGTGCAGGGAGGGCTGAGAGGCCGAACAGGACCAGCCACATCAGGATAAAACGCTTTTTAATCAATTCCCTTCCCCCTCCTTCGTGTAGTCCAAATAGCGGACAGGGAGGGATCAACTTTAACCTGCCGGGAGGGCAGCGTGGGCGCCTTGAAAACCATCGGGCCCGTCAAGCGGGCCCGATGGTTTGAGTCGAATTGGCCTACTTGGCGAGCTGTGCCTGCACCAGCTGCAGACCCTTGAGCAGGTTGAGGGCCTCGAACAGGGGATAGTCGGTGCTGGCCATGGAGGTCACGCCCAGCTTACCGTTCATCCGCTTGCCGCCCTTGCCGTTATCGCCATTTTCCAGGTGGCCGCTGAGGTCACGCTCCTTGATGCCCTCGCTGTTGGCATCCACAGCGGTGACCTTGACGCTATCCAGCAGCACGTCGGGGACAATGCCCTCGGCCTGAATGGAGCGGCCGGCGGGCGTGTAATAACGCGCGGTGGTGAGCTTGAGAGCAGTCACATTGTTCAAGGGCAGGATGGACTGGACCGAGCCCTTTCCGAAGGTGGGGTTGCCCATGATGATGGCGCGCTGATGGTCCTGCAGGGCACCGGAGACGATCTCCGAGGCCGAGGCCGAACCGCCGTTGACCAGTATCACGATGGGGGCGCCGTCGAGGATGTCATCGGGGGTGGCGGCGTAACGCATCTGGGCATCGTTAACACGGCCCTCGGTGTACACGATCAGCCCCTCCTTGAGGAAGGCATCGGAGACATCCACCGCCGCGCGTAGCACGCCGCCGGGGTTGTTTCGAAGATCCAGTACCAGGCCCTTGAGCGGTGCACCGGATGCCTTTTTCAGCTTTTTGATCTCATCGACCATGTCATTATGAGTACGAGTCTGGAAGGTGGTGATGCGCAGGTAGCCATAGTGCTTGTCATACAGCTCACTCTTCACACTCTTGGTGAGAATGACGTCGCGGGTGATTTCAATCTTGAGAGGCTTTTCCTCTCCCTCACGGATGATGGTCAGCAGGATCTTGCTACCGGGTTTGCCGCGCATGAGCTTGACCGCCTCGTTCAGCGTCATGCCCTTCACCGGATGGTTATCGAGACGGATGATCAAATCGCCTGCCTGGACACCGGCTCGTTCGGCCGGAGTATCGTCGATGGGGGCAA
The DNA here is from genome assembly GCA_014762495.1 of Gammaproteobacteria bacterium. GTDB lineage: Bacteria > Pseudomonadota > Gammaproteobacteria > Thiohalospirales > Thiohalospiraceae > JABURT01. The sequence goes on along the minus strand of JABURT010000070.1, from coordinate 78,760 downwards.
TGACCTTAACAAATCCGTCCTCCATGCCGACCTCGATACCGAGACCGCCAAACTCACCCTTGGTACCGACCTGCAATTCGCGATAGGTCTCTTCGTCCATGTATGTGGAATGTGGGTCCAGGCCACTGAGCATGCCGCGTATGGCATTTTCGATCAGGGTCTTGTCATCCACATCCTCGACATAGTTCTTCTTGATGCGATCAAACACCTCGGTGAAGGTACGCAAGTCTTCGGTCGGCAGGCTGGCCATACCGGTGCTGTCACGCTTGGCAAGCACCCCACCGCCCAGGCTAAGGGCGATGCCGCTCACCAGTCCGATGACCAATATGGATACAGCGTTTTTGCTCAACATCATTATCTCCTGCAACCGCTACGAGTGATCGCACCGGCATCAATCCAATTTCCTACAGTATACCCGTGTGCGGTCTATCTGCGACACCACCTTGCCGGGTCGACGGGCTGTCCACGATGGCGGATCTCGAAATAGAGGCGCCCGCGCTCCGTATCGGTCTCGCCGGCACGGGCAATGACTTCATCGCGACTGACCCAGTCGCCGGTGTTCTTGTAGAGGCTTTGGTTCTGTCCATACAGGCTCATGTATCCGTCACCGTGGTCAATGATGGTGAGCAGGCCATAGCCTCGCAGCCAGTCCGAGAAGGCCACGCGGCCGTGTGAGATGGCGCGGACCTCGGCGCCCTCGGGCCCATCCAGCACCACGCCCTTCCAGCGCAGGTTACGGCTACGTTTGCTGCCATAGCCCGCTTCGATCCGGCCCTGCAAGGGCCAGCTCAGACGTCCCTTGAGTGAGGCGAAGGGCGCCTGCTGATCAGGCACGGTCGGGATGTCAGACAAGGCCGTGGTGAGATCGTTCAGCAGGCGCTGCAGCCGACTCTCATCGGCGCGCAGGCGGGCCAGCTCCACCTCCTTGTCTTCGATCTCGGTTGAAAGCTCGGCCAGCAATTGCTTACGTTGCGAGCGCTTCTCGCCCAGCTCGACACGTTCGGACTCGTGACGCGTACGCAGTCCCTGCAGGCGTTCCTGGGCCTGCTGTTGGCGACGGTTCAACTCACGCAACTCGGTAAGCGCATCCCTGGCCTTGCCGATTTCGTCCGCACGGGCACGGTTGACGTAATCGTAATAGACCAGCATGCGACCCAGGACCTGGGGATCGCGCTGGTTGAGCAACATCTTGAGGTAGGCCTCCTGGCCGCTGATGTAGGCCGCACGCACCTGCTCCGTGAGCTCCTCACGGTTCTGCTGCAGATTGCGACGTTCCTGGCCCATCTTGCGGCCAATGCTCTCAAGCTCGTCCTGCTGCTGGCGGATCTCGCCATCGAGTTTGCGTATGGAGCGGGTCAGACGATCGATGCGCAGCTCCGTCTTGCGTAATAGCTGCTCGGTACGGTCTGCCTCGCCACGCATGCGGGTGAGCTGTTGCTGGATGTCATCGATGTTGCGACGCAGCTGTTTGAGTTGCTGGGCGGTCAGATGGGGATCGCTGTCCGCCTGCACCGGCATGGGCAGGAGGCAAAGGGGCAACAGGGCTATAATGACGCGGCTCGTCTTAATCACGCCACCTATGTTAGCGGAGGGAGGCATCCCTGTCCCCCGGTGGTTCAGACGTCGACGTTGACCAGGCAGCGACCGTTCATTTCGCTGGGCTGCTCGATGCCCATGAGATAGAGCATGGTCGGGGCAAGGTCGCATAGCGCACCGCTTTCGGCGATCTCGGCCTGGCGCCCTATATATATCAGCGGCACCGGGTTCACGGTATGCGCGGTATGGGCCTGGCCGGTCTCGTGGTTGCGCATCATCTCGGCATTACCGTGATCGGCGGTGATCAGCATCTCGCCACCGGCCGCCTGCACGGCATCCACCACCTGCTTGACGCAAGTATCGAGGGCCTGGATCGCATTGATGGTGGCTTCCAGATTTCCGGTGTGCCCGACCATGTCGGGATTGGCGTAGTTGCAGATAATCGCATCGTACTTGCCGCTGCCGATGGCCTCCACCAGCTTTTCGGTGAGTTCGGGGGCATTCATCTCCGGCTGCAGATCATAGGTGGCCACGTTGGGTGAGTTGACCAGGATGCGGTCCTCACCCTCGTATGGCTCCTCGATGCCGCCGTTGAAGAAGAAGGTGACGTGGGCATATTTCTCGGTTTCGGCAATTCGCAACTGGTGCAGGCCGAGATTGGAGATGTACTCACCAAAGCCGTTGGTCAGGCGCTCGGGCGGAAAGGCCACCTCGACGTCAAAATCGGACTTGTACTCCGTCAGGGTGACGAAGTGTGACAGCTTGGGGCACGTCGCACGCTCAAAACCATCGAAATCATCCTCAATGAAGGGGCGTGTGATCTGGCGCGCGCGATCGGAACGGTAATTCATGAAGATAACCACATCGCCATCTTCGATCTTAACCGGCTCCTCGCCCTGTGGGATCACGGTGGTGGCCTCGACGAACTCGTCGGTTTCCCCGCGACCATAGGCCATTTCAAGGCCTTCCAGGGCAGTCTTTGCGGTGTGTTCGGCCTTGGCCGCGGTAATGAGGTCATAGGCGGCCTGGATACGCGGCCAGCGGTGGTCACGGTCCATGGCGTAATAGCGACCGATGATGGAGGCGATGCGGCCACCACCGTACTCATCAAACTTCTGCTCTATCAGGCTGATGGAATCGCCGGCACTCTTGGGCGCGGTGTCACGGCCGTCGAGAAAGGCGTGCAGATAGACCTTCTTGGCACCGCGATCCACCGCCAGCTTGACCATGGCGTGGATTTGCTCCTCGTGGCTGTGTACGCCACCGGGTGACAGCAGGCCGAGTATGTGCACGGCCTTGTCGGTGGCGATAGCGGTATCCACCGGATCGGTGAGGGTCTGGTTGCTGAAGAAGGAGCCGGTCTGGATGGCGCGGCTGACGCGGGTAAACTCCTGGTATACCACGCGGCCTGCGCCAAGGTTGAGGTGCCCCACCTCGGAGTTACCCATCTGCCCGGCGGGCAGACCGACCTCCGCACCCGAACCACGGATCAGGGTATGCGGGTGCTCACTCCACAGCTTGTCCCAGACTGGCGTGTCGGCCAGTACGATCGCATTATTTTCAGATTCTTCCCGGTAACCCCAGCCATCCAGGATTACCAACACAACGGGGCGGTGTTCGAGTGCCATATTTTCTATAAGTTACCAATAAATGGGTAATGTTTTAGACATAGTCTAACAGTCAAGGTTGCACCTGAACAGGCGCCAACCGGGGCTTGGGGGACAATGATAAGGTGAAGAAATAGCCCCCGTAAAAATTTTTTCTCAATTGTATATTGTTTTAATAAGAAAGTAATTATATAAAGGGGTGATAGAACAATAATGGTGCAAAAATCACCAACTTATAAAACCACCCGCCTAGCGCGTGTTTCCTAAACTGGGGTAGTTGGAATGAAGGAACTTGAACACCTTAGCCTGATGACACGGGACGAGGATATCGATCGTGCCGCTCGCTCACTCAAGGCCATGTCTCACCCTCTGCGTTTGAAGATCCTATGTACACTTGGTGACCAGGAGGTCAGTGTGCAGGACATCGTCGAAAATGTAGGGACCTCACAGAGCAATATCTCGCAACACCTGGCCATTCTGCGCGACAAGGGAATCCTGGCCGCACGCAAGGACGCCAACCGCGTCTACTATCGCGTCGGCGACAATCGCACCCTGCAGCTCATCGGCATGATGCGCGAGGTCTTCTGCACCCTGTAAGCCCGCTATTCGGGATTCAGTCCACCGGAAAGCGGCTGTTTTCCTCCACCTGAAGTGGCGGAAGACCGTGCCCGAAACCCCATTACCTGGCCCGAGATCTAGGCAGATTGGCGCTGCGGCGCTATCATTAGCCCCTACTTAAATTCCAACCTTCGAAGCCAAGGAGCCTTGCCTGAATGGAACAGTACATTGATTTCGCGACCCGTCACTGGGATCTGTTTCTGGCCCTGGCCATTGTCCTTTTCCTGATCGGACGTACCCAGAAAGGCGGTGCCAATAACCTCAGCCCACAACAGGCCATCCAGAAGATTAACCATGATGACGCGGTCATCATCGACGTCCGCGAAGCGGGCGAGGTGAGCGAGGGCAAGATACGCGATTCCGTGCATATCCCCCTGGGTAGCCTCAAGGAAAAGACCTCGGAACTTGAGAAGTACAAGGACCGTCCCCTGATCATGGTCTGCCGTTCCGGCAACCGCTCCGGCCATGCGCTCAATATCCTGCGTAAGGCCGGCTTCGAGAATCTCTATAATTTAAAAGGCGGTGTCATGGCCTGGACCAGCGCCAACCTGCCCCTGGCAAGGAAGTAATTGACATGAGTGCTCCCGAAATCGATATCTACACCACCCAGTTCTGCCCCTTCTGCGTCCGTGCCAAGATGCTGCTGGACAAAAAGGGCGTGGCCTACAACGAAATCCCGGTCGACCAGCAGCCCGAAAAGCGCAGCGAGATGGAGCAGCGTAGCGGCGGCACCAGCGTCCCCCAGATCTTCATCAACGGCAAACACATCGGTGGCTGCGATGAGATGTACGAACTGGAGATGGATGAAGAGCTGGACAAGCTGCTGGGCACTGAATAAAACGAACCAGATATGGCCGCCGACGCCCTTCACATCGTCTGCCCCCACTGCAACGGCATCAATCGCGTCCCCGCCGACAAGCTCGCGGCCGGGGGCAAATGCGGCAAGTGCCACCAGCCCCTTTTCACGGGCAAACCGCTGGAGCTGAACGGCGCCAGTTTCACCCCACATATCCAGCGCAGCGACATCCCGGTGGTGGTGGACTTCTGGGCCTCATGGTGCGGGCCCTGCAAGATGATGGCACCGGCCTTCGCCCAGGCCGCGGCCCAGCTCGAGCCCAGGGTTCGCCTGGCCAAGCTTAACTCCGAGACCGAACAGACCCTGTCGGCCCAGTTCGGCATTCGCAGCATCCCGACCCTGATCCTCTATAAACACGGCCGCGAGGCGGCACGCATGTCCGGTGCCCTGGACGCCAATGGCCTGATGAGCTGGATACGGCAAAACCTCTGACTTGCCCTGCCAATCCCACGGTCTTGCGGTGTACAATGCCCGACAAACACAAAATCCAACGGAACCGCGACCATGTCAGAACAGAACCCGAACGAGCAGTCGGTCAACCTGCAGAAGATCTACCTCAAGGATGTCTCGCTGGAGACTCCCAACACCCCGCAAATCTTCACCAAGGAGTGGCAGCCAGATGTGAATATCGATCTGGCCACCAACGGTCAGGGCATCGGCGATAATTTATACGAATGCGTCCTGCACATTACCGTCACCGCCAAAAGCGCAGGCGATACCGCCTTCCTGTGTGAGGTCCAGCAGGCCGGTATCTTCGAGCTGAGCGGTTTCGGTGAGGATCAGCTGTCACAAATTCTGGGTATCTTCTGTCCTACGACTCTGTTCCCCTACGCCCGCGAGGCCATTTCCGACCTCGTGAGCCGCGCAGGTTTCCCGCAGATGCTGCTCAACCCGGTCAACTTCGAGGCCCTCTACGCGCAGCAAAACCAGCCGACCGGCGAGGCCAATTAATGTCATGACCCACCATGCCCACAAAATCGTCGTACTCGGCGCCGGCTCCTGGGGCAGCGCCCTGGCCATCCAGCTGGCGCGCAATGGCAACGAAACGATTTTGTGGGGTCATGATCCGGAACAGATCAAAACCATGTCGGCCGAGGGCGAGAACCGTCGCTACCTGCCCGGGGTGCTTCTGCCCGAAGGTCTGGAACTGGTTTCCGCCCTCGACTGCGTACAGGGCGCGGACGACCTCCTCATCGTTGTCCCCTCCCACGCCTTTCGCGAGACCTTGCGCGCCATCCAGCCCTTGCTGAAGAACGACACGCGCATCGGCTGGGCCACCAAGGGCCTGGAGCAGGGCAGCCACAAGCTGCTGCATGAAATGGTTGCCGAGGAGCTGGGGGAGCGGCCCATGGCCGTAGTCTCCGGCCCCACCTTCGCCAGGGAGGTAGCCCAGGGCCTGCCCACCGCCGTCACCGTCGCCTCCAATGATGAGTACTTCGCCATGGACCTGGCGCGGCGCCTGCACGGACACAACTTCCGCGCCTACACGTCCGACGATATCCCCGGTGTCGAGGTCGGTGGCGCGGTGAAGAACGTTCTCGCCATTGCCGCCGGCATCGCCGACGGTCTCGGCTACGGCGCCAATACCCGCAGCGCCCTCATCACCCGAGGCCTGGTGGAGATGATGCGTCTGGGTGTGGCCGTCGGCGGCAAACAAGAGACATTCATGGGCCTGGCGGGCCTCGGCGACCTGGTCCTCACCTGTACCGACGATCAGTCGCGCAACCGTCGCTTCGGCATGGCTCTGGGTCAGGGCAAACATGCAGACGAGGCACTAAAAGAGATCGACCAGGTGGTGGAAGGGATTCAAACCGCGAATGAGATATATAAACTGGCCCAGCACAAGAATGTCGAAATGCCCATTATCGAAGCGGTCTACCGGGTTCTCTATGACGGACTGGAGGCCAGAGACGCAGTGGTTTCATTGCTAAATCGGGATCTCAAGCCTGAGACCGAATGACTTATTAAGTCGTCTCTTAAGTATTTATCACAAAAAAATCGGCCATCCGTATTTCGGATGGCCGATATATGACTCTATACTTTATTTTTAGTCAATATCAGGGACAAACTCCACCCGATACGTCGATCGTTGTAGTAGCTGCATTGGCAATCGAGATACCGCTGCAATTTGCCAATATCGTACTGTCATCTGTGTCTCTGGCAATGATTTGATAGTTGGCATCTACAGGCAGACTCAGTTTGAAACTACCGTCACCCCGAGCACGCATCACGACAACATTACCTCCACCGAGACGGATATTAACTCGACCGCCTCCCACAGTAGTCCCATCAAGATAACCAACTCCTGAAGTTCCCAAAGTTGGGAGCGAACCGGTAAAGTTATAAGTATTGTTTACGGTCAAAGCCAACTGAGCGTTCCCACTAGTCCAGTTTACCCCGCTGAGATAGTCTTTACTGACATCATCATAAACTGCTGAACCATAATTGGGATCATGATCGAGCCGTGCACTCAAAACATGGTTCTGGCTTACCGTCGTGTGAAGAGTAAAAGTGCCATCCTCATTCGAAGGTAAAAACTCATAGGTGCCACTTCCGTTGGGTCCTTTTAGGAACATTACTGCTCCAGCAACGGGCGTTGAACCATCTTCGGCAAAAACCGTTCCATTAATTGTCGCCACATCATCTGCAAATGCGAGATTGATTGAAGATACACCTACAGCTGTCAAATCAGCGGCTTTTACTTGTCCATAAGCCATAACATTGTAGTTCGAAGGATATACCCATAGTCGAAACCTCCCAGCTTTGTCGGATCGTAGCGTTTCAGCACGTCCCGCTCGGGCAACTATTTCAGATGTATTAATAACACCTGAACCGTTCGGGAAATCTATTCTAACTATAGAACCAGATACGGTAGTAGATGCACTTGAGTTTGTGTAAATAGTTCCTTGAATTAACTCTCCTGCTTCGAGTGTAACGTCATATGTGTATGTTGTACCCGCACTAACTGACTCGCGTGACGCAAGATTTCTATCTCGAGCATTTACACTGGTACCGACACCGGAAGCGTTATTATCACGCCAGATTTCAGAGGCGTATGGAAGCGCTGTTGAATTTCGGTATGACAACATGTAGTCGCCTGGTTTTACATTGATACGGTAGGAGCCATCTGAACTAACTCGAGCACCTGAGAGTGGTTTAAAGGTGTCATATTCACGTAATAGGACGGTCACGCCCTCAGGCACACCATTATCATGTCCACTAACAGTTCCCTCAACCCGCGCTCCATTCGCAAACAGGTAGAAATTACCTGGTACTTCAGTGGTACCAGTCACCTGTACCTTTTCTGCTTCGAACTGGTTATTTGCACCACCGCCGCCCGCAGTATCACTGGCGCTGGTACTGGTCCACCACTGACTGGCAGCCATGCTAGTACTCGTATGGTTTATCGCGCCAAGAATGTAATCTCCGCTGAATGTACCTCCATCCGGATTTGTATCTCCCTGCTTAGGCAGGTTCAGGCAGTAGGCACCTGAGCTATTTGTTTTTATCTTGGAGCGCGTGACCCAGTTTCCATAATCACGTGCAACAATAGTGATATTGGCAAGGGCCGTATCGTTGGAATCCCTAACCGTTCCACACACCTTTCCAGTACTAGTTGTACTGTTAATTACATTCGAGCTATCCGGATCATTTTGTACAGCTGTGATGATGTCATCAGATACGGTTGTCGAGTCGAGGGTTGATGCATCAAGATCGGCCAATGTTTGCTGTACTAGTTCAAGGATGATCTGTAGTTCATCAATGCTTAGCGCACCCAAATCATTAGCAACTTGAGTAACGAGGTCACTTGCCGCATCAGTCGATGGGTCAACGTTTACTGTACCAACATTTGTTACACGTGCATCGATAACGGTAGAGCCTGAACCTGCCCTGACAACATATTCAGGCCCGGCACTGAATGTCTCGGGAAGTGTCAGACTGTAACTGCCATCTGCACCTGTGGTCGAACTGGCTATGACCGAGCCTACCTGTGTACCGGATGCATCAATCTCAATCAAGTTAACATCAATACCTGCACCGACATTACTCCAGCCAGTGGTTACGGCCGCCGATTCCTTGCCTAACATGACCTCAGCCAGCATGGATTTGAAAGTACGGGGCTCCATCTGAGCCACCACACCCGTCGGTGCCGAAATCACTCCACTCAAGGTAATATCGGTGGTCGTTTGATCGGTCGTGCCTCCACCACAGGCGGCCATGGCCAGCGACAGAGCACTGGCAGTCATTATTTTTTTAATCATCCTTTTATCCTCACACACTCTTTGGTAAACACTCAGGGCTTATAGATACACCAAATGTGAACTGAATCACATACCCTAAATAAGGTATATCAGCGAGCTCGGGGCCGGTTCGCACTCTGAATCAACAACACCTTGTCCTGCTCCATCATTTAACTAATTGATTTTATTTACAATAATATCTAATACCTTGCTGTTCTTTGCAGTATAGCCGTCACTTTCGTAGGTGCCCGTCTCTCGCCATGCGAGACAGGTTTTTACAATTGCTTACAAAGACATAAGTATTAGCGCTGGATGAATTGGTATAGTCAGATGGTCTAATAGGGAGTGTCATCGCCCATGCGTGAAATCAGCGCTAGCCAATTCCGCAAGCGTTATCTGTACGCGTTTTCGATTGCCACGATTGCGGTACCCGCCATCGGGGCAATTGTTGAGGTCTTTCTCGGTGCCTATTCATTCGAAGAGATCGTACAGGCCGTCGCCAGCTACACGGTCTTCTACATCCTTGCAGTCCTGGTCTTCGGTATTTATCTCCAGCACAAGTTTCTGTTGCACTACAGTGGAGCCCTGGAAGACTCACTGGCAAGGGGTAATACCAAAGAGACTCAACAAATCGCGCACAAATTGAGTCGAATGATTATCTTCAGTCTGATCTATATCCTGCTCTATTCACAAGGAGGCCCTTTCTCCGTCAATTACTATATTCACACAGAGACCTTGCGCATACTTACTACCGAGGATGAGATACTGACCTATCTCGATACCCTTCCGACCGTCCTCATTATTCTGTTTCCGATATATTTCTATTTAAACGATCTGCTCGGTTCCTATCTCGGGCCCAAGGGTGTCGTCTTCAACGCCATCCCGATACGTACCAAAATAATGGTGCTCGGCATTGTGACCCCTCTGCTCATCGACATGATGCTGATACTCTACTTTTACGATCGTACCGGCTACTTTAATCAGGAAACAATCTACCTGTGGTTTGCTTTAATCGCTATTGCCACGGCCGGCGCATACCTTGTGTCTCGCAGCTTCTTCGCCAGTATCAAGCCCCTTCAAGGTCCGCTACTCAGTGATAATCTTGACAAACTCACGTCGATGAAGATCACACCCTATTCACTGGATGAAATTGGCTTTCTAGTCAATGGCTGGCAGAAACTTCTCAAACAGCTGCGACAGAATCAGATTAGCCTCCAGGACGAGAGAAACTTCACCAATGCCATTCTAAATAATGCCAATGCCCTCGTAGTTGTTCTTGATCGCTATGGGCATTTCGTGGAGTTCAACAAGGTGTGCGAAAACATAACTGGATACAGACGCGAAGAGATGATCGGCACACCGGTCTGGGATCGGGTTATACCCGATGACGAGAAGCAAACGGTCATGATGGTCTTTGAGGATCTCGTCACAAGTACCATACATAATACACATACAAATTACTGGCAGACACGAGAAGGTTCCAGGCGGCTCATTTCCTGGTCCAACAGTACCCTGAATGATGCGCACGGGAATGTTACCAACATCATAGCCATCGGCGTCGATGTCACGGATCAGCAACAGATGGAAGAAGAGTTGCGTACCAACCAGGATACTCTATATCGAGCACAGGCCATTGCCCACATCGGGCATTGGGACTGGAACATCCTGTCAAACGATCTGCAATGGTCCGATGAGGTATTTCGAATTTTCGGGCTGACGCCACAACAATTCGCTGCCACCTATCCAGCCTTTCTTGAATGTATCCATCCGGACGACCGCGATGCTGTCACCTCTTCTGTAACGGCCGCCGTTGAGGATGCGAGCAAACCGTATAACATCGAACACAGGGTCGTACGACCGGATGGCAGTATCCGTATCGTGAATGAACGCGGTGAGATTTACCGCGACAAGTCCGGCAAACCCATGCGTATGGTCGGTACGGTGCATGATATCACCGAACGTAAGGAGGCGGAGGATGCCCTCAGAAATTCCGAACAGATGTATCGCGAAGTCTTCGAAGCCAGTGAAGACGCCACCTTTATCATGAATGATCAAGGCATTATCGACGTCAATGGTGCGGCACTGCAGATGTTTGTTGCCGAACATCGTGACAGACTGTGCAATTTAAAACCGTGGCGGCTTTCACCCGACCATCAGCCCAATGGAGAAAGCTCGGAAGAACTGGGTCAACAGATGGTGCAGTTGGCGTATAAAAATCATTTTCACCGCTTTGAGTGGTTGCATCAAAGACTGGACGGCACAACCTTTCCTGCCGAGGTCACCTTGACTACGACTCAGGTTGGAGAACAGCCTCTCATACACGCATCGATTCGAGACATTACCAAGCGTAAACAGTCAGAGGAAGAAATTCAGCGCCTGAATGAAGATCTTGAAAAGCGTGTACAGGAGCGCACCAACCAGCTGGAGGCCTCGCTGGAAGATCTCAAGAGAGCCCAGAAACACCTGGTCGATACCGAGAAGATGGCGGCACTTGGCGGCTTGGTTGCAGGTGTCGCCCATGAGATAAACACACCCATCGGCATCGGTGTTACAGCCGCATCGCATCTGCAAATGCAGTTAGATGAATACAGCGAACTGTATGATAAGAACGAACTCAAACGCAGTGACTTTGAAGACCTTCTGACGGCTGCCACCGAAAGCACTGGCATCCTAATGAACAACCTTAACCGCGCGGCGGAAATGATCCGTAGCTTTAAGCAGGTTGCCGTGGATCAGTCCTCCGAATCACCACGACGATTTGAAATCTGCAGCTATCTGCATGAAGTTATCCGCAGCCTGAGTCCACGGCTGAAGCAAGGCGAATATCATATCGAGGTGGATTGTCCCAAGACGCTTGAGATAGAAACGTATCCTGGCGCCATCTCTCAGATCATCACAAACCTAATCATCAATTCTATCATTCATGGTTTTGAAGAGTCCGGCCATGGCGACATCTATATTGCCATAAGCCGTACAGAGCAAGACATAACCATACGCTACCGCGATAACGGCGTTGGCATAGAACAGGAGAACCTGAGAAAAATTTTTGAACCGTTCTACACTACAAAAAGAGGCTCGGGCGGAAGTGGGCTCGGACTACACATACTATTTAACATCGTATCTCAAACACTTGGAGGTACGATAGAGGTGGAAAGCTCGAAAGGTGAAGGCATGCAGATTCTGATATGCTTTCCTGAACACGGAGTCAGCTCATGAATATTATCCCGACTTTATTCTCGAACAATGGCAATACTCCACTATTTGACGATGCTGCAGGGAAAGACGCTAAAACTAACCGGCAACGTGCGACTACAAGGCCCATTAAAATTCTCATTATTGACGATGAAGAGGATATTCATCGTGTCACCGAGATGGTCCTTGGCAATTACACTTATAAGAACCGTCCCCTTGAGATGTTGAGTGCCTATTCTGCAAACCATGCTCGGCAACTACTCGAACAGCATAAAGATATTGCTGTGATTCTTCTCGATGTCGTAATGGAAACCGATAATGCCGGTCTCGAGCTTGTTGATTACACTCGCAATGTAATAAACAACAAGCATGTCCGAATCATCCTTCGAACCGGACAACCGGGTCAGGCTCCCGAATCAAAGGTCATACAGAATTACGATATCAATGATTATCGGGAAAAGTCTGAACTTACAGCCGGCAAACTGATTTCGGCGGTTACCGCCGCAATACGCAATTACCTCGATATTCAAGTCATCGAGCAGCTGGCCCTGGACAAGAGCCAGCTTGAAACACTGGTCGCAGAACGCACACGTAATCTCGAAGAGCTGAACCGCGACCTGGACAAGCTAGTGAAACAGCGCACGGCAGAGCTGGAAATAGAGAAGGAGAACGCCGAGGCTGCCAGCCTGGCGAAGACGGAATTTCTCTCGCGCGTCAGTCATGAACTGCGCACGCCCATGAACGCCATTATGGGATTTGCCCAGTTGATGGATCTGGACAGAAATGATTTCGATAAGGAACACGCCACTGCCCTGCAAGAAATTCTCAAGGCATCCGAGCACCTGCTGACACTGATCAACGAGTTGATTGAGATCTCCAGTATAGAATCCGGTTATGTTGAATTGCAGATAGAGCCGGTTAATCTATGCAATGTCGTTCATGATGCACTCGAACTGATGAAGCCCATGGCGGACAAGCGAGACATAAATCTTATCGACCAGACGAAAGCGCATGATGATATTTTTATTACGACAGATATCACGCGATTACGCCAGGTTCTGATTAACCTCCTGACCAATGCCATTAAGTACAATCGTGAACAGGGTACTGTCACGGTCGATTGTCGATCCGATCGGGATGAAGACAACATCATACTCGAGATTAAGGATACCGGTATCGGCATTCCCACTACTTCACAGCTTAAAATATTTCAGCCGTTTCACCGCGTGGACCCGTATCATGCGGAAGAGGGGAGTGGGTTGGGGTTATCGGTGTGCAAGACCATCGTCGAGATATTGGGGGGTGACATGGGCGTACAGTCGGATGGGGAAACCGGCTCCACTTTCTGGTTTAGCCTGCCCTTAAAGGGTCCGACTCAACTGCACTGACCGAAACCGTTCTGTCGCCAGGCTTCATAGACAAACACGGCAACCGCATTGGACAGGTTCAGGCTGCGGCTTTCCGACTGCATCGGCAACCTCAATACGTTCTCCCTGCCCAGCTCATCCAGTAACGACTGCGGTAATCCACGTGTCTCGGGGCCAAATAACATGGCATCGCCGGGACGGTATTTCACCTCGGCATAATTGCGATTGCCCCGCGTCGAGCAGGCGTAGATATTGGCCGGCTGTACCGCTTCAACAAATGCCGCCATGTCGGGGTGAATGACCACCGCGGCGAACTCATGATAATCCAGACCGGCTCGGCGCATACGCCTGTCATCGAGTTCAAATCCGAGCGGCTCGATGAGGTGCAGACGCATCCCCGTGTTGGCACATAGGCGGATGATGTTTCCCGTATTCGGCGGGATCTCGGGCTGGTAGAGGACGATGTCAAACATGGGCGGGAGGACGTTCCTTTATAATCGTGGCTGCTGTATCTTAGTCGACTCCCCCATCTGAACAAAATGGATACCATGCAAGAGCTGTTTTCCGATCGCATCAGCGACGTCCCACCGTCGTTTATCCGCGAAATACTCAAAGTGACTCAGGACCCGACGGTGATCTCCTTTGCCGGCGGCTTACCCAGCGCGGCCCTGTTTCCCACTAAGGCCATCCAGGCCGCGACCCAGAAGGTATTCGAAACCGGCGGCAACGAGATCCTGCAATACAGTACCACCGAAGGTTACGGGCCACTGAGGGAATACATTGCCACGCGTTACCGCGACAAGATGGGCCTTGAGGTCAATCCCGATAACATTCTCATCACCAACGGTTCGCAACAGGGTCTGGACCTGTTGGGCAAGGCACTGCTCAACGAAGGCGATGAGGTCATCATCGAGGCGCCAGGCTATCTCGGCGCCATCCAGGCCTTCTCCATCTACCGCGCCCGCTTCCACGCCGTGCCGATGGACGATGCCGGCATGCAGGTCACCCCACTCCAATCGACACTGGCGACCGCCCGGGCAAAACTCATGTATACGGTGCCCAATTTTCAAAATCCATCGGGGATCTCCTATACCAACGCACGTCGTCGAGAAGTGGTGGAGGCCATGCAGGACAGCCGGACGTTGCTAATTGAGGACGATCCCTACGGCGACATCCGCTTCGAGGGCACACGGCCCGATTCCTTCGCGTCCATGATGCCGGAGCGCACCATCCTGCTCGGTTCGTTTTCCAAGACCGTGGTGCCCTCGTTCCGACTCGGCTGGATTGTGGCCCCCGACTCCATCCTGGAGAAACTGGTCATCGCCAAGCAGGCCTCGGACCTGCATACCAACTATTTTTCTCAGCGCGTGCTCTACCAATATCTGTGCGATAACGATCTGGATGCGCACATTGAAAACATCATCGACAAGTACGGTCGACAACGGGACACCATGCTGGAGGCAATCGGGCGAGAGTTTCCCGATGGGATTGAAACCACGCACCCGGACGGGGGCATGTTTCTGTGGGTACGACTGCCGGAAGGCTACGCCGCGCGTGATCTATTGCAGAAGGCGATCAAGGACAAGGTCGTATTCGTGCCCGGCGACCCCTTTTATGTCGATGGACTGGCCCATAACAGCCTGCGTCTGAGCTTTTCCACCGTCGACGAGGCCACTATCGCCGAGGGCATCAAGCGTCTCGCCCTGGCCATCCGTGAATTATTACAGGAGGGACGCGCGGCCTAGGCCTCGCTGCGCGCCTCTTCCATGCCCAGCTCCTTGATCTTGCGGGTAAGGGTGTTGCGGCCCCAACCGAGAAGCTTGGCCGCATCCTGGCGGCGACCGCCCGTATACTTCAGGGCCTCCTCGATCATGATCTTCTCGTAGCGAGGGGTGGTGTTGTCGAGGATGTTGGACTGGCCCTGAGCCAGATGAGTATCCACCCAGCGGCGCAGGGCCGATTCCCAGTCTTCGCCCGAGCTGGCAGCACCCTTCTCCTCCTTAAGCTCCGGCGGCAGGTCTTCCATCCTCACCACCTTGCCCGGTGACATCACCGTCAACCAGCGGCAGGTGTTCTCCAGCTGACGCACGTTGCCCGGCCAGTTGAGCCCGCTGAGGAAACGCGCCGTCTCCTCGCCCACGCTCTTGGGTTCGACATTGAGTTCGCGTGCCGCCTCCTTGAGGAAGTGATTCACCAAGAGCGGGATGTCCTCGCGACGTTCGCGCAGGGAGGGGATGTGGATACGGATGACATTGAGGCGGTGGAACAGATCCTCACGGAAGCGGCCTTGTTCCACCAGGGTTTCAAGGTTCTGATGGGTCGCGGCGATAATACGCACGTCCACCTTCACCGGCGAGTGGCCACCCACGCGATAAAACTCGCCCTCGGCCAGCACACGCAGCAGGCGGGTCTGTAATTCCGAGGGCATGTCGCCGATTTCGTCGAGAAAGAGTGTACCGCCATCGGCCTGTTCAAAGCGCCCCTTGCGTGCGGCCTGGGCGCCGGTGAATGACCCCTTCTCGTGACCAAACAACTCCGACTCCAGCAGATCGCGCGGGATCGCCGCCATGTTCAGGGCAATGAAGGGATTCTTGGCACGCGGGCTATGGCGATGCAGGGCATGGGCCACCAGTTCCTTACCGGTGCCCGACTCACCGTTTATGAGCACGGTAATATTGGAGCTGGCGAGTCGGCCGATGGCGCGAAACACCTCCTGCATGGACTGGGCCTCGCCGATGATCTCCGGTTCCTCCGCATCATCCTGCCCGTCGGGGAAGATGGCATTGGACGCGACCGTGGCTGCGGCCCGTTCCACCAGTTCCACCGCATCATCGATATCGAAGGGCTTGGGCAAGTATTCGAAGGCACCACCCTGGTAGGCGGAGACGGCACTCTCCAGGTCCGAGTGGGCCGTCATGATGATTACCGGCAACAGGGGATACAACTCCTGAATCCGATCCAGCAGGGATAGGCCGTCGATGCCGGGCATGCGGATATCGGTGACCAGTACATCGGGCTGCTTGCGCCCCAAAAGGTCGAGTATGCCTTCGGCATTTTCGAAGGCGGTGACCTCCATGCCCGCTTTTCTCAAAGACTTGTCCAGTACCCAACGAATGGAACGATCATCGTCGATGATCCAGACCTTAATGCCGTTACCCATGGAAATCTCCATTCTCCTCGCTGATGGGGAGCAACACGCTGAACACGGTCCTCCCCGGCTGGCTTGAACATTCGATCAGGCCGCCATGCTGATTAATCAAAGATTGTGATATCGAAAGACCCAGCCCGGTTCCACCGGTGTGTCCCGTGACCATGGGGAAGAAGATCTTCTCCTGCAGGGACTCCGGTATTCCCGGACCGTTGTCAATAATCTGTATCGCGGCCACGTGACGATGACGCACATGACCGATGGTGTACTGGCGCAAGACCCGTGTGCATAACGTGATCATCCCATCGCCATTTAGAGCCTGAACCGCATTGCGTACCAGGTTCATGAAGGACTGAATCAACTGGTCCTTGTCGGCATAGAGCTCGGGCAGACTGATGTCATAGTCGCGCCCAATCGAAATCCCCTCGGCGAGGTTCATTTCCACCACCTGCTTGACCCGTTCCAGCACCTCGTGGATGTTGAGCATCTCCTTATGCGGCAAGGTATTGGGACCAAGCATCCGGTCCACCAGCTTCTGCAGGCGGTCCGCTTCGCTAATGATAATGCCGGTGAACTCCTTAAGTTCCTCGCCCACGAGTTCGCGCTCCAGCAACTGGGCCGTGCCGCGTATCCCACCCAGAGGATTCTTGATCTCGTGCGCCATGTTGCGCACCAGCGAACGCGTGGCCTGATTCAGGGCCAGCAGGTTCTCCTCACGCGCGATACGCAGCTGCCGGTCGATGGGGTTCATCTCCACCAGCAGGGCCCGTGGCTGCTCGGCTTCCAGTAGAGGAATG
Source organism: Gammaproteobacteria bacterium (assembly GCA_014762495.1). Taxonomy (GTDB): domain Bacteria; phylum Pseudomonadota; class Gammaproteobacteria; order Thiohalospirales; family Thiohalospiraceae; genus JABURT01. The sequence goes on along the minus strand of JABURT010000070.1, from coordinate 61,398 downwards.
GCGGTCAGGTCCACATTCACCACTTTCTCTATATTGACCTCGATTTCGCACTCACGCTCGGTAAACGGGTGCGCGCTATCCAGTGCCTCACCCAGGGCCTGCACCAGTTTTGCCCGGTTAAAGAGCTCGTGTGCCTCTCGGCCGATCAAATGCGGTGCACTGACGCCGAAGAGCATTTCACCCACAGGGTTGATGTAAAGAAGGTGCATGGCATCATCAAACAACATCACCACGGAGTTGAGATTCTCGACGATGAGTTTCATCACCTCGGGCGAAATAATTCTGGGTGCTTCCATATCACTGCCTTTGCAAGAAACAGTCCAACTTGGCGCAACGCGGATCGACGCTGTCCCGGCCAATCTCCATGGAGATTTATGCCCTACTTATCAATGACTTAATTGGGGTGTGCGGGAACACATCGGAACCTGGATTTGTCACGACATTATTCAGTGTATGCCAGGCAAGATAACAATGCACTAATATAGTGCATATTGTGTGATTATTGAGTAAACAATTGGGAATGACGGTGCAAATGGAAGCGGTGGGTTTGTGTGCGGCGGATGACATTGCCCGACGGATCCAGGATCACAACCGCCAGCTCGTGACTCCCACGATCGACATTACTGAGCTCCATCTGTTGACCGGTAAAGCGTCCCGCCAGACGCGTACCGTCCAGTTCGACGGCCAGTCGATGACCACTTTGAACCTGTAGTTCCGGAGACAGTTCCACTTTCACCGTGACGCGACCGCTATTCTCACGCACGCTGGCATCCTTCGCCGGACTGACCAGTCTGAGTTCTTCATACGTCGGTGCGGGGGCGGGTGACTGCTGCGGTTTGACCTCCATGGCCCGGCTCTGTTCGACACGGCGCGGCGGCGGCTTCACGGTCTGCAGGGGCTCGATCCTCATCTCGACGGACTCCTTACCCGGCCGATCACTATAGATCACCCTGCCATCGGGCAGGACTTCCTTATAGATGTCGCCCGCGAATACGGTCGAGGCGATGAGAAAGCAAAATAGGGTAAGCCAGCGCATAGTCTGAGAATACTCGATCTGGACCGACCCACAAACAAAAACGCCCCCTTGCGGGGGCGTTCTTATACAGCTTCCGGGTCGAGCTTAGCAGCTGTAGTACATGTCGAATTCCACCGGGTGGGTGGTCATACGCATGCGGGTGACTTCATCCATCTTCAGTTCGATGTAGGCATCGATCATGTCGTCGGTGAATACACCACCGGCGGTGAGGAAGGCACGGTCCTTGTCCAGCTCTTCCAGGGCCTGGTCGAAGCTGTGGCAAACCGTGGGGATCTGTGCGGCCTCTTCGGCGGGCAGGTCGTACAGGTCCTTGTCCATGGCATCACCGGGGTGGATCTTGTTCATGATACCGTCCAGGCCGGCCATCATCATGGCGGAGAAGGCCAGGTAAGGGTTGGCGGTCGGGTCAGGGAAACGGACCTCGATACGGCGACCCTTGGGGTTGCTCACGTACGGGATACGGATAGAAGCGGAGCGGTTACGGGCGGAGTAGGCCAGCATAACCGGTGCCTCGAAGCCGGGGACCAGACGCTTGTAAGAGTTGGTAGAAGCATTGGTGAAGGCGTTCAGGGCACGGGCGTGTTTGATGATACCGCCGATGTAGAACAGGGCAGTTTCAGACAGGCCACCGTACTCGTTACCGGCAAACAGGTTGACGCCGTCTTTGGCCAGGGACTGGTGCACGTGCATACCGGTACCGTTGTCACCAACCAGCGGCTTGGGCATGAAGGTGGCGGTCTTGCCGTAGGCGTGGGCCACGTTATGGATGCAGTACTTCATGGTCTGAGTGTCGTCGCCGCGCTTAACCAGGGTGTTGAACTTGGTACCGATTTCACACTGACCGGCTGTAGCCACCTCGTGGTGGTGTACTTCGACCTCAACGCCCATCTCTTCGATGGCCAGGCACATGGCGGCACGCAGGTCATGCAGGCTGTCGACGGGGGGAACCGGGAAGTAGCCGCCCTTGACGCCGGGACGGTGACCCATGTTGCCGTTTTCGTAGACACGCTCGGAGTTCCACTCGGATTCCTCGGAATCAACTTTATAGAAGGCACCGGCCATAGTGGCACCCCAGCGTACATCGTCGAAGACGAAGAATTCGGGCTCGGGACCGAAGAAGGCGGTGTCGGCGATGCCGGTGGACTTCAAGTAGGCCTCGGCGCGCTTGGCAACGGAGCGAGGATCACGCTCGTAACCCTGCATGTTGGAGGGCTCGATGATGTCGCAGCGCAGGATCAGCTGGGCCTCGTCGCTGAAGGGGTCCAGCACGGCGGTTTCGGGATCGGGCATGAGAATCATGTCGGATTCGTTGATGCCCTTCCAGCCGGAGATGGAAGAACCGTCGAACATCTTGCCTTCGGTGAAGACATCGGCATCGATAGTGTGGGTGGGTACGGAGACGTGCTGCTCCTTACCGCGAGTGTCTGTAAAGCGGAAGTCGACAAACTTCACGCCATTTTCTTCGATCATTTTAAGAACTTTATCGGACATTGCTTGAACTCCAGGGATTAATTTTCTCGTTATGGTATGGACCACCCACACCAGTGTGCCAGAAATTCTGTTTCATTTAGGTGCATGAACTATGCCAGCGAGTATTTTTTATGCTTTACAACAAGTTATATTTAAAACGATGTAGCTTTCACGCTCCGAGTGCACCGTATGTGTGCATATCGCGAATCGATGCACTATTATAGCGCATCATCCGAAGGACACGCGGATACATCGCAATATTTCGAGCTTCGCGGCCACCTCCTCGAATCCGGACCGTATCTCCGAGGCCTCATGTTGCTGTAATAAATCCAGCGGCAGCACCAGATCGACTTCGACCTTGCCGTCGAGATAATGCAGCGTCATGTCCTGAATAGCTTGCACACCGGGCAAATCGGTCCAGGCTGCCTCCAGTTCACTCGTGACCTCGGAGCGTAAGGGCAACTTGCGACATGGCGCAACCTGTTCATCGTCTTCCGGATCGATATGGACCATCACATCGCTGACTTCGTCGATGCGCTGGATGAGACGGCTCCTCACCGCCTCGGCAATGTGGTGGCCCTCTGAGATGCTGAGTCTCGGCCCGACCAGTACGTGCACGTCCACCAGCGCATCGGGACCCAGACGCCGAGTTCTCAACTCATGCAGCTCTCGCACTCCGTCGACCTCCAGGATGGCCTCACGGATCGCATGAACCCGTTCCTCTTCCAGGCCGGCATCCATGATCTCCTGCACGCTTTGCCAGATAAGGTCCCACGCAATCTTGGCAATCATGACTGCAACCAGTACCGCGGCCACGGCATCGAGATAGGTCAGACCATACATGGTGCCCACCACGCCGACGAAGACCACCACCGAGGAGATGGCATCGGTGCGACTGTGCCAGGCATTGGCACGCAACATGGCGGAACGGTGTTTTTTCGCCGCCCACATGGTGTAGTGATAGATGGCTTCCTTGGAGAGGATGGAGGCGCCCGCCACCACCAGAGCCAGGTAACCGGGCTGGAGCAGGGCATCGGGATTGAACAGGCGTTGAACGGCATCGTAGGCAATGCCGACGGCAACTCCGATGAGGGCCAGACCCAGGCCGATGGTGGCGACGGTCTCAATGCGACCGTGTCCATAGGGGTGTTCCTCATCGGCTTCACTGTGGGCATGCTTGGCCGCCCACAGGACCATGAAGTCGGTTACCAGATCGGAGAGGGAATGGATGCCGTCGGCGATCAGGGCCTGGGAATGGGCGATCATGCCGACGAAGATCTTGGCCACACCCAGCACCAGGTCGATGAGCGAGCCGATGAGAGTCACCTTCTTCACTTCACGATAGCGTGCGCTTCTGGGATTGATCTCCGGATCACTGTGGCTGTGTGCGTGGCTATGACCCACTGCCGACCTCGATGGTAATAATGATTTCCTCGTCCTGTTCGCGGATGTCACGGACCGTATGACCATTTATCCTACACCAGGCCGGGATATCATTCTTTACGCCGGGGTCGGTGCAAATCACTTCGAGGGTCTCGCCCGGGGTCAGTTCCTTGACCCGGTCCTGGGTCCGGATGACGGGCATAGGACAGAGGAGACGTGTCGCATCGAGTTTGTGAGTGCTCACAAATACCACTCCTGCGGCATCTCATCCGGGTCAATGGGGGCAATACGCATGGCACGCGAAACGCCCTCACCGCTGGTCAATTCCACCTCCACCTCGGGCTCGTTCTTGCCCTGGCTGAATCGTGCCGCAACGCGGGCCGCCAGCTCCAGGTCCTGCTCCGTCAGATCCTGGCCGTCGATCAGTACCAGGGGACCGCCATGGCTGACAGTCTTGATATGGGTAAACTGTTTACGATAACCGTGAAGGAAATTGTTTTCCCCTTCCTCACGACCGACAATGAGTTTGAAGTTTGGGCGCGGACGAAGATGACGACCCACCTTCAACAACATGATGTCATCCAGTTCGTAGTCGCGTTCGCCTCGAGCCTGCCAGAGATCCGACAGCTTGCTGGAGTAGGCGGCATCGGTGAGGAAGCAACAACCGCCGGCGGGCTGGGCCCACTCTTCGATGCCGAAACGTTTTGCCAGCTCAAACTGTGGTTTACGTGAGCGGCCAGAGAAGTCGTGAAGCTTGTCGCGGTCCACCCAGCCTTCACGCTCGGGCAGGGTCTCTTGCAAATAGCGGGCGCAAAGCGGACGCAACAAGCGGTCGCCGGCACCCGATTCGCGTGCGATCACCGGCATGGTGTCCTTGCGCTGCGACATGGGGCGCTGACCCACCACCTCACCGGTAATAATGAAATCGAAGTCATTTTCATCGATCCACTGCAGGGCCTTTTTGACCATGAAGCCCTTGCAGTCGAGACAGGGATTGAGGTTGGCACCGTAACCATGGCGCGGGTTGATGACCACGTCCTTGTACTCCTCCGAGACATCCACGATGTGCAGCTTGATGCCGAGTTGTTCCGCCACCCACAGCGAATTGTTGCGCTTGGGCTTTTCCTTGTCCTTTTTGCGGATGGCGTGGGTATGACCCTCCACGCAAAATCCGGTGAAGAAATTGATGCCCTCGACATGCACACCCTGCTCCATCACGGTCCGGGCCGCGAGCATGGAGTCCAGGCCACCGGAGATTAGGGCCACTGCCTTGCGTTGCTTACTCATGAATTTGACACACTGAATCGATTGAGGGGCCATATTTTAGCGCATTCTGAACCACTCTACCTGCCGGGAAAGCCCACATGTGAAGCAAGGCATTGAAATTGGCCGCGAGCTGTGCAAATTTGATGAACTCACCAGAACACGGAGCATAAGCCATGGACATCGCCATCACCGACAAGGCCCGACAGGTACTGGATGATCTGGTGACACCGCTTCATGTGGAGATGGAGCTCTACTTCAGCTGCCTCATCCGCAAACAGGTGGTCTATCCTCCCTCACCCCACCCTGATGCCCAAACCATCGATTCCGGCCACCCTAACCTCCGGCTCTATTTTCGCCCCGTGATGACCAAAAGTTGCAGTGTGGAGGAGAGCCACGGCGAACCGGATCTGGTCCCCTTTCCGATGCAGGCAAGCGACAAATTCCAGCCCAAGTGGTTCCAACTGGATTTCAGGGGTGGGCAATGGGAATCGACCTATGGATATAGCCGAAATCAATAAGCGCGAAACAGACATAGTCACTTACCATACAAACTGGCCCATTCAAATCACTTTGGATAATTTCTAGCTCTGCTCGAAAATGAAAAAGCCGCCAATAATGACGGCCTTTCCCTCTTACATGCCTTGAGGTTAGGGATCGATATGGACTTCCATGGTCGTGTTGACAGTCGCCGCGGTCGGTGGCTTGCCAAAGGGCTGTGAATAGAAATTCTCCCCTGGTTCCCAGGTAAATGAGACGGGTACCTTAACCGGGTTGGGGTTATCGGCCCGCGTCGCACCATAGACCTCCCCGGTATTGACATCCGCCACCGTCCATATGCCCACACCATCCGCACCATTGTCGCGACACACGCTCACGTAGGTACCTGTAGTGCTGGTGGTATAGTTCCAGTAGGAACTGTGGGTGGCATCCTTTTCATACAGGTACTGTCTGATGTAATAGCAGGCCTCAAGCGATGGCTTCGTAATTACTGTGGGCACATCGTCACCAAATACATCCAGAAAAGTATCGGAGTTCGTCGTGGGACCAGATCTTGGCGCCGAGGGCGCGAGCTGATCGTAGCTGCCACCAATGGGATGGGTCGTGGGAGTATTAACACGGACCCCCGCCACATACAGATACCACAACAGATCCAGCTGGCCATCACCCTTTCGATTGTTATTCAAGACATCGTTGATGTGATTGAAGTCGTTGTAGACCAACTCAGCCGGGATCTTCGGAATGATATAAACACCACCCTGGGATGCTAGGGCGCTGTCATACCTCGTATACTGGAAGTCGTAATAAGGCGCTCCCCATGCCCGAGCAAATTGATAATAGCTGTCTGTATAAGGGCCGAGGGGTGAACCCGTGTAGGTGGTACCAGAGAAATTGGCATTATAGATGACATTGCCTTCAACATAGTTTGTGCCCACATTACGGCCGATGGGATCACCGTCACTACCGATGAGGGTTACCTTGTTGGAATAGGTCCCGTCGGACATCACGACACGTATTTGCTCCTGGGCACTGCTAACCACCACGTCGTACGGAAGGCGATGGTAGACACCATCGATGCCGATATAGGCGATAAATTTGGCGGTCTCACCACTCGCCAGTTGATTGCTGGTATCGCTACTGGTGGTAAAGCTGTCGCTGATAGGGGCTGATCCCGGTGTGTAGTCCGCAACATGAACCACCGTCCAGCAGGTCGCGGCTGTACAGCTAGTGCCGGTATCGGCCGTCGTAACATCATCACCCACCAGGAAGGGCCAGCCATTGGTCGGATAACTGTCCGGCTCAACAAACACCGGATCAGTGGTGGAACGTATCTGTCGTAACAGGACTAGCTTATAGGTACCGACACCCAGGTCGGCCGCCTGCAAGGCCGTGGGCAGAGTGTAATTCACGGTCATATCGGTATTCGTGCCAGGGAAGGTGGACGTGAAAGCTTCCAACTGCATACTATCAAAGGCACTTGAGCTTAGTACCGCGCCAGAGAAATCATCCACATCATCCGGAATGGTGTCCCCATCGGTGTCTTTCGACGACGGATCTCGTCTCAGGCTAAAGTCCGCGTTAAACAGATTCGCCTCAAGATTGTCATTTAAACCGTCTCCATCTGTATCCTGGATAGTGGGATCAGAGACGACATGGCGAGTGAGAGTCGTATTCGTATCATCGGTAAAGCTCACTTGCCAGCCATTGATCTCTTCGGCGTCTGTCAGGGAATCACCATCACTGTCGTCACTATAGGGATCACTGGAATAGAAGTATTCCGTCGCTGTGGTCACACCATCACTGTCTTCGTCGCGCAAATAAATCAGCTGTACAACATCACCGCCATTAAGTTCAAATGCCGCGCTATTGAAGGCATCAACTAGGTTACCTGGAGTCTGTGTACCACGTGCATCCCAGGCTGCCTTGACGCTGGGTGACGTATAGACACGAGTGGTGATGGTATTATTGCCCTGCTGTTTGCCATGAATGATTACCCAGGAACCCGTCGGATAGCTGTCGGCCAGTCCGTCGATAGAGGTGATGTAGTCACCACTAGTCAACTTGGAATTGGTGGGTGAACTATTCACTGCGGTTGTCACATCGAGCTTGAGTATATTTGAGAGGGCTCCCAGCAAGGTCAGTTTTTGCGATGGGTCGCCGTGAACCGCGATCATCTCCTTGATGTTCTTGCGACCATCCATACCATTATAGTCAATCATGAACATCACATCTTTACTCAGGATGCCGGTGGAGCTGAAGTTATAAGTGAGTCCGTTCTGATCAGTAATATCGTAGTTTTCGGGTACCACGATAAAACCTTTGGAATCTTTAAAAGCGCGCTTTACTCTCTCGATATCCTGTAGAAATATATTTTCTTCGGTGACGCTGCTTGACTGTCCGGGCGAAAGGGTACTGCCCACAAAGGTGTTATGTTTGCCGATTTCAACAAAGGGTTGATTCTGACTCGGGTTATAACTGTAAAGTCGGTATGTAATGTTATTGAGTTTGTAACTCAAGTTACTATTATTGGTGAACTCCCGATCAAACTTGATAGACCCAACAGAATCTGCGATGACATTATCCCGCTCCCAGTCGCTTAAGCTTTTGAGGTATAACTGATTCTCATTAAGACTCTCTTCTGAAAATAGAGTCGCGTGGCCACTGGTCGTGGTGAAGGTCTGCGGATAGTTGGCAGCAATAAAGGCACCACCCGAGCCGGATTGACTATTTATATCTGTACCCTGTACTGCAATGGTGAGCTCACGGCCCAGCTCATAGGCCTTCGACAGACCACTGACCTGTTTGCTGCTTTTTTCCTTGGTGATAGCGCTGGAGGAAGAAACCGAACGCTCCAGCTCAAATGATTTATAGCTTGTCCCGTAATACTGCACAAAGGCATAAGGGGTGGCCGAGATTGACATCGATATCTTCGGTGTATCCGCTATTAGAGGGTTGAAGCGGAAATTGTTGACAGAACTATCGAAAGCGAACGTGACGACCTCTTCGAAGTCACTGAAGCCATCACCGTCTGTGTCTGCCAGGAGAGGATTTGTCTTGTGGACATTCACTTCATCGGCATCACGCAAGCCATCACCATCGGAGTCGATGGTGCTTTGGGCGTAGGGCAGCACCTCAATAGTGACCACACCGGTGGCCACCCCTCCGTTTCCGTCGCTCAACTCAAAGCCGAATTGATCCGTGCCGGAAAAATCGCTATCGGGTGTATACTGTAGGGGACTCATATTGGCCAGGGCACCGCTAGTTGCCCCTCCCAGTATCCCATTTGTAGGCAGTGTCGTAATCGTATAGGAGAGGGGATCTTCCTCCTTGTCGTCACCATCCAGCACAAAGGTAATGGATGATCCCTGTTCCAGGCTCACGCTGCGATTGAAGGCACGGGGGGCATCATTCACCTGTACCACCTGCAGAGAGACTGCAGCGACCCCCGAATCCAGAGCCCCATCGGTCACATAGAAACCAAAGCTGTCGGGACCCGAGTAATCGGGATCCGGCTTGTAAATGATATCCGGCAGAGTGCCTTCAAGAATGCCATGCTGAGGTGAGGAGGTGAGCACCACTGCAAGCGGATCACCATCGGCATCTGTACCGCCCAAACTTATGTTTAACGAGGCATCTTCGTCCAGGGTCAGGACCTGTGCAGTCGCCGAAGGCTGACTGTTCACATTGCGAATTGTGATGTTCATGGTGGCGATATTGGAGGTATTGGTGCCGTCGCTTACTTGGAAGGTGAAGCTATCACTCCCAGAAACATTGGTATTGGGAACGTAGACAAATTCTCCCGTCTCCTGATTGATGGAGCTGATGATGCCCAGGGTCGGGTTTGACACCACACTATAGGTAATACTATCAGCATCCGGATCACTTCCGCGCAGCGTGCCACTACCAGGCTCATTTTCGGCGGTGAGCAGGACACTATCCGAGGCCACAGGAGCATCCTCTACAGAGTTGATGACGATGTTGACCAGCGTCCGTTCACTGTTCTGGAAGCCGTTATTGACCATGAAATAGAAGGAGTCCTGGCCGTTATAGTCTCCATTGGGTTCATAGGTCAGATTCGGTGGCGTGCCCGTCAATCGGCCATTGCTTGGCTGGGTCTCGATGGCAAACATGACAGGTAAACGGTTCAGGTCGCCGCCGTGCAATGTGATGTCCGTGGTTTGATCTTCATCGATCACGACTGTTTGACCATAGGCGACGGGGGCGATGTCCAGGGAAATATTCGGGACCACGACGTTATCCGGTGGTGAGGTATTAAAGTTCGCGATAGCGAGTATTAAATCCCCGAGATCATTTTGCAGGAACTGGGCATTATTATTGATGAGGTTTTGGGCATAGATATCCGCCTGAGCAATAGGATCTATACCATTCCTTTGGGCCACGAAGGCAATACCGGCCAGCACATTGGCGTAGACTGCGGCATTATTACTGGATGCGGCGTCGGCTCGACGTACATCCACAGGAATCGTATCAGTAGGATCAATCCCTCCCAGTAAGGCATTGCTGACTTCTCGGTTTGCCCTGGTAACCGCCTCACCGTCTGCCAGGCTCTCAGCGCTCACTAGGTGTAACGCGAGTTGGGTAGCTACCTCAGTCAATGGCGTAATGGCAACAGCATTGCCTGTCATCTGCGAAACGACTGCACGAAGAGACTTTCCATCGGGAAAGGCGATCATTTCCCCTTCCGCCTCATTAAAATAAAGCGTGCTACCGTCTGGGTCCGTCAATTCCAGCATCACCGCGCCATCGTAGAGTTCAGCCACAGTTGTTAGGTCGAAATTACCATTCTCATCTGAAATGACCGGCTCACCGACCTGGTCTGATTTGACACCATTGATGAGCTTATACACAGTGATTTGGCCGCCGGTGATAACACCCATGTTCGCCACACAGCCTGCAAGGGTGATATCCGATATCACTGTATTCGACTGTGCTTCAGGTGCATTGCTATCACAGGCCGCGAACAACGAAGCCAATATGACTAGAAGGGGGAGAGATACTTTCTTTGATATCCGGGGTAACATATATCACATCCTTGTTCATACAAAGGCTACCGATCGATAGAGATGTTATTTACCCCTTTTTTCACCTTATATAAACAATGCGGTGTCTTCGACTAACAAACTGAGATAACCAAAGAACTAACGATTTCATCATAAAATCGATAAATACTCGTGTTGGCTTTCGATTTTCATTCAAACCTCTGTCATGAACACTAGCTTTTTTAACGAATTCACACTGATTGTGTGAACCAGTTCACAAAAATATCCATAACCCTGCCCCCCCTCTGCTTTTTACACCCAGGACACATTTCAAATACTCATAGCCTCTTATTACACACAAGCCTGATGGTGCTGTTGCAAGGGAGGTATTTAATTATGCGATCGTCATATCGGTAGCAATCAACAACAACAAAAACTTCATGTTCCTCCTATCGGGATTGCAGTGCTGTCAATTACAAAAACTCACCCCAAAATGCTAATTGGAAGACATCACTCGTAATGTGATTTTGTTTGTGACTCGATCTACTGTTTTTCACTAGTGTCGCCGAGTACTAGAATGTCTAAAGACCACTCAGCCGATTTCACTTCGGTAAATCACTTGGTTCTTAGCAAAGAGACCTGAAGTCACGTTATAATCCAGCCCTTTCCTGAATAATCACTCATGGGTTTCACATGTCTGCGGATGTTTCCACCTTTCAGGGCCTGATCCTCGCGCTGCAGCAATACTGGGCCGAGCAAGGCTGCATCGTTTTACAGCCCTACGATATGGAGGTGGGCGCCGGTACCTTCCACTCCGCCACCTTCCTGCGCTCCATTGGCCCCGAGCCCTGGAACGCCGCCTATGTGCAGCCCTCGCGTCGACCCACCGATGGTCGCTACGGAGACAACCCGAATCGACTGCAGCACTACTACCAGTTCCAGGTGGTGCTCAAGCCCTCGCCGCTGGAGATCCAGGAGCTCTATCTGGGCTCATTGAAGATGATGGGACTCGATCCCCTTGTACACGATATCCGCTTCGTCGAGGACAACTGGGAGTCTCCCACCCTCGGCGCCTGGGGCCTGGGCTGGGAAGTCTGGCTCAACGGCATGGAGGTGACCCAGTTCACCTACTTCCAGCAGGTGGGCGGCATCGACTGCAAACCGGTCACCGGTGAGATCACCTATGGCCTCGAACGCCTGGCCATGTATATCCAGGGCGTGGAATCGGTCTTCGACCTGGTCTGGACCGACGGCCCCATGGGCAAGGTCACCTACGGCGACGTCTTCCATCAAAACGAGGTGGAGCAGTCCACCTATAACTTCGAATACGCCGACACCGACGCCCTGTTCAACTGGTTCGATACCTGCGAGGCGATGAGCCAGAAGCTGATCGAGGCCGGCCTGCCTTTGCCCGCCTACGAACAGGTACTCAAGGCCTCCCATACCTTCAACCTGCTGGATGCCCGCCACGCCATCTCGGTGACCGAGCGTCAGCGTTACATCCTGCGCGTACGTACCCTGTCGCGCGCCGTGGCCGAGGCCTATTACATCGCTCGTGCAAATCTGGGCTTCCCCATGTGCAAGACGAATAAACAGGAGGCCGCCCAATGAACACCCGCGACCTTCTCATCGAGATCGGCACCGAAGAGCTGCCGCCCAAGGCCCTGAAAAAACTCTCCACCGCCTTTACCCAGGGCATCGAAGAGGGACTCAAACAGGCCGAGCTGAAATTCGAGGCCATCAAGGGCTATGCCGCCCCGCGTCGACTGGCCGTACTCATCACAGGACTGCAGGAAGGCCAGCCCGATAAGGCGATTGAGCGCCGCGGCCCGGCCCTGACCGCCGCCTTCGACGATGACGGCAATCCCACCAAGGCGGCCCAGGGCTTCGCCTCCTCCTGCGGGGTCAGCGTCAACGACCTGGAAAAGCTGGAGACCGACAAGGGAGCCTGGCTGGCTTATACGCTTCAACAAGAGGGCCAGACGACCGTAGAACTGGTTCCTGGGATAGTCACGCAATCGCTGCATAAGCTACCCATTCCCAAACGAATGAGGTGGGGCGATCTTGAGGCCGAGTTTGTGCGTCCGGTGCACTGGGCCGTATTGCTGTTTGGCGATGAAGTCATCGAGGCCGACATCCTCTCGGTGGCCAGTGGACGCGAAACCCGCGGCCACCGCTTCCACCATCCCGATACTATATATATAGGCACACCCTCCGATTACGAGGAACTGCTCTACACCCACGGCAAGGTCATCGCAGACTTCGAGCGCCGCCGCCACGCCATCCACGGCATGGTCGAAGAGGCCGCAGCCAAATCCGGCGGCAAGGCGGTCATCGACCCGGCCCTGCTGGATGAAGTTACCGCCATGGTGGAATGGCCCAACGCCGTGCTCGGTAACTTCGAGAAGCATTTCCTTGAGGTGCCCCATGAGGCACTCATCTCCACCATGAAGGCCAACCAGAAGTACTTCCATCTGGTGGATGGGAACGGGAATTTACTGCCCCACTTCATCACCATCAGTAACGTGGAGAGCAAGGACCCGGATCGCGTGCGCGAGGGTAATGAACGCGTGGTGCGTCCACGCCTCGCCGATGCCGAGTTCTTCTGGAACCAGGACCGTAAGCATTCACTGCTTGAACACGTCGAGAAGCTCAAAACCGTTGTTTTCCAAAAACAGCTTGGTACCCTCTATGACAAGACAACTCGAGTGCGTGAAATTGCCGAAGTGATTGCTCACTCACTAGGAAGTAATATCGAACATGCCAGACAGGCTGCAACCCTTTCGCGCTGTGATCTGATGTCCGAGATGGTCTATGAGTTTCCCGAACTGCAGGGGATCATGGGCCGTTACTATGCCGAAAATGATCAGGAACCCGGTGACATCCCCCAGGCCCTGGATGAGATGTACATGCCGCGCCACGCCGGTGATGAGCTGCCTGCCACCGCCACCGGCCAGGCCCTGGCCCTGGCCGAGCGCATCGATACCCTGGTCGGCATCTTCGGCATCGGCCAGCCGCCCAGCGGCAGCAAGGACCCTTTCGCCCTGCGCCGCGCCGCCCTTGGCGTAGTGCGTATCATCATCGAGCGTGAGCTGGACCTCGACCTGCGTGATCTTATCGACGTGTCGGTAGAAGAGATGGGTGACAGACTCAAGGAGAAGGACGTGGCCGAGCAGGTCTTCGACTTCATCATGGAACGTACCCGTGCCTACTACCAGGACCAGGGCATTGCCCACGGTACCTTCGACGCGGTACTGGAGCTCAAACCCGGCAAGCCCCTGGACTTCCACCAGCGGCTCCAGGCCGTCTCCGAGTTCCGCAAGCTGGCCGAGGCCGAGTCCCTGGCCGCCGCCAACAAGCGTATCTCCAACATCATACGCAAGGCAGAGGTCACCATCCCCGAGTCGGTCGATGCCGGCCTGCTCAAGGAACCACAGGAGCAGGCCCTGGCCGACAAGCTGGAGATGATCCGCAAGCAGGTCGAACCCCTATTTGCCGAGCGTAACTATGCTGAATCCCTCAAGGTGCTGGCCGGATTACGTGAAACAGTGGACGACTTTTTCGACCACGTTATGGTCATGGCCGAGGACAACGCGTTGCGTGACAACCGCCTTGCCCTGTTGAGTGGTTTGCGCAACCTCTTCCTGCAGGTTGCCGATGTCTCACGCCTGCAGTAGGTGCTAGTTGATGATGCATACAGGCGTGGCCTATGTTCGCTCGATACTCTTTAGCCTTGGTTTTATCGTACTGCTGATCCTCATCACGCCGGTGGTGCTCATCATGGCCGTCACTCGTATCCCCTATACGATACGCTATGCCACCATGCGCCAGTGGGCACGTTTCTGTATATGGTGGTTAAAACTGACCTGCAAAATCCGATATGAGATCGAAGGCGCGGAAAACATCCCGGATGAACCGGTTATCGTCTTTTCCAAGCACCAGTCGACCTGGGAAACCCTGTTCCTGCCCAGTCTCACAAGCCGACATCAGGCCTGGATACTGAAACAGGAATTGATGTGGGTCCCCTTCTTCGGCTGGGCCATGGCCGCCATCGGTACCATTCCCATCATCCGCGGTTCAGGCCGAACGGCGATAAAACGCATTATCGAATCGGGCCGTCGCTATATGAATGAGGGCTCCTGGATCATGGTATTTCCCGAGGGGACTCGCGTGGCGCCCGGTGAGGAGAAACGCTTCGGTATTGGCGGTGCCATGCTCGCGGCCAGCACCAGTGCCCGCGTTCTGCCGGTGGCCCACAATGCCGGAGAGTTCTGGCCTCGAAAAGGTTTCATCAAATACGCGGGCACCATTCGGGTGGTCATCGGCGAACCTATCGATACGGCAGACATGAAGGCCGACACCGTAAATGAAGTGATCGATGCCTGGATGCGCCAGGCCATGCACAAGATCAATCCGGCTATCTATCCTTTGTCGAAGACGAGCCAATAGCGGACTTCTCATGGAAAAAAAGCAAAACATCGTATTCTCACTATTCCGCTCCACCGTTTTCCTGATCGGATCGGCTATCACCCTGTTTATCTTCTTTCCTCTCTCCCTGATCCTGCTGTTGTTGTTCGTCCCCTTCCAGACGCGGTTCAAGATCATCAGCCGATGGGGCCGCTTCAATATCTGGTGGCTGGGCGTCGCCTGCGGGGTGCGCTACGAGGTTGAAGGGCTGGACAACATCAAGGCCCAGGACGTGGCCATTATCTACGTCAAACATGAGTCCACCTGGGAGACCTATGCCATGCAGCGGTTCTTCCCGCCCCATGCCTGGATCCTGAAACGCAGCCTGTTGTTGATCCCCCTGTTTGGCTGGGGCCTGGCCAGCCTTCGCCCCATCGCCATCGACCGCAGCAGCGGTCACAGGGCCGTCAACCAGATCGTCGAGGGCGGTATCAAGCGCCTGGAGAGCGGTCAGTGGGTCATGGTCTTCCCGGAAGGGACTCGAGTACCCAATGGCAAGATGAAGAAATTCGGCATCGGCGGCGGTGTGCTCGCCGAGAAGTCGGGCCACCCTGTGATTCCCGTCGCTCATAATGCCGGGGCCTACTGGCCTCGGGGTAGTTTTATCAAGTACCCCGGCACTATCAAGGTTGTGATCGGTGAGCCCATCCAGACCCAGGGCAAATCCGCCGCCGATATCACACGCGAGGCCGAGGAGTGGATGCGCCAGACCATGGAGCGCGTCAACGGCCAACCCATCGAGTTGATGGCGAGAAAATAGCCAATTTAGTCTCTTCTAATTTTATGATACTATTGCCGGCCCGATTTCCGCGTCGGCAGCGTCTATTCTTATGTTCCGGCCCCAGCCAGGGAAAAACAGTACCGGTGGGTCGATGGCTGTCACGCAAACCAAATATTCGACAATTTGAGGGCAAGTAACATGCATAACCACCGCACCAGCGTGACTCAATTCATTATTGAGGAACAGCGCAAACTTCAAGGCGCCACCGGCGACTTCACCTCCCTGCTTAACGACGTAGTCACTGCCTGCAAGGTCATCTCCAACCTGGTCAACCACGGTGAGCTGGTCGGTGTACTCGGCGCCGCCGGCTCCGAAAACGTCCAGGGTGAAGAACAGAAGAAGATGGACATCATCACCAACGAAGTCTTCCTCAAGACCAACGAGTGGTCCGGGCACCTGGCCGCCATGGCCTCCGAAGAGATGGAAGAGATCTACGAGATTCCCGAGGGCAATCCGAAAGGTAAGTACTTACTAACCTTCGATCCCCTGGACGGATCATCCAATATGGACGTCAACGTCTCCGTGGGTACCATCTTCTCCATCCTGCGTTGCAAGGGTGATTGTGAAAACGCCACCGAACAGGACTTCCTGCAAGCGGGCACCGAACAGGTCTGCGCCGGTTACGCCCTGTATGGTCCGTCCACCATGCTGGTACTGACCACTGGCCAGGGCGTCAATGGCTTCACCCTTGACATGAACATCGGTGAGTTCATCCTCACTCACCCCAACATGACCATCCCCGAAGACACTCGCGAGTTCGCCATCAACGCCTCCAACATGCGTCACTGGGAAGCCCCGGTTAAGCGTTACGTGGATGAGTGCATGGCCGGTAAGGAAGGTCCTCGCGGTGAAGACTTCAACATGCGCTGGGTTGCCTCCATGGTGGCCGAGGTGCATCGCATCCTGACTCGCGGCGGTATCTTCATGTACCCCATGGACGAGAAGATGAAGGCCAAGGGCGGCACCGGTAAGTTGCGCCTGATGTACGAAGCCAACCCCATGTCCTTCATCGTGGAGCAGGCCGGCGGCGCCTCCTGGACCGGCCTTGAGCGCATCATGGAAGTCCAGCCCGAGAAGCTGCACCAGCGTGTGCCGGTTATCCTCGGCTCCAAGAACGAAGTCGAACGTGTGGTTGCCTACCACAAGGAGAGCAAAGAGGCCGCTGCCTAAGCACTCTTCCGCTCGAACAAAAGGCCCGGTCTCATTGACCGGGCTTTTTTTATGCCATGAGTAAACAGCATCGAGATGATAGCGATGCTGCGTCTTTCCTAGTTTCCTGCAGGCACCTCGATCACACCGGCTGCCACCATATAACCCAGCAGACTCATTAAAACTATCAACACGATGGCAGGGATCATGATGCGATTCCACCAGGGTGTGGGATGTCGATACCACTGCGTAAGCATAAGGCTGAAGGCCAGTGTTTGCAGGAGGACTTCGGGCAAACCGAAGACGTTATAGAACAAGGGCAGTTGAGTATAGATCACACCTTCGATAGAGCCGGGTGATGGACCGGCCGTTCCCAGAATGGCAAGACCTATAAATAGTATCCAGAGATAAAGCCAGCCGCGCTCAGGCTGCAGGAAGGCTTGATGGATCGGCCAGAGCACCAGGGCGAAGAGGACACCTCGAAGCAATTGCAAGGCCGGACCGGCGGCGACCTGCGGGGCATCCATCGACACCATGAATCCCTTCAAGGACTCCGTTTCGAACCAGCTTCGATAGTCGAACAGGCTGGCTGCCAGCAGTCCGAAGATGAAATAGGTGAGTGTGTGGCTGGCGGTGACACGCCATAAAAAACGACTGAATCCTTGTTCCATAATCACTCCCTATAATTGGTTCCACGTGAAACATCCCAGGTAATCTTTGCAAGATGCTCAGTGCTGGTCACGTATGATTTGATGTTAGTGCCTTAGCACTATAACCGCCATCCTATCGCTGGGCATCTGGCTCATCCAATTCATTGCCATGCTTTCCTGTTCACGCTATTGGCTACAAGGCCTTACTTTTGCTATCTAACTCGGAGCCTGACTCCCCGAGCCGCATCCGTGTAACACGAGCCATCTGTTGATAACCTCAGAGAGACCACGGGTCAGGCGGTTTTAACGCAATGGCGGCTGTGTGTTCCACGTGGAACACGGATAGACATAAAAAAGCCCGGACAATGCCGGGCTTCGGTTTCGGGTGAATCGCTTTGTCAGACGTCGAGATTGCTGACCGACAGTGCGTTACCCTCGATGAAGTCGCGGCGCGGCTCCACATGGTCGCCCATCAGGGTTGTGAAGATCTGGTCGGCGGCGACAGCGTCTTCGATTTGAACCTGCAACAGTCTGCGGCTTTCGGCATTAAGGGTGGTTTCCCAGAGCTGGTCCGGGTTCATTTCGCCGAGGCCCTTATAGCGCTGGATGTGCTGACCTCGTTTGGCCTCATCCAGCAACCATTCCATGGCCTGTTTGAAGCTTTCGATTTCCAGCTTGCGCTCACCGCGCTGGACGTAGGCACCCTCGGATATCAGTCCCTGCAGTTCTTGGCCGAGCTTCTTAATGCGTGTGTATTCGCCGCTGGCGAAGAATTCCCCGTCAATGACGTAGTCGTAGCTGACCCCGTGCCGAATCACCATGACCCGACCCAGGAAGCCTCCGTTCTCCGCATCGGGTTCCACCAGGGCCTTGTATGCAATCTTGCCAGTGGAAAGCTCATTCAGTCGTTGCTCAAGGTCCGAGAACCAGGCCTGCATTGCAGACTCATCGAGTTGATCCTCTTTTTCGAGCCCATGCATATAGATCATGCGCTCAAGGATATGGTCGTTGTAGCGCTTGGACAGTCGCTGTATGGCATTCATCACGGTCATATAGGTTCGAGCCAGGGTCTCCAGCGGCACGCCACTAATGGCCGGTGCATCGGCACCGGGATAGAGGCTGGTACCATCGAGAGCGGTCTGCAGGAGATATTCGGTTAACTCGGCATCATCCTTGACGTAACGCTCCTGTTTGCCCTTTTTCACCTTGTATAAGGGAGGCTGGGCGATATAGATATGACCACGCGCGATCAATTCGGGCATCTGGCGGTAGAAGAAGGTCAACAACAGGGTACGGATGTGCGAACCATCGACATCGGCATCGGTCATGATGATGATGCGGTGATAACGCAGTTTGTCGGGATTAAACTCATCGCGCCCGATACCGCAGCCCAGGGCCGTGATCAGGGTTCCGACCTCGGCGGAGGAGAGCATCTTATCAAAGCGGGCCTTCTCGACGTTCAGGATCTTACCCTTGAGTGGCAGGATGGCCTGGAATTTTCGGTCACGACCCTGCTTGGCCGAACCGCCCGCGGAGTCACCCTCCACCAGGAACAGTTCTGATAGCGCCGGGTCTTTCTCCTGGCAGTCGGCGAGCTTGCCGGGCAGCCCCGCCACATCCAGTGCACCTTTACGTCGGGTCATTTCACGCGCCTTGCGTGCGGCTTCACGGGCCCGCGCCGCCTCGACGATCTTGGAGGCAATGCCCTTGGCATCCTGCGGATGTTCGAGCAGGAATTCGGTCAGCTTTTCCGCCATGGCCGATTCCACGGCCCCTTTGACCTCGGAAGAGACCAGCTTGTCCTTGGTCTGCGAGGAGAACTTGGGATCGGGCACCTTCACCGACAGCACGGCCGTCAGGCCCTCACGTGCGTCATCCCCGCTGGTGGCCACCTTGGCCTTCTTGGCCACGCCCTCGCCCTCGATGTAGCTGTTGAGGGTACGCGTCAGGGCCGCACGGAATCCGGCCAGGTGCGTACCGCCGTCGCGCTGGGGTATATTGTTGGTGTAACAGAAGATATTTTCCTGGTAGGAGTCGTTCCACTGCATGGAGACCTCCACACCGATGTCGTCTTTCTCGGTGACAAAGTGGAAGGCATTTTCGTGCAGGGGAGTCTTGTTGCGATTGAGATGTTCAACGAAGGCGCGGATGCCACCGACGTACTCAAACACGTCCTGCTTCTCGGAGCGTTCATCATTGAGGACGATACGGACGCCGGAGTTGAGGAAGGAGAGTTCGCGCAGGCGCTTGGCGAGGATATCGTAGTGAAATTCGACATCACTGAAGATTTCCTTACTGGGATAAAACCGAACCTCGGTGCCAGAGGAATCGGCATCGCCAACCTCTTTCAGGGGCTCCTTGGGCTCTCCCATATTGTATTCCTGGATATGCACCTTGCCGTTGCGACGGATGGTGAGCATCAGGGTCTCGGAAAGGGCATTGACCACCGAGACCCCGACCCCATGGAGACCGCCTGAGACCTTGTAGGAGTTACTGTCAAACTTACCGCCGGCATGGAGCACTGTCAGGATGACTTCGGCGGCGGAGCGCCCCTCTTCGGGGTGAATATCGGTGGGGATACCTCGGCCATTGTCCTTCACCGAAACGGAGCCGTCGGAGTGGATGGTGACATCAACTTGATCACAATGTCCGGCCAGGGCCTCGTCGATGGAATTATCCACGACCTCGAAGACCATATGGTGCAAACCGGTCCCATCGTCCGTATCGCCGATGTACATACCCGGCCGCTTCCGGACCGCGTCCAACCCTTTCAAGACCTTGATGTTGGAGGAATCATAGTTCTCACTCATCCCGTCCACGCTCCTATATATATAAGGTGTGCCATTATACCATCTCCGCCACCGATCCGTGTTCCACGTGGAACATTTTTTGGTCGGACCACTGTTCCCGATTGGAGATAAGGCTCGCCTCGGTGGCTGTCACAAAGACTTGGGTATCCAGTTGTCGTAGGGCTTCCAGGAAACGACCTCGACGGCTTTCGTCCAGCTCGGCCGGAAGGTCATCCACCAACAGTACGGTGCGGATCCCACGGCTTTGTCTCAGGTGCTCAATCTGTGCCAGACGCAATGCGCTGGCCAACAGTTTTTGCTGGCCCCGCGAGACTCGTTCGGCGGCAGGCATACCTTCGACACGTAGTGCCAGTTCCGCACGCTGTGCACCATAGCGGGTGTAGCCTGCCTCCTGATCCTTCTCCTGGGATTTCGCCAAATACTCTGCATACTCCATTCCCTGCTTCCAGCCGGATTGATACGAAATCTCCACCGCTTCCAGATCCGTCAGCTCTTGTATGCGTTGTTTGGCCAAGGGCAACAGGTCGCCAATGTAGGCCCGTCGTAGACGGTCGATGACGCCCACCGCCGAGATGAGCTCCTGGTTCCAGGCCTGCATTGCCTGGGTGGAGAGGCCACGTCTCAATCCGGCGTTACGTTGTTTCAGGGCACGCTGGAAACGACGCCAGTTTGGATAAAAACTTTGTTCCACGTGGAACACACCCCAATCCATGTATTGGCGTCGATAGCGTGGACCCTGTTCGATCAACTTGTGGCTGTCAGGCGTAATGAGCTGCAGGGGCAGGTGATGCGCAAGTGAGGCCGCACTCTTGACCCATTCCCCGGCAATGCGGATTCGGGTGCGTTCCCGATGTTTCTCAACCCCGAGATTGATAGAGCGGCCCTTCTGATCCACGGTGCCAAAGACCGTGAGTGCGTCTTTTCCCTGCGCGATCACATGACGGATATTGATGGAACGAAAGGAGCGTCCCATACCCAGGAGGAAAATGGCCTCCAGCAGACTGGTCTTGCCACTGGCATTGGCTCCGACGATCAGGTTCAGCCCCGAGGAAGGTGACAGACTAACGTCCTGGAGGTTACGTACGTGCTGGACGGTTAGCCGGCTCAGACTCATGCAGTCGGATCGTTAGTGACCGATACGCCCGTTACAGGCGCATCGGCATAATGACGTATTTGGATTGTTCGTCATCCAGTCCGTGTATCAGGCAGCTGCTGTTGGGATCACTCAGCCAAACCTTGACCTCTTCGGTATCCACCGCGCTGAGGGCATCGAGTAGGTAGGTGGCATTGAAACCGATCTCCAGTTCACCACCCTGATAATTGACCTCCAGTTCTTCCTCGGCCTCTTCCTGCTCGGGATTGTGGGCCATGGTGTGCAACACACCGGAACTCAGTTGCAGGCGTATCCCCCGATACTTTTCGTTGGAGAGGATGGAGGTACGGGTCAGGGCCTGGCGCAACAGCATACGGTTGGTCACCACCTGCTTGTCGCTGTTCTTGGGGAAGACTCGGTCATAGTCGGGAAACTTGCCGTCGATGAGCTTGGAGGTGAAGGTCACGTCATTGAGACTGAACTTGATGTGATTGCTGCCTATCTGGACCTCCAGCATTTCATCACTGTCTTCGAGCATGCGGGACAGCTCCATGACCGCCATGCGCGGCACGATCACCTGGATCATCTCCTCCGGGTTGTGCTCGGTACCCACCTCGCTCATGGACAGGCGATGCCCGTCAGTGGCCACGGCCCGCAGGGTGTTGTCGGCCAGCTCGAGCAACATGCCGTTGAGGTAATAGCGAACATCCTGTTGTGCCATGGCAAAGGACGTCTTGTCGATAAGCCCTTTCATGTACTTCTGTGAGATCTGAAAGCTGTAAGGGTTATTGATTTCATCGACGTTGGGAAACTCCACCACAGGCAGGGTCGCCAGGGTAAAGCGACTCTTGGCCGAGCGAAGGGTCGCCTTGTCACCCTCCACCGAAATTTCAATCATCGCTTCCTCAGGCAGGGCTCGGCAGATATCGGCAAACTTTCTCGCCGGCAGAGTGGCCTCACCCGGTTCGGCGTTCTCCAACTGCGTACGCGTCACCATCTCGACTTCCAGATCCGTCCCCGTCAGGGTCAAGGATTCCGGTGTGGCATTGAGGAGAATATTGGAGAGGATGGGCATGGTTTGTCGCTTCTCAACGACACCGTTCACCATCTGCAATGGCTTGAGCAGGGTTTCTCGACTTATTGTAAATTTCATTCGCCTGATCTCTTAATAAATTATAAGTATTTATAAGATTAGTGATAGTAATTAGCAACGACCATGGCTGTGAATAACTATCGTGTATCAAAATATATTCAGGGACTTAGGAGCGATTTTTACACTCAATAAGCCCGTGAACAGAGTTCTCATAGGCTGTGGATAAATTGTGCATGAATCGGCCCGTAAAACCATGCACAGTGTTATCCACAGGCTTGTCCTCAACTTGTTAAGGTCCTGTGCAGATTATCGTAATCTTCATGGATCTTGTTGTCCTCATCTCGTAGCTCGGCCACCTTCTTGCAGGCGTGCAGGACCGTGGTGTGGTCGCGTCCACCGAAGGCATCGCCGATTTCGGGCAGGCTATGGTTGGTGAGTTCCTTGGCCAGTGCCATGGCCACCTGCCTGGGTCGGGTGATGGAACGGGTGCGGCGCTTGGACAGCAGATCCGCGATGCGGATCTTGTAATAGTCGGCCACCGTCTTCTGAATGTTTTCGATGGAGACCTGTTTGTCCTGCAGGGCCAGGAGGTCCTTAAGTGCCTCGCGGGTTGTCTCCATGGTGATGTCGCGACCGGTGAAACGGGCATGGGCCATGACGCGTTTCAAGGCCCCTTCCAGCTCGCGCACGTTGGAACGGATCCGCTTGGCGATAAAGAAGGCAACCTCGTTGGGCAGATCGATACGCGATTGCAGGGCCTTGCTCATGAGAATCGCGACACGCGTCTCCAGCTCTGGTGGTTCGATGGCAACGGTCAGCCCCCAGCCGAAGCGTGACTTGAGTCGTTCCTCGACGCCTTCCACCTCCTTGGGGAAACGATCCGAGGTGAGGATGATCTGTTGCTGACCTTCGAGCAGGGCGTTGAAGGTATGAAAGAACTCTTCCTGTGAACGTTCCTTGCCGGCGAAGAACTGGATGTCGTCGATGAGCAAGGCATCCACCGAGCGGTAATAGCGTTTGAATTCATTGATGGTGTTGTGTTGCAGGGCCTTGATCATGTCCTGCACGAAACGCTCGGAATGCAGATAGACCACCTTGGCATCGGGTTTGAGTTCCAGGATCTTGTGGCCGATTGCCTGCATCAGGTGGGTCTTGCCCAGTCCCACTCCGCCGTAAATAAAAAGTGGGTTATAGGCGCTGCCGGCGTGTTCGGCCACCTGTACGGCGGCTGCACGCGCCAGCTGGTTGGACTTACCGTCAACGAAATTATTAAAACAGAAATCGGGATTGAGTCGGGATTTGACCTGCGCCGCGGGCGAGGGCTGAACGGAGACACCCCTTGCCGTAGTAGTGGCTGCAGAGGCCTCAGCAGGTTCGCTATGACTGCCAACCTCCAGGCGAATGCGCTTGTTGTCGCTCTCGCCGCTGTATTCACCGAGCAGTTCCTGTAGCCGGGGCATGACATTGTCGTTGACCCAGTCGCGTACGAAATTATTGGGGGCAAGTAGATAGAGACCGGCATTGTCTTCGCGGGCATGCAGGGGTCGTAGCCAGGTGTTGAACTGCTGTGGGCTCAATTCGCCCTGAAGCCGCTCGAGGCACTTGTTCCAAAGGGTGTCGGACACGTTGTTCTCGTTCTACTTGGGTGTGTGGGCAATGCAATTGGATCGAGGAGTCTACCGCTGTGGGCAAAAGTTATCCACACCCTTTTTCAATCATTTCTTATTGACAGGAAGCGGATGCGCCAGTACATTTGCGGGTTCGCTTTTTTCAGTCTTTAACTGCAAGTTCCGGGAAATTATTGTCATGAAGAGGACATTCCAGCCCAGTAATCTCAAGCGCAAGCGCACCCACGGTTTTCGTGCACGCATGAAGACCAAAGCCGGTCGCCTTGTGCTTAAGCGTCGCCGTGCCAAGGGCCGCAAGCGCCTGTCTGCATAAGTCGAGTTGATTGGGCTTACTGGCGATTTCGCCCGGCACAAGCGACTGCTAAAGCCGGGCGAATTCAAACGGGTCTTTCAAGATGCCGTTCGATCCGGGGATTCAATGTTGACCGTTTTTGCCAAGCCCAATTCGATGGAGCACGCCAGGCTGGGCCTGGCCATAAGCAAGAAACACCTCAAACTGGCCGTCGATCGCAACCGCGTTAAGCGCCAGATACGGGAAAGCTTCCGTCAGAATCAAACACAACTACAAGGGCTCGATATCGTGGTAATGGCCCGCGCCGGCATCAAGTCAGAACCCAATCTCGCAATCCGCCAGAGCCTCGAGCGTCACTGGCAACGGATCCTCCGCCGATGCGCACAATTGTAAGCAAATTAATTGGCGTCTATCGCTATCTAATCAGCCCCTTTCTCGGTAATAATTGTCGGTTCTATCCGACCTGCTCGGAATACGCCCAGACCGCGGTCGAGCGCCACGGTGTAATGCGTGGCCTGTGGATGGCCACACGCCGTATCAGTCGTTGTCACCCCTGGCATGAGGGTGGCGTGGATCACGTTCCAGACAAAAAAGAGTAAATCATGGAACTCAAGAATATGCTTTTGTGGGCCGCCTTGGCCTTCATACTCTTATTAATTTATCAGCAGTGGGAAGCCGATTACGGCTCGCAGTCGCCCACCCAGGTCAGCCAGACACAATCCACATCGGCGGCTCAGAACCAGGGTATCCCCGAACCGGCCAAGGATGCACCCGCGGCACCGGAGACTCGCGGCGACACTCCGGCCCAGATCGTGGAAGATTCTCTGCAGTCTCGCCAGCGCGTACATATCCATACCGATGTACTGGATATCGAGATCGATACCGTCGGCGGCGATATTCGCCAGGCCCTGTTACCGCAATACCCCGTTTCCGTCGACAAGCCAGACGTCCCGTTCCGCCTTATGGGCGAAGGGGAAGATACCTTCATTGCACAAAGCGGACTGGTGGCGCCGGCCAAGAGTAATATCCAGGCGCCCGATCACCACGCCATATACAAGACCGAGAAAACCGAGTACGAACTTGGCGAGGGCGAGGATGCCCTTGAAGTGGTCCTGAGCTGGACCGGTGACAGTGGCGTGAAGGTGGACAAGGTCTACCGTTTCGAACGCGGCAGTTATCAGGTGGATGTGCGTTACGAAGTCACCAACACCGGAACACAGCCCTGGCAGGCCTATATGTACCGTCAGCTGCAGCGCTCCGAAGTCGAGATGCAGACAGGTCTGGGAATGCTGCCGGTCTATACCGGTGCCGTCTATTCCGGTTTCAACAAGCTTCAGGACGAGGCTGTTAGTTACGAAAAGTATGACTTTGGCGACATGGAAGATCGCAACCTGGACACCACCTTGCAGGGTGGTTGGGCCGCGATGATCCAGCATTACTTCCTGGTGGCCATGATCCCCGAGCAGGACGAGACCAACCGCTTTTACAGCCTGAAGGCGGACGGTGATCGCTATGCCATCGGCATGATCGAGACCCAGCAACACAAGCTCAATGCCGGCGAAAGCACGCAGTTCGGCTACGAGATGTTTATCGGTCCCAAGGTCCAGGACCTGCTCAAAGAGGTGGCCCCCAATCTGCACCTGACGGTCGACTATGGCTTTACCACCATCATTGCCGACCCGCTGTTCTGGTTACTCGACTGGATCCACGGTTGGGTCGGTAACTGGGGCTGGGCCATTATCATCATGACCATCCTGATCAAGGCCGTCTTCTACCGCCTGCAGGCCAAGAGCTTTCACTCCATGGCCAAGATGCGCAAACTCAATCCGCGTATCCAGCAGCTCAAGGAGCGTTATGGCGATAACAAGCAGGGCTTCCAACAGGCCATGATGGAGCTGTGGAAGAAGGAGAAGGTCAATCCCTTCGGTGGCTGCCTGCCCATCCTGATCCAGATGCCCATATTCATAGCCTTCTACTGGGTCCTGCTGGAATCGGTCGAGCTACGTCAGGCCGACTGGATCCTTTGGTATAAAGACCTCTCGCTCAAGGATCCCTATTTCGTGCTGCCTATCCTCAACGGCATCAGTATGTACATCCAGTTCAAGCTGAACCCGGCACCGACCGATCCCATCCAGGAGAAGATCATGATGTTCATGCCGATCTTCGTCAGTGTCCTGTTCCTGTTCTTCCCCGCCGGCCTGGTCCTGTACTGGACGGTGAACGGCATCCTGCAGAACATTCAGCAGTACTTCATCACCAAAGAGGTGGAGAAGGCCGGGCACTAAACTCAGGGCGGAGTCATCTCCGCCCTGTTTGATTCCGAGATGCAAAACAAGACCGACACCATTGCCGCCATCGCCACCCCGCCGGGTCGGGGCGGTGTTGGTATTGTGCGCATCTCCGGACCGGCTAGCGCGGAGATTGCCATCAAGGTTCTGGGCCGTCTGCCCGAGGTCCGTCGTGCCGAATATCTTCCCTTTCTCGATGAAAATGAAGGTGTCCTGGACGAAGGGATCGCCCTCTGGTTCGTTGCCCCCCACTCCTTCACCGGCGAAGACGTACTCGAGCTTCAGGCCCACGGCGGTCCGGTGGTGCTGGACCTGTTGCTGGAACGGGTACTGGCCCTGGGTGCCCGCCTCGCCGCCCCGGGCGAGTTTTCGCAGCGTGCCTTTCTCAATGACAAGCTGGACCTGGCCCAGGCCGAGGCGATTGCCGATCTGATCGATGCCTCCTCGGTGCAGGCGGCACGCTCTGCCCTACGCTCCCTGCAGGGCGACTTTTCCCGCCGTATCCATGAACTGGTGGAGCAATTGATTCACCTGCGCATGTATGTCGAGTCGGCCATTGATTTTCCCGAGGAGGAGATCGACTTCCTCGCTGATGAGACGATCACCCGTGATCAGGCGAGTATAACTGGCGATCTTGAGACGATCTTACTCGATGCTCAACAGGGCAGCCTGATGCGAGAGGGCATGAACGTGGTGATCGCCGGTCGCCCCAATGCCGGCAAGTCGAGCCTGCTCAATGCCCTGGCCGGGCGCGAGTCGGCTATCGTCACCGATATCCCCGGGACCACCCGCGATGTACTGCGTGAGCAGATCCACATCGATGGGATGCCCCTGCACATCATCGATACCGCCGGCCTGCGTGAGGGCAGTGACGAGGTGGAGCGGATCGGGATCCAACGCGCGCGGGATGAAATGGCTAAGGCCGATCGCATCCTGCTGGTGGTGGATGACCAGCAAGGGATCACACAGGAAGACCAGTCTCTTCTGGACAACCTTCCCGAGGGGATTGGGATGACGCTGGTGCGCAACAAGATCGATCTCTCTGGTCATGCCGCGGGCGAGGAGGTCAGCGAAGACTCACATACCCTTTGGCTATCGGCCAAGTTGGGCGACGGCGTGGAGCGTCTGCGCGATCACTTCAAGGCCTGCATGGGCTACCAGAGCGCCGGGGAAGGCAGCATCATGGCCCGGCGGCGTCACCTCGATGCGCTGAGACGCGCCGAAGGATTTGTGAACTCCGCCGGGGAGCAGCTCAAATTTGGCGCGGGAGAACTGGTGGCCGAGGAGTTGCGCCAGGCCCAGCAGGCCCTGTCCGAGATCACCGGCGAATTCACCTCCGATGACCTGCTGGGGCGTATCTTCGAAAGCTTCTGTATTGGTAAATAGCTCTGCGTGTGATTAGCTGAAGGCTAATTAGACTGTCGAAGCGTTGTGACTGGCATCACATATTTAGCCGGGTTCTACCTTGGATATATGGATATTCTATCTACAACAAAAAAAATCCTGTAGATCACGAGAATTTCCATTATGAATATTTCAAGGACGATACTTCGTTCGATATCACTGCTCGCCTTCGCTGTCTTAATGAGTGCCTGTGGCGGCGAATCAGGCGGTCCCTTCTCCGTCTCTCCCGGCAGTCTCAGTTTTAGCGCGCAGATAGACGGTACTGCGCCCGCTAGCAAGACCCTGACCATTACGGCCAATGAAGCCAATGCCGCAGTGCCCGATATCATTGCTTCAGGTAACGCCATCGATTTTGGAGCCAGCAGTTCATGTGCGGGCGGAAACGAAGCGAACCTTGCCTGTACGCTGAGCAGTGACGATACAAAGATTTACGTTACCGTACCGGTCCCTGATCCCGATGTGTTGGGTATTGGCACCCACACCGGCAGTATCGCAATCACATCGGGTGGTCACACTAACTCCGTCTCCGTCACTTACACCGTGGAAGCCGGCACACCCGCCGTGAGCCAGGTTTCGCCTTATGTCACGGTCTCGGGACAGACCCAGACGGTGACCATTCGAGGCGGCGGCTTCACCAATTTCGGTACTACGATCCCAACAGTCAGCTTTGGCGGAACCCCCGGTACCAATGCTACCGTGGTCAACGATACAACTATTACTGTCGATACACCTTCCTTATTTGCACAACCGCAGGGTTACGAAGTTACCGTTAGTGGATCTTCTGTGAACTTTCCCTCCTCAGCCACTTTGAAAGTAATCAGTACGACTAACTATGCCGACGCATCCATCGCCTATAATTCCGCTCCACCGCGCAAGGTGCTTTTTGACGACGAGCGCCGTGCAATCTATGCGGTGAATGCCATCGACAATCGTTTGGAGAAATATACTTACAATGGCTCTAGCTGGGATGCGACACCTACGACTCTATCACTAAGCGGCACTACCATTGCTGACGTCGCTCTCTCGACCGACGGCTCTACCCTGATCATGGTTAAGAATGACAACTTTGTTTATGAAGTGAATCCCGATACCATGCTCTTGCAGGGTTCCACTCAAGCATATACACCTTTCACAGGTACATTGAACTGCTCATCATACGATGCCTGTTTGGACCGAGTGGCTCACACTAGTGATGGTCGTATCATGGCGGTTAATAACAATACCTCTTACGTTCGGGACTTCTACCTCTATGACCCGGCTTCTAATACTGTGGAAGCCTCGTCTAACCTGTTTACATATCCGGACAATGGTCTGCGTTCCCCAGAGGTCTATGGTTCCGCAACGGGAGATAGGGTATTTCTGACGGACACTTATGATCCACGCTTCTACGATTCGATGAACCGTTCCTTTATCAGCTTCTCTAGTGCCAGTGCGGACCCGGTTGCTCTGGATGGAGATGGGACAGTGATCGCATCTGGCTACAATGTTTATAAAGACAGTGGCTTAGGATATAACTCTCAATCCACAATTCCAGGGAGTGGAACGATAGATGCGATGGCACTTTCCTATGATGGGAACACAGCCTATATCTACCGGGCCGGTGATATTGAGGCATATGATATCAGTTTAGCTTCACCTCCCCCGGCCACTCCAGTTACGCCCATGGCCTCTCCGGGAACTGGGGTGCAGATGATATTGTCGCGTGATGAAGGCACCGCCATTCTTGCGGGTAGTAGTGCATTGGTGATAGTGGACCTTCCCTAGCTAAGGCAAGGTCGCGGTAAAAAGCTGGTCGGTTTACGGACCGACAGGTCTGTCCGGCC
Organism: Gammaproteobacteria bacterium; assembly: GCA_014762495.1. GTDB lineage: Bacteria > Pseudomonadota > Gammaproteobacteria > Thiohalospirales > Thiohalospiraceae > JABURT01. Next base: position 31,267 of record JABURT010000070.1, on the reverse strand, counting down.
ACCGCAAATGCTAGGCCTGTTTCCATCAGTGCCTCTGGGACGTTTCTCGAGACCTTTTTTTATTCCCAAATGAGCAGTGCCGCCCACCTCTTGCCATCGGACGGGGCTTGCCCGATGATGGACGCAACCGCCACTTTCCACACCGCCCGCTATCAACAGGAAAGATTGCCATGGCTCAGACGGTCAAGACCTTTAAATATATGCAGAATTTTCAATGTGTTGGAAGCGAATGCATCAACACCTGCTGCAGGGGCTGGGACATACACGTCGATAAGGAGCATTATAAAAAGATTAAGGGTAAATTGAGCGAGACAGCGGATGGGAAGGATCTCCTGAACAGGTCATTTCGCAAGAACCGTTCGGCAAGCAAGGCTGGCGGAAAGCTTTATAAAATTGAGATGGACGAAACCGCCTCATGTCCTCTCATGGATACTCAGGGTCTATGCCGTCTGCATGCGGACTACGGTGAGTCCTATCTGCCCAATACCTGCGCCATCTATCCACGTCAATTGTCTGTCTATCGTGATCAATGGGAACTAACAGGATATCTCTCCTGTCCAGAGGTCGCCAGGTTGTGCCTCTTTGATGACGACAGCTTCGCATTAGTGGACACTACGATTGATTCGGTCCCACGTAAACAAGCCGCAATTAATCAAAATATCGCAGCGAATACACTCATGCCGTTTTATAAACACTTCGGGTCGGTGCGCGACATGATGTTCAACTATCTGTCACTGCGAGATCTGCCACTGCGCTCGCGTCTGTTCATACTGGCTTTCGTCGCCAACAAGCTGGACCCCTTGATTGGTCAAAAAGGGAGTACGTATCAGGAAACGGAGTATCAGCAAATTCTCGATGCATACACGCAAGAACAACAGATACAAAAGTTGCATCAAAGTTTTCAGGGGCTGGATGATGTCTCGCGCTCCTTTGGCGCGCAATTACTGGGGGTCATTTTGCGTATTCGCGCGGCTGCTGACTTCAAGACCAGTACATTGTCTCAGTTGATATGTGATATTACCGAAGACATTGGACTATGTGATGATGATGTGTCGGACGATGCGGCACTGGACGAGATAACCCAGGCCTTGCTGGATAAGTATCAATTGCTTGCCTCAGTTCAAGATTCAGAACTGAATCGACGTTTCGATCTTGCGTTGGAGAATTACCTGAAGAATTTTCTGTATTCCAATTACTATATTCTGAGCAAGATGAGTCTTGCTGAGTATGTGCATATGCTCATACTGCAAACCACAATGTTGAGGTTTCTTGTATACAGTCACCCACAACTCCTGGCGAAGCGGGATGCATTGTCAGACATGAACGAGACAGATAAACGGGTACTCATTGACCAGACTATCATCGATGTCTTTCACAAGTTTTCTCGGGGTATTAATCATGCCCCCGAATTTATGCGGACCATTCAACAAATTTTTATCCAGAATAATTTGAATTCTCTGGCGCACACCTCTTATCTCATCATGTTCTGAACCTCACGAAGTCGTATGGTTTTTGTACGTTAACTAGAAATGATCATCGTAGATAAATCACTCAAACTCCTTTTCCTGATCACCACTACCAGTGTACTTAGCGCCTGCACCAGTATTTCCTATTATTCTCAGGCCATAGGCGGCCACCTTTCTCTGTTGTCACACCGTGAGCCCATCGAGGAAGTCATTCAGGATCCGGACCTTGCCGAAGGTGTACGCGAAAGGTTGCAACTGGCCACCGAGGTGATTGCCTTCGCTCGCAATGAATTGGCGCTGCCGGATAACGGCAGCTATCGTCACTTTGTTAGAGTCGACGGTCGTTACGTGGTGTGGAATGTTATTGCCGCGCCCCATTATTCACTGCAGGCCAGGCACTGGTGTTATCCCTTTGCCGGCTGCGCCAGCTACCGAGGTTACTATGACAAGGCCGATGCTCAGGCCTACGCTGATGGCCTGAAGGATGAGGGTATGGATGTGGCGGTCTCAGGCGCGAGTGCCTATTCGACACTAGGTTGGTTTAGTGATCCGCTGCTGAGTACGATGTTGTACAAGGATGAGGGTCGTTTCGTCGAGGTCATCATCCATGAACTTGCGCATCAACGTCTCTATATAAAAGACAACACGCAACTCAATGAGGGCTTTGCCCAGGTGGTTGCCCGCGAGGGGGTCAGGCGATGGTTTCTCGGACAGGGCCGGGCTGGAGAATACGAGTCTTATTTAGCGGATGAGCGACTCGACATCCGTTTCAATGAGCTCCTGCAAACGACACGTCAGCGTCTCGAAGCACTCTACCTTTCAAATCTATCCGAGCCCGAGATGGCGATGCGCAAGCAGGCGATTTTTTCCCGGTTACAGCGTGATTATCAGGCCTTCAAGAGGCGCTATGAGGATGATCGTTATGATCGATGGATGGCGCAGGATTTGAACAATGCCCACCTGTCACTGGTGGCGACCTACAATCAACTGATCCCGCAACTTCAGGATTTGCTGGCAACGAGCGAGGGTGACATGGAGCTGTTTTACCGACGAGTCGAGGCCTATGTGCAGACGCTCAGGTCCGCAAGCTGAGTGTGACAAGGCCTTAAGGTGTTGGCTAACCGTTTGCGTATGAGGGCCCATACTGAATCCGTTCCCTTATATCTATGCGCGAATTTAGACATGTCATACGGTTCGCACCTGCGCTAGGCAGCTTATGTAGGATGGCCTCGAGCACTTTGAAAAGTGCACGATACTCATCATTTCGCGGGGTTTTCCCGCACTTTACCGCTTTATTTCTGCAATCGCCTTGCGGTATATTGCCAAATTACGCCTTTTAAGAATAATAAGGTTTTAATTCAATGACTTGCGAAAATGGGGTAGAGCGGTGCTCATAGATGGCGATCCCATAGCGATCAGCCGCGAGGATCTGGTGATTGGTGAACCGGTCCCCTGGCCCCTATTCGACCAGGATCAACGCCTGCTGGCCAAAGAGGGAACGGTGATCACCTCGGAGCGCCAGGTCGAGGCGCTGCTCATGCGTGGTGCCATGCGTTATGAGGTGGTTGATCGCAGTCGTCCACGGCGTAAGAAGAGCGTACCACCGCCCAATGCGCCCCCACCGCAGCCGCGGGTGTTACGTGACTACCAGGAACTGGCCGAGGCCCTGATGGTCTCCTTTGAACAATTGAGTCTCGATCCAGAGAGCCTCAAGCAGGAGATTTTGGGCATACAATCACTCGCGGAACGGCTGGTGACACTGGTCAACAAGGATCGCGAAAGGGCCCTGGTGGCGCTTCACCTCATGCATGAATATCCCTATACCGTGATCCACCCGGTGCACATCGCCATCATCGCCGTGTTGATGGAGCGCAGCCTGGGGGGAGATAGCGACAAGCAGATCAGTATTGCCTCCGCCGCACTCACGCAAAACCTCGCCATGAACGATCTACAGGAAGAGCTCCATACCCAACTGTTTCCGCCCGACGAGGAGCAGCGAGAGACGATTCAGAACCATCCCATCAAGACCGTGGAGATGCTGCAGGCGGCGGGGGTCACGGATGAGTTATGGCTTAAGACCGTCCTGCAACACCATGAGTCGGAAGATGGCGGTGGTTATCCCCTGGGACTGCAGGGTGAGAACATACTCACCGAGGCCAGGATTATCGCCCTGGCCGATCGCTACACCGCCATGGCCTTCGAGCGCCCATTCCGCGAAACACGGGGTCCGCGTGCGGTGTTGCAGACCTTCTACAATGAATCCCAAATGAATAAACGCAAACTACCACTGCTTTTTATTCAGCAAATGGGGGTATATCCCCCCGGTCTGTTTGTGCGCCTGCAAAACGGTGAAACCGGGATGGTGGTCAAACGCGTGGGTCCTAATGGCAAACCCTTGGTGGTGAGTTATCTCAATCCGAGGGGCGGGGCCTATGAGCCTCCCCAGCTACGAGACGGCGGGGCCACGCCGTTGTATTCCATCAAGGGTGTATGTGCCGTGGACCCGGAGAGTTTCGAGCTCGATGAGTTGTGGAAAGTGGTCGATAAAAGACTTGTCGAAGAAGGCTAAGTTTTTGCGATAAAAGTAATATTTCTGTAAAAGTACCCGTTAGCAGCTTTTCATCTGTGCATGCCTGCCTCGACAATAGAGGCCCGCCCTTTTCGGGGTAGACTGGAACCCATTCCATGAATAGATATCTCCAGGCGTTGCTATTGGCACTGGCCCTGGGTGCGTTCCCAGCCTGGGCACAGGCTGAGGTCTACAGTGTCGCTGTCGTGCCGCAGTATACGGTGAGCAAGATTTACCGAAGCTGGAAGCCGTTATTGGCGCAACTCGAGCAGGAGACTGGGCACAGCTTCAAGCTCCTGGTGTACCCCGGATTCAAGGAGTTCGAGCAAGACTACCTCAAGGGTGTGCCCGACTTCATCTACTACAACCCCTACCATCAGCTTACCGGTCACCAGCAGCAGGGCTATGTCCCCCTGGTACGCGATGGCCAGCGCAAATTGAAGGGGATTATCGTAGTGCGAAAGGACTCAGATCTGGCACGTATCAGCGACTTGAACGGCAAGCTCATCGCCTTTCCCGCACCCAATGCCTTTGCCGCATCGCTTTATATGCGTGCCCTGCTGCGGGAGCGGGAGGGGATTGACTTCGAAGCGCGCTACATCGACAGTCATTCCAATGGTTATCGACATGTATTGCATGGACGGGCCGACGCCGCCGGTGGGGTGATGCGAAGCCTGGACTCACAACCTGCCAATGTACGCGAGAGGCTGAAAATCATTTACGAAACCCCGGGAAACCCGCCTCATCCCATTGCCGTGCACCCCCGTATCGATGCTAATGTACAGGCACAGGTCACTGAGGCATTGATTAGACTGCAAGACTCAACGGCCGGTCTTAAACTCCTCGCCGCCATTCAGATGAGCTCGCCGGTGAAGGCCGATCATGAGCGAGATTATGCTCCACTGGGTAATCTCGGCTTGCAGCGATACTATAAAGAATATGAGTAAGCTCCAAATCAGGACCTGGCTGCCCTCGAGTCTGATGAGCCGACTGGTGGCATCCATCGGTCTGTTGATCGCAGTCGTCATGCTTGGCTTCGCCGCCTACACGGCCCAGCGTGATCAACAGATCGTGATGTCCAATATCACTCAACAGCTTCAGGCCATGGCCAGTCAGCTCGATGCCTCAAGCACCAACTACCTGATCACGGAAAACTATGCCGAGCTTGAGGAGCTGGTTCGTCGTTTCATGCAAACCCCATCGGTGAGCTCGATCACCATTCTGGATCCCTTCCTCGACCCGCTGGTCGCGATGTCGCAAAACAACGGGGACATAAGACTCCTGTCTCAAAATGAGATCCAGATCCTGATGGTTCCGGATCATGAGTCCATACCCCATCGCCACGGCGATTCCATGGTCATCTGGCGAAACATCGAGGTGGGTCACAGCCTGGGTTGGGTCAATATCCAGTACAGCCTTGATAACTACCAACATCGCCTGCAGGAAGTCTGGGTCAACAGCCTGTTGGCGGTTTTCCTCGCCCTCTTGCTGAGCGTCTTCTTCCTGCGCCCCATATTGAGACGCAACATCGATCGCCTCAAGCAGGCGACCGAATTTGCCAAACAACTGAGCAATGGCGATGGCAGTCAACTGCGTCAGGACGATTTGTCGACGGAAATTCAGGACCTGGTTACCGCCCTGAACCGGGCCTCGACCGAATTGCACGAAGGTAAGAGGGAGATCAAGTGCAGCCAGAGCCTGCTGGAATCCATCCACCTGTTGCAAAGCGGGTTTATCGAACAGCAGGACAGGCATGCCCTGTTCGTCGAGATCCTGGAGCGTGTGCTTGAGCTGACGGACAGTGAATTCGGTTTCATCGGCGAAGTGCTGCAGCAGGCCAATGGACAGCCCTATCTCAAGACCCACGCCATCTCCAATATCGCCTGGAACCAGCAGACCCGTGAGCTGTACGAAGAAAAGCAGGCCACAGGGTTGGAGTTCTTTAATATGGACACCCTGTTCGGTGAGGTGATCCGCACGGCGACGCCGCTCATCACCAATGATCCGGCTCATCACCCCAAGAGCACGGGCACGCCCGCTGGCCATCCGCCCCTGACTGCCTTCATGGGCATCCCCTATTTCAACGGCACCGAACTGGTAGGCGTGGTGGCTCTGGCCAACCGCTCCGGTGGCTATGGCCTGGAACACATGGAATTTCTCAAGCCACTGCTTTCCACCTGTGGACAGGTCATCGGTGCCTACCGCGACGCCGAGGCACGACTGGAAACCGAGCAGCGACTCAAGAATTCGGAAAACATGCTTAGGCAGGTGCTCAATACCATCCCCACCCGGGTCTACTGGAAGGACCTCGACGGTGTGTATCAGGGCTGTAACTACAATTTCGCCCAGGATGCCGGCTTCAGCGGCGAGGTCGACGTCATGGGTAAAAACGATTATGAGCTGCCCTGGTCGCGTGAGGCGTCCAGCTATCGGCATGATGACAAGGAGATCATCGGCAGTGGGATTCCGCGCATGAAATACGAGGAGTCCCAGACGACGCCCAGCGGTGAGGCCATCTGGCTGCGCAGCAACAAGATCCCGCTGCGCAATACCAACGAAGAAGTGATCGGCATTCTCGGTAGCTACGAAGACATTACCACCGAAAAGGCCCATGAACAGCAGCTCAGGGATAGCGAGGCACGACTGGCCAATGCACAGCGCATCGCACACCTGGGTCACTGGGAGCAAAACCTCGCGACCGGCGAAGAGATCTGGTCCGAAGAGACCTTCCGTATCCTGGGGCTGGACCCCGATCGTCACCACGCACGGTATGACGATTTCAAGGCCACCATCCATCCGGATGACCGCGAGGCCTTTCACGATTACGTTAAGGCAAAGAGTGCCTTGAAGCAGGCCTATCAGTATGAATTACGCCTGGTGTTGCAGGGCGGCGTGGAGAAGACCGTTTACATCAGCGCGGAGTACGAACTGGATAGTGACGGCAAGATCCTGCGCACCTACGGTACCTTGCAGGACATCACCGAGCGCAAGCGTATTGAAAAAATGAAGGACGAGTTCATCTCCACGGTGAGTCATGAGTTGCGTACCCCGCTCACCTCGATCATGGGTTCACTGGGCCTGGTGCGCAATATGCTGGACAGCGCCAGCCCGGAAAAGATCGAGAACCTGCTGACCATCGCGCATAACAATACCGAACGGCTGCTGTTCCTGATAAACGATATCCTCGACATCAGTAAGATCGAGTCGGGCCGCATCAGCTTTCACTTCAAGCCGGTGGATGCGGTACAGCTGGTCAATGATGCCATCGCCAATAACGAATCCTATAATGCCGACATCGAGTTTGAGTTGGTCAACCCTCCGGCAAACGCAGTGTGGGTGTATGCCGACCGCGATCGCCTGATGCAGGTGATCACCAACCTGCTGTCCAACGCCGCCAAGTTCTCGCATCCCGGCGGCAAGGTCGAAGTGGGTATCTCGCAAATCGAGGACAAGGTCGAGATCTACGTGCGCGACCACGGCGTGGGTATCCCCGAGGCCTTCCGTTCCAGCATCTTCGAAAAATTTACCCAGGCCGACTCCTCCGACACCCGCCACGTAGGAGGGACAGGTCTGGGTTTGAGTATTTCGAAGACCATAATCGAGCGCCATCACGGTGAAATCGATTTCGATAGCGAGGTCGGCAAGGGCACCTGCTTCACCATCACCCTGCCCTCACACGGTCTCGTAATTGATAGTACCAAGGACGATGAAGTCGAGACGGGGGGACCAAAGGTACTTATCTGCGAGGACGAACCGGACATCGCCCAGTTGATGCGGCAGATGCTGGCCAATGAGGGTTATCGCTGTGCCATTGCCAACACCGCCAACCAAGCCCTGGCCCTGCTCAAGCAGGATCACTTCGATGCCATGACCCTGGACATTATGCTCCCCGGCATGGATGGCATCACCTTCCTGCGCCAGTTGCGGGAACAACCCGAGTTCGACGAGCTAGAAGTGATCATCGTCTCGGTCAAGGCCGACGAGGCCAGGTCGGAGTTGAGCGGGACCGCCCTCGGTATCCACGATTGGTTGGGCAAGCCCATCGATGAATCACGCCTGCTCGCGGCCATGCGCCACGTGGTGCCCTCCACTCGAAGCGACCTGCCCCGCATCCTGCATGTCGAAGATGATCCCGACCTGGTGCAGGTGGTGCAGTCCATGTTGCAGGAGACGGCGCGAGTGGTGGCCGCCGACAGCCTGGTCAGTGCCCGAAACAGCCTGGACGCAAACGAATTCGATTTGATCCTGCTCGATGTGAACCTGCCCGATGGCTCGGGCCTGGAGTTGCTCGAACAGTTACGTCGCACGGATGACACGACACCGGTGGTGATCTTCTCTTCCGAGGATGTGGACCAGTCGACACTCGAACAGGTGCAGGCGGTGCTGCAAAAGACGAGGGTCGATAACGACCGACTATTGAACACCATCAATGAGCTCATCGGTACCGATGCAGGCGGGCGTGCAACAACCAATCCCTAAACACTTGGTGAATTCTTGACCAGGGCGTACAATGGCGCCCCATTCTATCCGGTTACAAGCTTATGTTTTATCAGGACTCTTTCGATGTCATCGTAGTGGGCGGCGGCCATGCCGGGACCGAGGCGGCACTCGCCGCGGCGCGCATGGGCGTGCGAACCCTGTTGCTCACGCACAACATCGAAACCCTGGGCCAGATGAGCTGCAACCCGGCCGTCGGCGGGATCGGAAAGGGCCACCTGGTCAAGGAGATCGATGCCCTCGGCGGCCTGATGGCGCGGGCCACCGATCGTGCCGGGATCCAGTTCCGTACCCTCAATGCCAGCAAGGGACCGGCCGTGCGTGCCACCCGCGCCCAGGCCGACCGTCAGCTCTACAAACAGGCGGTTCGCCATGAACTGGAGAACACCGATAATTTGACCCTGTTCCAGCAGGCGGTGGACGATCTCATTGTCGAAGGTGAGCAGGTGGTGGGTGTGGTGACCCAAATGGGCCTCAAGTTCCGCGCCCCGGCGGTGGTCCTGACCGTGGGTACCTTTCTCGGCGGGCGCATCCATATCGGCCTGGAGAACTATGAGGGTGGACGTGCCGGTGACCCGCCCGCCAACGCCCTGTCCAGACGCTTGCGCGAACTCCCTTTCAGGGTCGAGCGCCTCAAGACCGGTACCCCGCCGCGCCTCGATGGACGGACCATCGATTTCTCGGTCATGCAGGAACAGCCCGGCGATGATCCGGTGCCGGTGTTTTCCTATATCGGCAAGGCCGAGCAGCACCCGCGCCAGATCCCCTGCTACATTACCCATACCAATGGCCGGACCCACGACATTATTCGTGGGGGGCTGGATCGTTCGCCCATGTATACCGGCGTCATCGAGGGGGTCGGTCCGCGCTATTGTCCCTCCATCGAGGATAAGATCCACCGCTTTGCCGACAAGGACAGTCACCAGATTTTTGTCGAGCCCGAAGGCCTCGATACGCACGAGGTCTATCCCAATGGCATCTCCACCTCACTGCCCTTTGATGTGCAGTATGAGCTGGTAAGATCCATAAACGGCTTCGAAAATGCACACATCGTGCGACCCGGTTACGCCATTGAGTACGACTACTTCGACCCGCGCGATCTCAAGCCCTCGCTCGAGACGCGGTTCCTTGAAGGTCTGTTCTTCGCCGGCCAGATCAACGGCACCACCGGCTACGAAGAGGCCGCGGCCCAGGGTCTGCTGGCCGGGCTCAATGCCGCGCGCCGGGTGCAGCAATGCGAGCCGTGGTCACCGGCCCGTGACCAGGCCTACCTGGGCGTGCTGGTCGATGACCTGATCAGCCGCGGCACGCAGGAACCCTATCGCATGTTCACTTCACGTGCCGAGTACCGACTCATGTTGCGCGAAGACAATGCCGATCTGCGTCTGACACCCATCGGGCGTGAACTGGGTCTGGTGGATGATGTCCGCTGGGCCGCCTTCGAGGCCAAGCGCGAGGCGGTTGAGCGCGAACAGCAACGCCTGCGGGAGACCCTGGCGCGCCCCGCACAGATCCCCCAGGCGGAACAGGAGCGGGTACTGGGACAGCCACTGACTCGGGAATATCACTATTCGGACTTGCTGAGTCGGCCCCAGGTCAGCTATCGCGATCTGATGAGCCTGCCCGGCAGCGGTGAGGGTGTGGCCGATCCCGCGGTGATCGAGCAGCTTGAGATACAGGCCAAGTATTCCGGTTACATCGAGCGCCAGGTGGACGAGATCGAGCGTCAACGCCGTCAACAGGAGACCGAAATCCCACCCGACTTCGACTATTCCCAGGTTCGGGGTCTCTCTACCGAGGTGTGCGAGAAGTTGCAGGGACAACGGCCGACGACTATCGGCCACGCCGCCCGCATCCCCGGGATTACCCCGGCCGCGGTCTCCCTGCTACTGGTCTATCTGAAGAAACATCGCGGTGCGAAATGTCAGGTTTCGGCCTGATTCCAGCGTTTCTCGAGGCCTATTTATTCAATTTTGTAAAAATCGCCGCCTTCATATGGAAATGGAGGGGGAAATGTTTATCCTCTGCTGAACTCCCTGCCGCGCAGGAATGGATTCATGCCGGGTGGTCCCTTCACCCGCTCCCCGAGGAAGCCCGTTAGCAATGCTTTATGGAAATCGCAGACAGAAGCGCGGTGAGGTGCCGGTGATCTCGCTGGTGCAATCGCTCAATCATGGCCTGTCCGTTATGGACCTGGACATCGAGCAGACCGCGGCCAACCGTATGCTCGACTATTTGGATATCCTGGCCAAATGGAACCGCGTCTATAATCTCACCGCCGTGCGTAAACCCGAACAGATGCTGACCCGCCACCTGCTCGACAGTCTGGCGATCCTCCCCTTCGTCAAGGCCGGTCGTATCATCGATGTTGGCAGCGGTGCCGGTCTGCCCGGGATACCGCTTGCGCTGGCCATGCCCGAGAGCCAGTTCGTCCTGCTCGACAGCAATTCCAAGAAGACCCGTTTCCTGCAACAGGCCAAGGCCGATCTGGAACTGGACAACCTCGAAGTGGTCCACGACAGGGTCGAGGAGTATCGACCCGAGGCGGCCTTCGATACCGTGGTCTCGCGGGCGTACTCCAGTCTCTCCGGCATGCTCGAATCCACCGCGCACCTGCTCGCGCCCGAGGGCATCAACCTGGCCATGAAGGGGGTCTATCCCCTGGCGGAGTTGGACGCCATTCCGTCCGGATTCAAGCTGGAAGCGGTGGAAAAGCTTGAGGTGCCCGGACTCGACGCCGATCGACACCTGGTCATATTGCACCGCGAATAGCCTGCCCTCGCCGTCTCCCGCTGCATCACAATTTTGCTAAATCACCCCGCCTTTACATGGCATAATAAGGTATGATCCCTGAACAAAGGGGAGCGCTATCTTGGGGAATAACATGGCAAAGATCATCGCGGTGACCAATCAAAAGGGCGGTGTTGGCAAGACCACGACCAGCATCAATCTGGCGGCCTCGTTGGTGGCCACCAAGCGCCGCGTGTTGCTGGTGGACATGGACCCCCAGGGTAACGCCACCATGGGCAGCGGGGTGAGCAAGAATGAGCTCGACCGCATCAGCTACGATGTCCTAACCGGCGAGGCCTCGGTCGAGGAGGTCCGTATCACCACCATGAACGGTGGCTACGATCTGATCCCCGCCAACGGTGACCTCACTGCTGCCGAGGTTCAGCTGTTGCAGATGGATGGCAGGGAGACCCGCCTCAAGCAGGCCCTGCAACCGGTCTCACAGAGCTACGATTACATCCTCATCGACTGTCCACCGGCGCTGAACATGCTCACCGTCAATGCCCTGGCCGCCGCCGATGCGGTCATGATCCCCATGCAGTGTGAATATTACGCGCTGGAAGGCCTGACCGCGCTGCTCGACACCATCAACAAGATCCGTTCGAGCATCAATCCCGAACTTCAGATAGAGGGCCTGCTGCGGACCATGTTCGACCCGCGCAACAAACTGGCCTCGGATGTCTCACAGCAGTTGACCGATCACTTTGGTGGCAAGGTCTACCGCACCGTCATCCCGCGCAATGTTCGCCTGGCCGAGGCCCCCAGTTATGGTATGCCGGTGCTGGCCTATGACAAATCCTCCACTGGGGCCAAGTCCTACCTGGCCCTGGCCGGCGAGATGTTGCGCAATGAGGACACTGGCGCCCAGCGCGCCCTGGCATAATCCCAATAACGATTCAGACTGAGTAGCGATGTCACAGAAAAAACGTGGACTTGGCCGAGGACTCGATGCCCTACTGGGCAGTATGGCCGACGACCTCAATGCCCCCGCCGTCTCACCCGAGGCGGTGAGTGACGCCCCCACTCCGAGCGTGCCCTATGACGGCGAACTGCGAAACATGCCTGTGGATGTGTTGCAGCGGGGCCGTTACCAGCCGCGCCTGGACATGGATCCCGGCGCCCTCGAGGAGCTGGCCGAATCCATCCGTGCCCAGGGTGTGGTCCAGCCCATCGTGGTGCGCGAGCTGGAGGGCCAGACGGGTCGTTACGAGATCGTCGCCGGAGAGCGCCGCTGGCGCGCGGCGCAAATGGCCGGCCTGCACGAGATCCCGGCGGTGGTGCGCAAAATCCCCGACAACGTGGCCCTGGCCATCGCCCTCATCGAAAACATCCAGCGCGAACAGCTCAACCCCATGGAAGAGGCCCATGCCCTGCAGCGCCTCATCGACGAGTTCGAGCTGACCCACCAGGATGCTGCCGACGCCGTCGGCCGCTCTCGCGTTGCCGTCTCCAACCTGCTGCGACTGCTGGCCTTGAACGAGGACGTCAAACACTTGCTGGAAGAGGGTGCCATCGAAATGGGCCATGCCCGTGCCCTGTTGGGGCTGAGCGGTACACGCCAGTCCGAGGCGGCGCGCATCGTCGTCAGCCGCGGGCTCTCCGTGCGCGAGACCGAGCACCTGGTGCGGCAGATGCTGGAGCCCCACAAATCGGGGACTTCCCCGGTGCCGGCGGACGATCCCAATATCCGCCGTCTGCAGGATGATCTCTCCGAGCGCCTGGGCGCCAAGGTCAATCTTCAGCATTCGGCCAAGGGCAAGGGCAAACTGGTCATCAACTACAATAGCCTGGACGAACTGGACGGTATCCTGGAGCACATCAAATAGCGGGATGCGACCGCTTGTTAATTAGTAGTTCATGATTGTCTAATTCATAGAGTAATACTGGGTAATTGTCGCAATATTGCCTGTAAATTGCAGGTTTTTGGCAAACATTTTCCCTGTGTAACATTGACCACCCTGGCGTGAGAACGTATACTTCGCGGCCCTAGAAGCTATTCCTTTATGCCGTCATAAGCAGCACGGCAAAGCGGAGACGGCGGTGAGTTATTCGGCACAAGTGACGCGCGGCTTCCTTAAGCGGATGAGCCTGGCGCAGTCCCTTACACTCTTTATATGTGCCCTCGTTTTCTTCATCACGGACGGTCTCGGCCAGGGAATGGCGGCTGCATTCGGAGGAGCCATCGCGCTGGCCAACACGCTCGTGCTGCGATGGAACTTCGAACGCGCCGAACAGATTGCAGGTAACAGCGCCGGCGAGAATATGCGCCTGCTCTACCGCACCGCCGCACAGCGGCTGTTACTGACGATAGGCCTGTTCACCCTCGCCCTCGGTGGCCTAAAGCTGGAACCCCTGCCCGTCCTGGTAGGATTCCTGGCAGGGTTGGCAGCAGTGCTTATCGCGCGCTTCGGATTTAGAAAATAAGGGTTTGGATATCACCATGGCCGATGCAATCACTTCAACTGACTACATCAAGCACCACTTAACCAATCTCACCTACGGCAACCATCCGGAGAACGGCTGGAGCTTTGCCCATACGGCTCAGGAAGCCAAAGAGATGGGCTTTTGGGCCTTCCACGTCGACTCCCTGGCCTGGTCCTTGGTGCTGGGCTTGATCTTCCTGTTTATCTTCCGCCGCGCGGCCAAGAAGGCCACTTCCGGTGTTCCTAGCGGTATGCAGAATTTCGTTGAGTGGATCGTCGATTTCATCGACGACTCGGTGCGCGGTTCCTTCAGTGGCAAGAATCCCTGGGTCGCGCCCATCGCATTGACCATCTTTGCCTGGATCTTCCTCATGAACCTGATGGACCTGGTGGCCATAGACTGGCTGCCCATGCTGGCGCAGTGGGTCGGCGGCACCTTCCTCGGCATGGACCCGCATCACGTCTACTTCAAGGTTGTGCCGACCACGGACCCCAACATTACCTTCGGTCTGGCCATCGCCGTGTTCCTGATGATGCTCTACTACAGCATCAAGATGAAGGGCATCGGCGGTTTCACCGGTGAGCTGACCCTGCATCCCTTCAGCGCCAAGAACCCGCTGCTGCAGGCCATCTTCATCCCGATCAACTTCCTGCTGGAGTTCGTCTCTTTGATCTCCAAGCCGGTCTCTCTGGCCCTGCGACTGTTCGGTAACATGTACGCGGGCGAGACCATATTCATCCTGATTGCACTGATGTACGGCGCCGGAATCGGTTTCGGTATCTTCGGCGGTGTACTGCAGTTGGGTTGGGCGATTTTCCACATCCTGATCATCACCTTGCAGGCGTTCATCTTCATGACGCTGACCATCGTGTATCTGGACATGGCACATCAGACATCTGACCACTAGGTCGATTTGGATTAACGGTTTTTAAAACTTATCAACTTTTCGTTATTTAGGAGAAAACAATGGAACAAGCTCTGCTGTTTATCGCTGGTGCACTGATGATGGGTCTGGGCGCTCTGGGCGCCGCCGTAGGTATCGGTGTTCTGGGTGGACGCTTCCTGGAAGGTGCCGCTCGTCAGCCCGAACTGATCCCCATGCTGCGTACCCAGTTCTTCATCGTTATGGGTCTGGTTGACGCGGTTCCCATGATCGCCGTAGGTCTGGCTCTGTACGTCCTGTTCGCGGTTGCCGCGTAAACTGGAACACACGAGTACTTACCCACTAACTGATTTAAGGGAATTGACATGAACATAAACGCAACCCTCATTGGGCAGTCTATCGCGTTCATCCTGTTCGTGTGGTTCACCAAGAAGTACGTATGGTCATTCCTGATGGCCGCGATGGAAGAGCGTAAGCAGAAGATTGCTGACGGTCTTGCCGCTGCTGAGCGTGGTAAGCACGAGCAGGAGCTGGCCGAGAAGCGTGCTGCTGAGGTGATCGCCGAAGCGAAGACCCAGGCCCAGGGCATTATTTCCAAGGCCGAGAAGCGCGCGTCCGAAATCGTGGAAGAGGCCAAGGGCAACGCCCGTACCGAAGGTGAACGTCTGTTGGCAGCAGCCAATGCGGAAATTGAGCAAGAAGTGAATCGTGCCAAGGAAGACCTGCGTGGACAGGTGGTTTCCCTGGCCGTGGCCGGTGCCGGCCGTGTGCTGAAAAAGGAGCTCGACTCCAAGGCGCACAACGACATGCTCAAGGACCTGGTTTCCCAGATTTAAGGGGCATTAAACCATGGCCGAGAAAACGACAATCGCACGTCCCTATGCCGAAGCAGTGTTCGAGCTTGCCAAGGATAAGGGCGACCTGAATGAATGGTCGGAGAAGCTTGAGTTAATGGCGGCTATCGCCAGCAACGAACAGATGGCGCAAGTCATCAGCAACCCCGACCTCGACAGTCACGTGGTAGACCTGTTTACCGACATCGCCGGCGACAAGCTGGGCGAAGCGGGAGCAAACCTGGTCAAGCTGTGTGCCGAAAACGGTCGTCTGGATGTGCTGCCTGAGATCGCAGTCATCTACGAAGGGCTGAAGGAAGAAGAGCAGAGCTCCGTGGTCGCGGAAGTGATCAGCGCCTACCCCCTGAGTGATGAGCAGAAGAGCAGCATTGCCGCGGCATTGAAGAAGCGTTTGGACCGTGAAGTGTCGATCGTTGACAGCGTGGATGAAAACCTGATTGGCGGCGTCGTGATTCGCGCCGGTGACCTGGTCATCGATGGCTCCGCAGCGAACCGACTGGAATCGCTCGGCAACAAGCTGATGCACTAACCACGGACCGAATTTAGAGGATATTACTATGCAACTGAATCCATCTGAGATCAGTGAAATTATCAAAAAGCGCATAGCCAACTTCGATGCGGTCGCTGAAGCCCGCACCGAAGGTAGCGTCGTCGGTATCACCGACGGTATCGTGCGCATCCACGGCCTGTCCGATGTCATGGCCGGTGAAATGATCGAGTTCCCCGGAAACGTCTTCGGGATGGCCCTCAACCTCGAGCGCGACTCTGTCGGTGCCGTGGTCCTGGGTCCCTACGAGCACATCTCCGAAGGCGACAAGGTACAGTGTACCGGCCGCATCCTGGAAGTGCCCGTGGGTGAAGCCATGCTCGGCCGCGTCGTTGACGCTCTGGGTAACCCCATTGACGGCAAGGGCCCGGTTGATGCCGAAGCTACCTCTCCCATCGAGAAGATCGCCCCCGGTGTAATCGCCCGTCAGTCGGTTGACGAGCCGGTCCAGACCGGCCTCAAGGCCATCGACGCCATGGTCCCCGTTGGCCGCGGCCAGCGTGAGCTGATCATCGGCGACCGCCAGACCGGTAAGACCGCCGTTGCCGTTGACGCCATCATTGCCCAGAAGGGTACCGGCGTTAAGTGTATCTACGTCGCCATCGGCCAGAAGGCCTCCTCCGTGGCCAACGTGGTACGCAAGCTGGAAGAACACGGCGCGATGGAAAACACCATCGTGGTCGCGGCCAACGCCTCCGACCCCGCTGCGTTGCAGTACATTGCCCCCTACGCCGGTTGCTCCATGGGTGAATACTTCCGCGACAAGGGTGAAGACGCCCTCATCGTCTACGATGACCTGACCAAGCAGGCCTGGGCCTATCGCCAGGTATCCCTGCTGCTGCGTCGTCCGCCCGGTCGTGAAGCCTACCCCGGTGACGTCTTCTACCTGCACTCTCGTCTGCTCGAACGTGCCGCGCGCGTTAATGCCGACTATGTTGAGAAGATGACCGACGGCAAGGTCAAGGGCCAGACCGGCTCGCTGACCGCGCTGCCCGTCATCGAGACCCAGGCGGGTGACGTATCGGCCTTCGTACCGACCAACGTTATCTCCATTACCGACGGCCAGATCTTCCTGGAAACCGACCTCTTCAACGCCGGTATCCGTCCCGCCATCAACGTGGGTCTGTCGGTATCTCGAGTCGGTGGTGCGGCCCAGACCAAGATCATCAAGAAGCTTGGTGGTGGTACCCGTATCGCCCTGGCGCAGTACCGTGAGCTGGCGGCCTTCGCCCAGTTCGCCTCTGACCTGGACGAGTCCACCCGTAAGCAGCTGGACCGTGGTGTGCGCGTTACCGAACTGATGAAACAGTTGCAGTACTCGCCCCTGAGCGTAGCTCAGATGGCGTTCTCACTGTTCGCCGCCAACGAAGGCTATCTGGACGATGTCGAGCCGAGCAAGGTGGTTGCCTTTGAAGGCGCCATGCACAGCTACATCGGTTCCAACAACGCCGATCTGATGGCGAAGATCAACGAGAGCGGCGACTACAACGATGAAATCGAAGGCCAGATGCGTAAGGCTCTGGACGATTTCAAGGCAAACGGTACTTGGTAATTCAGGAGTAGTCCTATGGCAGGCGCCAAGGAAATACGAGCTCAAATTAAGAGCATCCAAAACACCAAGAAGATCACCAAGGCGATGGAAATGGTGGCCGCGTCCAAAATGCGCAAGGCGCAGGACCGGATGGCGGCAACCAAGCCCTATGCTCAGAAGATGCGCAGTGTGATTGGCCACGTGGCCAATTCGCATCCCGAGTACAAGCATCCCTTCCTGCAGGAGCGGGAAGTGAAGCGTGTGGGCTTTATCACCGTTTCCACCGACCGTGGTCTTTGCGGTGGTCTGAACGTCAACCTGTTCCGTAAGCTGGTCGCCGAACTCAGGGCTCAGGACGCAAAGGGTGTGGAAATCGACCACTGTGTGATTGGTAACAAGGGCCAGGGCTTTGTCCAGCGCCTGGGAGGCAATATTGTCTCCTCCATCACGCACATGGGCGACGCACCGCGTCTGGAAGAGATGATCGGAACCATCAAGGTGATGCTCGATGCCTTCTACGAAGGCAAGATCGACGCCCTCTACCTGGCTGGCAACGAATTCGTCAACAGCATGACCCAGCAACCCGAGGTCATTCAGCTGTTGCCGGTCCAGCCCATCGAAGAGAGCGAGACCGCGCATCACTGGGATTACATCTACGAGCCCGAGGCCAAGGATGTACTGGACGGTCTGATGATGCGATACATCGAATCGCAGGTCTATCAGGCGGTGGTTGAAAACGTTGCATGTGAGATGTCCGCGCGAATGGTTGCGATGAAGGCAGCCTCCGATAACGCCGGTGAACTGATTGGTGAACTGCAGCTGGTCTACAACAAGGCCCGCCAGGCAGCCATCACACAGGAGCTGTCGGAAATCGTAGCCGGTGCCGCAGCGGTGTAGCGTCGACGACCAACAGGCGAAAGAATTGAGAGACTATTTAGAGGTACGGATATGAGTACTGGAAAGATCGTACAAATCATCGGTGCTGTAATCGACGTGGAATTCCCGCGCGATTCAGTGCCTAAGGTCTACGAGGCCCTCGTATACAACGATGGCGAACTGACCCTGGAAGTACAGCAACAGCTGGGTGACGGCGTTGTACGTACTATCGCAATGGGTGCTACCGACGGCATCAAGCGCGGTGTGGAAGTGGCCAGCACAGGCGCTCCCATCTCGGTTCCCGTCGGCAAGGGCACCCTGGGACGCATCATGGACGTTCTCGGTAACCCGGTTGACGAAGTCGGCCCGGTTGAGACCGAAGAGCGCATGCCCATACACCGTCAGGCCCCCGCCTACGATGAGCAGGCCGCCAGTAATGAAATCCTGGAGACCGGCATCAAGGTTATCGACCTGGTCATGCCCATCGCCAAGGGTGGCAAGATCGGTCTGTTCGGTGGTGCCGGTGTAGGCAAGACCGTAAACATGCTGGAGCTGATCAATAACATCGCCACCCAGCACTCCGGTCTGTCCGTATTCGCAGGTGTCGGTGAGCGTACTCGTGAGGGTAACGACTTCTACCACGAAATGTCCGACGCCAAGGTTATCCGCCTGGACAAGCTGGACGAGTCCAAGGTTGCGATGGTGTACGGCCAGATGAACGAGCCGCCCGGTAACCGTCTGCGTGTGGCCCTGACCGGCCTGACCATGGCTGAGTACTTCCGTGACGAAGGTCGTGACGTCCTGCTGTTCGTCGATAACATCTACCGTTACACCCTGGCCGGTACCGAGGTATCCGCCCTGCTGGGTCGTATGCCTTCCGCGGTAGGTTACCAGCCGACACTGGCCGAGGAGATGGGTGTTCTACAGGAACGCATCACCTCCACCAAGACCGGTTCCATCACTTCATTCCAGGCCGTCTACGTGCCCGCGGATGACTTGACCGACCCCTCTCCGGCCACCACCTTCGCTCACCTGGATGCGACCCTGGTATTGTCCCGTGCCATCGCCGAGCTGGGTATCTACCCCGCAGTGGATCCGCTGGATTCCTCTTCCCGTCAGCTCGACCCGCTGGTTATCGGTGAAGAACACTACGGCGTTGCTCGCCAGGTACAGGGTGTACTCCAGCGTTATAAAGAGCTGAAGGACATCATCGCCATCCTCGGTATGGACGAACTGTCTGAAGAAGACAAGCAGGTGGTTGCACGTGCCCGTCGAATTCAGCGCTTCCTGTCCCAGCCCTTCTTCGTGGCCGAAGTCTTCACCGGTACTCCCGGTAAGTACGTCAGCCTGAAGGACACCATCAGCGGCTTTAAGGGTATCGTCAACGGTGACTACGACGACCTGCCCGAGCAAGCCTTCTACATGGTGGGTAGCATCGAAGAAGCGGTCGAAAAGGCCAAGACTCTTTAATTGAAACCAGGAGGCGACAATGGCTATGACCATGCACGTCGATATCGTTAGCGCCGAGGAGGAGATCTTCTCCGGCACCGCTACCTTCCTGGTGGCGCCAGCCCAGATGGGTGAGGTGGGGATCGCCCCCCGCCACACCCCTCTGCTGTCGCCTCTCAAGCCCGGTGAGGTCAAGGTTACCTCGCAGGACGGTGAAGAGCAGTTTGTCTTTGTGTCCGGTGGCATGCTGGAGGTCCAGCCGCACGTGGTGACGATCCTCGCGGATACCGCCGTACGCGCCAAGGATCTGGACGAGGCCTCGGCCATCCAGGCCAAGGAGCGTGCCGAGGATGCCCTCAAGGACAAGGCCTCTGAAGTCGATTATGCCAAGGCCCAGGCCGAGCTGGCCGAAGCGGTGGCGCAGTTGCATACCATCCAGAAAATGAAAAAGCGCATGGGTGGCGGCAGCTAATCGTGCTCGCGATACGCAGTATCAAAAAGGGCGGCCCTCGGGTCGCCCTTTTTGTTTGTGCTCTGCAAATCACACAGTCCTAACAGGAATACGTTAGAATAACAGACAGTTAGCAACAGGAATTTTGCATGAGCCTCAGTGTCATCATTCTCGCCGCCGGTCAGGGTACCCGCATGCGCTCAAGCCTGCCCAAGGTTCTCCATCCGGTGGGAGGCAGCCCCATGCTTCAGCATGTGTTGAATACCGCCCATGGTCTCGAGGCCGAGGCCATCCACGTCGTCTATGGCCATGGGGGTGAGCAGGTGCTGGGTAGCATTCATGACGAGTCGGTGGTGTGGGTACTGCAGGAGGAGCAGCTCGGGACCGGTCACGCGGTGGAGCAGGCCATGCCCGGGATTGCCGATGACCACACCGTCCTCATCCTCTACGGCGATGTGCCGCTGACCCGCGTGGAGACCCTCAGGCCATTGATTGAGGCCGCCGCCGACGGGGTCGCCCTGCTGACCGTGGAGCTTGATCCGCCCACCGGCTACGGCCGTATCCTGCGCGATGACAAGGGCGCGGTGCGGGCCATTATCGAGGAAAAGGACGCCAGCGAGACACAGCAGGCAATCACCGAGGTCAACACCGGTATGATGGCAGCCCCAGCAGGAAAACTGCGTCGCTGGCTGGAGGCTCTGGAGAACAATAATGCCCAGGGCGAGTATTATCTGACCGATATTATCGCCAGCGCGGTGGCCGACGGCGTTGCGGTCAACGCGGTGCGCGCGGCCAGTGTGATCGAGGTCTCCGGCGTCAACAACCGTGCCCAACTGGCGCAAATGGAACGGGCCTGGCAGCGACGCCAGGCCGAGGCCGCCATGGCGGCCGGTGCTACCCTGCTGGACCCGGCACGTTTCGATGTGCGGGGTGAACTGGTGGTGGGCGAGGACGTGACCATCGACGTCAATTGCGTGTTCGAAGGCCGCGTCGTCATTGGCAAGCGTGTCCACATCGGTCCCAACTGCTTCATCAGGGATGCCGAGATCGCCGACGACGTAACCTTGCTTGCCAATACCGTCATCGAAGAGGCTCGCGTGGGCGCCGGTAGTCGCGTGGGTCCCTTCTCGCGCCTGCGGCCCGGCGCCGAGCTTGCCGGTGACAACCACATCGGCAACTTCGTCGAGATCAAGAACTCCGCAATCGGCGAGGGCTCCAAGGTCAACCATCTGAGCTATATCGGCGATACGAGTATGGGCGAGGGCGTCAATATCGGAGCCGGCACCATTACCGCCAACTACGACGGCGCCAACAAGCACCGAACGACCATCGAGGATCAGGCCTCTACCGGATCCAACAGTGTCCTGATCGCACCGGTCAAGGTAGGCAAGGGCGCTACCCTCGGTGCGGCCACGGTGTTGCGCAAGGACGCCCCCGAGGGACAGTTGACCCTCACACCCACCAAGCAAAAGAGTCTTGAAGGCTGGAAGCGGCCCGAGAAGAAGAAGTAGAGGGACAAGTTATTTATGTGCGGAATCGTAGGAGCCATCGCCGAGCGTGACGTCACGCCCATCCTTCTGGAGGGGCTTAGACGGCTGGAATACCGTGGCTATGATTCGGCCGGCCTGGTGGTGGTGGACAAGGAGAGTTGCCTAAAGCGCGTTCGCAAGCCGGGTAAGGTGCAGATGTTGGCCGATGAGCTGGAAAAGGTCGCCGCCGCCGGTCCCATTGGTGTCGCCCATACCCGTTGGGCCACCCACGGCGAACCTACCGAGAAAAACGCCCATCCTCATGTCTGCGAAAACAGTGTGGCCCTGGTTCACAACGGCATTATTGAAAACCACGAGGCCCTGCGAAAGGCACAGACCTCCCAGGGCTACCGCTTTACGTCGGATACCGACACCGAGGTGATTGTCCATCAGGTACATGACTATCACATCAAGCAGGGCAAGGACCTGCTCGAAGCGGTGCAGGCGGCGGTCAAGGACCTGCATGGCGCCTACGCCCTGGGTGTGGTCAGTACCCAGGACCCCGATCGTTTAATAACAGCGCGCATGGGCAGTCCGCTGGTGATCGGTATCGGCATCGGCGAACACTTCATTGCCTCCGACGTGGCCGCCCTGTTACCGGTGACACGGCGTTTCATCTTCCTCGAGGAAGGTGATGTCGCCGAACTAACCCGTGACTCCGTACGCATCTTCGATGCCAATGGCCAGGCGGTGGAACGTCCCGTGGTCGAATCGGAACTCTCGGCCGATGCCGTCGAGCTGGGCCAGTTCCGACATTACATGCAAAAGGAGATCTTCGAACAGCCTCGCGCCATCACCAATACCCTGGAGGGACGCATCCTGTCTGGACGGGTGCTGGAGGAGAGCTTCGGTCCGGGTGCAGCGGAGATCTTTGGTGATATTCGTGAGGTGCGCATCATCGCCTGCGGCACCAGTTTTCACGCCGGTCTTATCGCCGCCTACTGGTTTGAATCCCTGCTCGACCTGCCCTGTCGCGTCGAGGTCGCCTCGGAGTTTCGCTACCGTAAGCCGCACCTGCGTGAGCATACCCTCGTGGTGACCATCTCGCAGTCGGGTGAGACCGCCGACACCCTGGCCGCGCTCAAACAGGCCAAGGCCTCGGGCCGTGTACGTTCACTGGCCGTGTGCAACGTGGCCGAGAGCTCGCTCACTCGTGAATCCGATATCGTGCTTTTGACGCGTGCCGGACCCGAGGTCGGGGTCGCCTCCACCAAGGCCTTTACCACCCAGCTCGTGGCCCTGTTGCTGCTAGTGCTGGCCATGGGTCGGCGCAATGGCATGAGTGAAGAGACCGAACGCTCTGTGGTGCAACAGCTGGAGCAGCTGGCGGGCAAGGTGGAACGGGTGCTGCAACTGGATACGGCCATCCAGCAGTGGTCGGAGCAGTTCGGTGACAAGCACAATGCGCTGTTCCTTGGGCGTGGCACCATGTACCCGGTGGCCATGGAGGGTGCACTGAAGCTCAAGGAGATCTCCTATATCCATGCCGAGGCCTATCCCGCCGGTGAACTCAAACACGGTCCCCTGGCATTGGTGGACGCAGAGATGCCCATTATCGTTGTCGCGCCTAATAACGAGCTGCTGGAAAAACTCAAGTCCAATATGCAGGAGGTACGCGCGCGGGGGGGTGAACTATTCGTATTCGCCGATAAGGGCGCGGGCTTTGTCTCCGAGCCGGGCACCACGGTTATGGATGTCGAAGTCGTCGAGGATGTGGTTGCCCCCATCGTCTATACTGTTCCGCTTCAATTACTTTCCTATCACGTCGCCGTGATCAAGGGGACGGACGTGGACAAGCCGCGTAACCTGGCCAAGTCGGTGACGGTCGAATAGGTGCGCCAAGACGGAGAATCCTAGAGTGGGAAGTGGAAGTCTGTGCTGGACAGGTTCAGACGTCGGTTGTGTCGGCACAAGGGCGTGATAGACACGTAATATGCCAGTGAACTGGCATGCTTAACAGTTTTCGATTAAGTCCTGGATGTAGCGAATACTGGGCGTAAGTTCGGCTTCGACTTCTTCACGACTGCCATCTTTTAGAAATTGATCCAGTCGAGTTTCCACCGTACGGGCATTTTCCCCAATCTCCGTAAAGCCGTAGGTGCTGGCTGCCCCGGCCAGTTTATGGATATGAAATCGTAATTCCTCCAGGTCCACCTGTTGGCCCGTCTCAAGGTAGCCTTTCCAGGCGGTCAGGATGGTATCCAGGCGAGTGGGTAACTGTTGCTTAAAATTATCAAACAGCTCCTGCAGGCGTTCGTCGAAGTTTATTTCGCTCATATCAGGCAGTGGCCCCGGGTTCCATGTGTTGTGCTCGGATGTCCAGAATATCGTCGAGTATATCGCTGAACAGGTCAACCAGGTCGGGCTGGAAATGCTTGCCACGCTGTTCCTGCAGCAGGTTCATGGCATCATCGACGGACCAGGCCTCTTTATAAGGCCGTTCGGTGGTCAGGGCATCGAAGACATCGGCAATGGCTACGATACGACCGGTGAGCGGAATGTTGTCTCCCGCGAGTTTGTTGGGATATCCGCTGCCATCCCATTTTTCGTGATGACTGATGGCGATCTCTCGCGCCATCTGCATCAGGCTTGAAGTGTGGCCCGACAGGATTTCGGCACCGATGTTGGTATGGGTTTGCATGATCTCCCACTCTTGTGCGTCCAGTTTGCCGGGTTTGAGTAAGATGGAATCGGGGATGCCGATCTTTCCGATATCGTGCATGGGACTGGCATTGAGAATATCTTCGGCCTCGACATCGGTCATGCCTGTTGCACTGGCAATTCGTTGTGAGTATTTACTCATACGAATAATATGAAGACCGGTCTCGTTGTCACGGTATTCGGCTGCTCGACCGAGTCGACGAATGACCTCCAGGCGGGTTTCGTTGACTTCCTGAGTGCGCTCACGCACTTTTTGTTCAAGGACCTTGTTTTGATCTCTGACCTGGTTATGCAGTAAGCGGACATCCAGCATATTGCGTATGCGCGTTAAGACTTCCAGTCGATCAAAGGGTTTGGTGAGGAAGTCCTTGGCGCCCAGTTCCAGTGATTTGATACGTGTGTCCCGATCGGTCTGCGCGGTGAGGACTAGTACGGGGACATAGCTTTCACGCTCGATGTCGCGCAAGGCTTCCATCACATCAAAACCATTCATAAACGGCATACTAATATCGAGCAGTACGAGGTCGTATTTCTTTTGCTCGTACATTTCCGTTACCAGGCGGGAGTCTGTTGTACTGTCAACCTCGGCGAAGCCGGCGGACGATAGCATCTTTTCAAGTAACATTACATTAGCAGGCTGATCATCAACGATCAGAATTCTGGCCTGAAGTAACTCTGGATTAAAATTCAACGTCATTGCTATAGCTGCTCAATCTGTGTTTGTTAATGACTTCTATGAATTCTTCAACATTGATGGGCTTAGTGAGGTAATCTTCGAAGCCTACGTTCAAGGCGCGATTTATGTCTGATGGCATAGCGTTGGCACTAATGGCAATCAAGGGAATATCCTGTGTATTCGTGTCAGCTTTCAAGGCTTGCGCAATTTCCGTTCCCTCCATTTCAGGGAGATTGATATCCAGTATGATCAAATCAGGAATCATTCGCCGTGCCGTGGAAAGCCCGTCGATTCCCGATGTTTCAGTATGCAGAGAAACGCCCTCAATTCTTGAGAGAATATGCTGTACCAGTGTTAGATTAGCAGGATTATCCTCAACATAAAGGATGTTATAATCGCCATTGTTCTCTGTACCAGTGTTTTCAGTCGTCTCCTCGTCGGTGCTCTCTTCAGAGGCATGAGCCTCTGCCATGGCCAGGTCAAAGAAGAACACAGAGCCTTCACCGTATGTGCTGTCTACACCGATATCACCGCCCATGATTTCAACCAGGCGTCGTGAAATAACCAGCCCGATACCTGTTCCCTCTATCTCTGTGCGGTCGGCACCGAGCCTGTTAAAGGGTTCGAAAAGGTGGTTTATCTTGTCTTCGGCGATACCTATGCCGGTGTCCCGAATCTCGATTCTCACGCGTTCGCCATGAGGGTGGCAGTCTATATTGATACTGCCGCCGTTTTTATTGTATTTGATGGCATTTGTGATCAAATTGAGTACAACTTGCTTGAGCCGAGTATAGTCGGCCCAGACATATCTTGGTTTTGAATTTGAATAATGGACTGTAATTTGGCGCTGTCGAGCCTGGGCTTCGGACAACTGGAGACATTCGTTGATCACTCCATGCGCGTCGACGCTTTCGAGAGAGATTTCCAGGTTACCGGATTCAATCCTGGATAAATCAAGGACTTCATTGATCAGATTGAGTAAATGCCAACTGGCCTTGAGAATCTGATCCATACTTGAAAGCTGACCTTCACTAAGAGGGTCATCATCATCCGACTCCATGAGCTGGGCAAAACCAAGTATCGCATTCATGGGTGTGCGTAATTCATGACTCATGCGCGACAGGAAGTCAGACTTGGCCTGGTTTGCCGCTTCGGCCTCTTCCTTGGCGGCAATCAGTTTTTCTTCGACACGTTTGAGGTTGGTGATGTCCTGCACAGTGCCGAGGAGAGTAGTCGCCTTACCATGATCATCGTATTGTACGCGAGCCAGTTCATGTACATAGCGCACTTCCCCGTCAGGCCTGATGATGCGATGTACGATATCCTGCAAACCACTCGTCTCTGCATCTTTGACACATTGTAAGACCGTATTACGGTCATCCGGATGTACAGTTAAATGGAAGGCTTCAATGCTGGGTGTGTAGGTCTCCGGATCGAGACCGAAGATCTCGTAGATTACATTTGACCAGTATAACTCGCCTGTTTTCAGGTTGGCTTCCCAGTTACCGAGCATGGCCTGCTTTTGAGCCTGGATCAGGTTAGTCTGGCTGGCCTTTAGTGCCTGCTCGGCTTGCTTGCGTGCAGTGATATCCTGAACCACACCAAGCATATGTAATGGTTTATAGTCGTTGTCTCGGGTTACGTCACCGCGTTCACTTAACCAACGCACTTCGCCATCAGAACGAATGATACGGTGCTCTATGTCATAGGGCTTTCCGTGCTCAATACAATCATCAACAGCATTGATGACCAGCTGTCGGTCATCTGGATGAACTGCATTAATGAAATTATCGTAGTTGGTTTCCACGACTTCGTCATAGCCGAACAGTGGACCGATACGTTCTGACCAGAACAATTCATTACTGTGGATATCCAAATCCCAGGTGCCGATATTGGCGTATTGCTGACTCTGGCGCAGACGCTCTTCGCTTCTTGCCAAGTTTTCACTGGTGATCTGTTGTTCGGTTATATCAGTGCGAATGGACACGTATTGATAAGGTTTTCCGCTATCATCGAGGATAGGTGTTATCGTAGATTCCACCCAGTACTCACTGCCATCCTTGGTATGGTTTTTTATGACACCCTGCCAGGTATGGCCCGTTGCGATTGTCTGCCACATATTTATGAAGAACTGGTGGTCATGATAACCGGAGTTAAGAATCCGATGGTTTTGACCCAAAAGTTCTTCCTCACTGTATCCACTTATATCGCAAAAGAGTTTGTTGACATATGTAATATTACCCGTGGCATCTGCGATGCTGACAATGGCGTGTTGATCGAGAGATATCTTGAACTGTTCCAGTTCATTGATGGTGTGATTGAGATCGAAATATGCCTTACGAAATGCGCGTGCGCGCTGTGCGCGGATTTCTACTGTGCGTGAGACGAGGTTGGGATCAATAGGCTTGGTAAGAAAATCGTCACCACCCAGGTTGATAGCTTCCAGTTGTTGGTTCGGATCCGTTTCGATAGAGAGAAACAGTACAGATGTAAATTGTTGCTTGGGATCCAGGCGCAACATTGCTGTCAGTTCTATGCCACTGAATCCCGGCATATGGAGATCCATGAGAATGACTTCGGGCTGAAATTCAGAGACCTTGTCCAATACCTGGGTGGCATCATTTACCGCAAGGGCGTTGAAGCCCTGATGATTGAGTATGGTAGTGATGTACTGTGCATGATCATGATCATCATCGACAATCATGATCCTGTAGGGATCGTTATAGATACGGCTGATCACCAGATCTATAGACTGAATTAAATCGGTTATATCAATGGGTTTGGGCAAATAGAAACTGCTACGTATGGAAGTAGCCCGATATTTATGTTCGAGAGATGTATTTTCAGAAATGAAAATTGTGGGGGTTTGGATGAAGCTGTTTTCAGCCAATTGCGATATGAATTCGAAGCCAGCGAACGAGTCTCCCGCAAACTCGCTATTCAAAATGACAAGGGTAGGCTCCTGGAAGCGGATTCGTTGTTCCAGTTCATAGAGTGTGTTAAATGCCTGGTTCTTAAGTCCGGTAGAGCTGAGCAGGTGGCTTAGTTGTTCGGTGTAATGCCTGTCCTCATCGGCGATATAGATAAGGATATTGTCAGGTTTACGGTTTGCTTCGATATGCGAGCGTATCTGACGTAGTTTCTGGTTGGACAGGGGTTGTTCGGTATAGGCATCAATATCGATGAATATGGCCTGTTGATAGGCCTGCAGTTTGTCCATGGCCTCGTCGCTTAACTTGGCCGTGGGGTCCATCTGTTTTAGATATCTTTCTGCGGCCTTGGCATGTTTACTGATGTCGTGATAGCCATAGGTGGCGCTGGTACCGGCCAGCGAATGATAGGCAATGTTTAGCTTCTGAAGGAGGTCGTGACGTGTCCGTGTGTCATCACAATCGTATAAATTCTCTTGTAATTCATTCAGTTTATCAAGGCGGGTAGGAATGCCGTTGAAGAAGGATTTTCTCAATTCCTCCAGTGCATTACTGATGGTGGACTGCTCTTTGACCACAGCGGGTCACTCCTTACAAGACATGGAACTTTATATTCGACACCCTCGAATAGTAACCCAGTAGGAGCTGTGAAATAGTGCGTATGCAGCGATTTGACAGTGATTTATAGATTTCTTGGGCAAATTTTACAATTGAAACAATTTGACTCTGTCATGACTACGCGTTGTAACGGTTCCATATATCACGGAGGTTATCCGATAATGTCATGGGGTCAAAGGGCTTGGCGATGACGTCGATAGCCCCAAGCGCCTTATATTCTTCAACCTCATGTGGCTGAACCTTGGCGGTCATGAATATGGCGGGCGTGGAGGCGATTTCATTAATTTCGCGCAGTGCCTTGAGAGTGGTGGGTCCGTCCATGCCGGGCATCATGACATCGAGCAGTAAAAGATCCGGGGCAAAGCTCACCGCTTTCTCCAATGCCTCGTCTCCATTGCTGCAGACCTCCAGAGTGAAGTCGCCGATCTCTTCCAGCGCCAGTTTGGTGACGGCCTGGATGTCCGGCTCATCTTCGACGTAGAGAATCTTGCTCAGCTCGCTCATGTTAATACCTCGGGAGTACCTTCATTTTTATCGAATAATACACCATGCGGGCACGAAATCCATTTGATGTGTTCGCTAACCAGGTTTCAGTCAGGTAACAGGCAAACTTTGATAAACTGCGCACATGGATATTACTCACCTTATCGATTCCCTTAATGATTCGCAACGAGAAGCGGTCTGTGCCCAGCCGGGGCCCATGCTCGTGGTCGCCGGCGCAGGTTCGGGCAAGACCCGGGTCCTGGTTCATCGCATTGCCTGGTTGATTCAGGTGGAAGGCATTTCAGCTTATGGAATACTTGCCGTCACCTTTACCAACAAAGCCGCAGGCGAGATGCGCTCGCGTATCGAGTCACTACTCAAGAGCCCTGCCGGCGGCATGTGGGTGGGGACCTTTCACGGACTCGCCCATCGAATTCTACGCGCCCACTGGCGCGAGGCTGGTTTGCCGCAAACCTTTCAAATTCTCGACTCCGATGATCAGCAACGGATGATCAAGCGAGTCATCCGTGCCCTGGAGCTGGACGAGGCCCACTGGCCGGCACGGCAGGCGCAGTGGTACATCAATGCGCGCAAGGACGAGGGCAAGCGACCCGGGCATATCGACGATCAGGGTGATCCCTATATCCGAACCATGGTGAAGATCTACCAGGCCTACGAGGAGGCCTGCGAACGCGCCGGGGTGGTGGACTTTGCCGAGCTGTTGCTGCGTGCCCACGAGTTGTGGCTGAAGCATCCAGATATCCTCAAGCACTATCAACAGCGCTTTCGCCATATACTGGTGGACGAGTTCCAGGACACCAACGCCATTCAATATGCCTGGTTGCGATTGCTGGCCGGCGAGGCGGGCACATTGTTCGTGGTAGGCGATGATGACCAGTCCATCTACGGCTGGCGTGGCGCCAAGATCGAACATATCCAGCGCTTCGCCCAGGATTATCCCCGTACCACCACGATTCGACTGGAGCAGAACTACCGTTCCACCGGAAACATCCTGGCCGCCGCCAATGCCGTCATCAGCCACAACAGCGAGCGCCTGGGCAAGGAGTTGTGGACCTCCAGCGGCGACGGAGAACCCATCTATCTATATCGTGCCTTCAGTGAGATCGACGAATCGCGTTTCGTGGTGGAGCGGATCCAGAAATGGGTCGACGAGGGCGGCAGCCGTAATGACTGCGCCGTGCTCTACCGTTCCAACGCCCAGTCGCGAGTCATCGAAGAGACCCTGATGATGGCCGGCGTGCCCTACCGTGTCTATGGGGGGCTGCGCTTCTTCGAGCGTGCCGAGATCAAGGATGCCCTGGCCTACCTGCGTCTTACCAGCAACCGTCACGACGACCCCTCCTTCGAGCGCGTGGTCAACGTCCCCACCCGCGGTATCGGCAACAAGAGTGTGGAGGCGATCCGCGAACAGGCGCGCGCCTACAACACTTCGATGTGGAGCGCGGCCAACCGGATCGTGCAGGAGAAGATGTTGCCGGCGCGAGCCACCAACGCCATTAAGGTCTTTCTCGAGCTGGTGGAGGAGCTGGCGGTGGCAACCACCACCGACATGGTCCTCTACGAACAGGTGGAGCACGTCCGTGTGAACTCGGGTCTCATTGAACACTTCAAGAAGGAGAAGGGAGAGAAGGGCCAGGCACGGCTGGAAAACCTGGAGGAGCTGGTCAACGCCGCGCGCGGTTTTGAATACGACGACCTGGGGGAACTCTCCGAGCTGGATGCCTTCCTCGCCCATGCCGCGCTGGAGGCGGGCGAGGGCCAGGCCGATGCTTGGGAGGAGTGCGTCCACCTCATGACCCTGCACTCGGCCAAGGGCCTCGAGTTCCCACTGGTGTTCATGGTCGGCGTCGAGGAGGGCCTGTTTCCGCACCAGATGTCTCGCGACGAGCCGGGCCGACTGGAGGAGGAGCGCCGCCTCTGCTATGTCGGCATGACCCGTGCCATGCAGGTGTTGTACTTGAGCTGTGCCGAGGCACGCCGCCTGCACGGCAGTGATACCTGTCGCTTATACA
>JABURT010000024.1 GCA_014762495.1 Gammaproteobacteria bacterium | reverse complement strand
GGCCGACGAGGTCACCGACGCGTGCGCCGCGCTCGAGCTGTTGCAGTCCTACCTGCTGATCCACGACGACTGGATGGATCACGACGAGGAGCGGCGCGGCGGTCCGTCCGTGCACGTCGCCCTGCGCGAGGCGCACGGCGGCGATCACCACCTCGGCGCCAGCCTCGCCATCCTCGCGGGCAACCTCGCGTCGGCGCAGGCGTGGGATCTCCTCGCGAGAGGCGAGTGGGATCCCGCGACGAAGGCGCGCGCGATCTCGGTGTTCCTGGAGATGCACCAGGAGGTCGTGTTCGGTCAGCAGCTCGACCTGCTCGCGAGCGAGAACGTCTCGCTGATGCAGCAGCTCAAGACGGGCAGCTACACGGTCCGCGGGCCGCTGCTCCTGGGCGCGGCGCTCGGAGGCGCGAGTGAAGCGGAGCGCGCGGCGCTCGAGGCCTACGGGCTCCCGCTGGGCGAGGCGTTCCAGATGCGGGACGACCTCCTCGGCACCTTCGGCGACCCCCGCGCCACGGGGAAACCCGCCGGGGGGGACATCCGCGAGGGCAAGCGCACCGCGCTCGTCCGCGCGGCCGAGGAGCAGGCCTCCCTCGAGGAGCTCCACGCGATCCGGGCCGTGCTCGGGCGGAGCGACGCCTCCGACGCCGAGGTCGGGCGGGCGACCGCGATCCTGGAGTCGTGCGGCGCCAGGGAGCGGGTGGAGGCGCGTCTGGGCACGCTCCTCGACGAGGCCCGCGACGCGCTCTCGACCCGCGCGCTGCGGGCGCCGGGCACCGAGATGCTGTCTGAGCTGGCGAACCGGCTCGCAGTCCGCGATCGTTGAGCCCATGGAAGACAGTCGAGCTCTGGAACGCGCCGCCTTCGGCCGCGGGAAGGTGATCCTCGTCGGCGAGCACGCCGTCGTGTACGGGACGCCCGCGCTCGCGGCTGGCATCGAGCGCGGGGCGACGGGGCGCGCCGAGCCCGCCGACGGATTCAGCCTGCACATCCCGACCTGGGATCTCGAGCTGGCCGTGGACGCGGACGAGGACCTGGCGCGCGCCTTCGCGGCGCTGGTCGAGGCCCACCCGGATCGCGAGGCGCTGAAGCCGGTGCGGGTGAGCGTGGACGTGGCGCTCCCCGCGGGCGCGGGCCTGGGCTGCTCGGCCGCCGTGGGCGTCGCCGTCTGCCGCGCGCTCGACGCGACGGTGGGACGGGCCGATCCGGACGCGGCGATCGGCGAGCGCACCCTGGCCTGGGAGCGGGTTTTCCACGGCA
>JABURT010000041.1 GCA_014762495.1 Gammaproteobacteria bacterium | reverse complement strand
TTGGAAATCGTAAAAACAGTATCGACAAGAAAAACAGATAGAGAAAGTATCACACTGACTGAAACTACTATTAAGAATGCTTTCTTAGTTACTTCGCGAACGAAAAATGTGTCACCTTTTCTCCACGAAGGTGAATTTAATCTTACAACTATATTCTCCAACCCCATTCGAGAGAATGTACTCAAAATTATTAATGCTGTTTGAAAAAGAAAAAATATTCCAGAATCACTTGCACCTAAATTATTAGTTACAAGCAACGTCAATATAAAAACAAAAACAGCCCCAGCACCTCTAAAAAATATCGCTTTAACACCAGCGACAAATATTTTCATAAACTCCGTATTTTTTGTTAGGCGTTGTACAAAACGCCTCATAAAAACTTCACTACCTTATTTGCGTCCATAATTATCCCCAAAACGAACGATGTCATCCTCTCCTAAGTAGCCTCCAGACTGTACTTCAATCATCTCAAGCGGCAATTTTCCAGGATTTTCCAGACGATGCGTGGCACCGATTGGGATGTAGGTTGACTGATTTTCGCTGACTAAATATGTTTTGCCATCGCAAGTAACTTTTGCAGTTCCTTTTACTACAATCCAGTGCTCTGCTCGATGATGATGCATTTGCAGTGACAGTGATGCACCTGGATTAACTGTTATGCGCTTCACTTGATAACGTTCACCTGCATCGATACCCTCGTAACTCCCCCACGGGCGATATACACGACGGTGAGAGCTGCGTTCCTCTCGGCCTTGTTCTTTTAGCCACTGAACAACTTTTTTTACATCCTGAGCCTTGGCCTTATCGGCGACCAGCACCGCATCCGCCGTCTCGACTACCACCACATCTTTCAAACCGATAGTAGTCAACAAGCCATGTTCTGCAATCAGAAGAGAATTCTCGGTATCTTCTGCCAGTACGTCGCCCTTTATGACATTGCCGTGATCGTCTTTGGCATTAACCTCCCAAAGTGAAGACCATGCACCAACGTCTGACCAGCCAGCATCCAGGGGTATGACTGATGCTATGAAGCCACCACCGGATTCGGTGATCCGCTCCATGACGGCATAGTCGATAGAGTCACTGGGGCTAGACTCGAATGTCTCCCTCTCAATGCGGTAGAAGTCGTGATCGGTTTTGCCGCCATCGTAAGCAGCCTTACAAGTATTGAATATATCAGATTGAAATTCATTGATTGCTCGATTCCAGACAGAGGCTTTCATCATAAACATACCACTGTTCCAGAGGTATTGGCCTGAGACCAGGTACTCTTGTGCGGTATCGAGGTCCGGTTTTTCGACAAAGGCTTCGATCAGTGCCGCACCGTTGTCTAACCCTACCTGCTGGCCCTTTTTAATATAGCCATA
This sequence comes from Gammaproteobacteria bacterium, assembly GCA_014762495.1. Classification (GTDB taxonomy): domain Bacteria; phylum Pseudomonadota; class Gammaproteobacteria; order Thiohalospirales; family Thiohalospiraceae; genus JABURT01. Next base: position 4,013 of record JABURT010000041.1, on the reverse strand, counting down.
GCCAGTTTCGGGTGCAGTGGGGACGATACCGAAGGTGACCAACTGTTCGGCCATCGTTTGTTGGTGTCCATTGAGAATTGCTTTGTGAAAGGCATCCTTATTTTCTATAACGTGGTCGGCGGCCATCACCAGCATTACGGCATCCTCTGCCGCGGCTTCGATGCAAACCGCCGCAAGAGTAAGTGCCGGGGCGGTATTACGGCCTACCGGTTCGAGGATTATCGCAGCAGGCTCAATATCCAGCTGACGCAACTGTTCGGCCACTAGGAAGCGGTGCTCCTCATTGCAGATGACCAGGGGAGCGTTGATGTGGATATCCTCAGCGCCTTCAAGCCCCTCCAAGCGTAGAATGGTCTCCTGCAGCATCGTATTTTCTGTCACCAGAGGCAGGAGTTGCTTGGGATAGAGCTCTCGGGACATGGGCCAAAGTCGGGTGCCGGAGCCGCCGGAGAGGATTACGGGTTGGATATTCATTATAAACTCAGGCTCAAGATTCAAGTTACAGGGTAAAAGAATGCACACAATGTCGAACTAAATAACTTCTCATATTCATTCTTGAGTAGGACATCTGTTACCGGCTATCCATTTTCTTCATTCATGCTCAGTTCACGTTTTACGTTAGTCATAAATTCATGGATAAAAGCAGCAAAAATACCTAAAAATATCCCTACGATGACTGAAACTGCTATATAAAGTTTGGACCGAGGTTGCTTGGTCTTCAATGGAAGTGTCGGCTCGCGAAGATATTGAGTCGGTTTTGTCTTCAATTCTGACAAAAGTATATCGAGTGTGACATACTTCTCTTCAAGTGAGGGTTTCATAGCCAGGTATTTACCACTTTCAATAGCCAATACTGATGCTTGAACAGGATCACTTCGTTTTAAGCGCGACAACAATTCATGAACCTGGCTAATTAGGGAATCCAGCTCAGTGATTTGTTCTTTCATGGACTCCAAACGCTGATACTCTAATTCTAGTGTTTTCTCGTAAATACTTTTATGTTCTGCAAAAAGTGTTTGTACGACTGAATCGAGATATGACCTTGCTCCTTCAGCAGTTTCACCTCTAACAGTTAGTTCCAGAATAGTGCTCGCACGTCTTTTATCAACCGAAATCGATTCGACAATGGGAAATTCTTTTTCTGTTTCTGAAGTGTCCCCAACTTCATACTCCTCGATAAGACGTTGAACTAGCACATCAGGCTCTTCTATTAATTGGTTCGTGACTTTTCCGATCAGTACCACAGCGCGGCTTTCATAAACCTGGGGGACTAACATCGTGACTATTACACCTAGTGCAGTGACAATTAGGAAAACTAATACTATTGTCTTTTTTCTCCGCAAAAGCACTCTAATTAGATCAATTAGACTGATTTCATCATCTGGAGTGATGCTTTTTGGGGGAGGCGATATAGTGCTCATAAAAATTCTCAATAATTATAATAAGTTACTATTCAATAGTTGTAATCTATGTACGTATTTGTAAAAGTATCAATACAATTGCTGTATCATCATTTTCACATCTTTTACAGACACTTTACAATTAGGTATTTCTTCAAATCCTACTCTGTAGGAATTGTCCTACAATTTGGTCAAGATTGATCTACCCTCGCACTATGACTATGTGCCCACTGCAATACCCACCAGCCAATAAGACTTAATAAAGTTGCCATCATAAAGCTAAACGAGCCACCTAACTGATCCCAAGCATATCCGCTGTATAGTGCGCCTAAGGCCCCACCCGCCCCGAAGCTGAAGCTGCTGTAAAGCGCTTGCCCCTTACCCTTGTGTTGTCCCGGAAAGTACTTTTGTATCAATGCGATAGAAGCCGCATGGTATATTCCAAAGGTGGCGGCGTGCATGAGCTGGGTCAGCAACATGAGCCAGAGTTGCTCCGGAAAGGCGGCGATAAGCCCCCATCGCAGAGCTGCGATGAGAAAGCTCAATTTTAGCAATGGCACCAGGCCGAAGCGCGGTACCAATCGGTGCATGACCAGGAAAAGGCCGACCTCGGCCACTACGCCCAAAGCCCAGAGTTGCCCAATCAGGGCGCGGCCGTAGCCATGGTCCTCCATGTAGAGCGAATAAAAGGTGTAATAAGCGCCGTGGCCGGCCTGCATGAGGAAACAGGCGGCCAGCAGGGAAAACACCTCAGGACGTTTCAGGACTTGCCAAAGCGGTTCGTGGTCCAGCACGAGATGTCCGGCGCTCTTTTCCGGTACCAGCAGTGAGGCTCCCCAGATCAGACCAAACAAGGTCAGGAGCACGGCCGGTAGCAAACCGACACCAAGCTCCTGTAAAAGCCAGCCGAGTCCCGCCACTGCGAGGATAAATCCCACGGAACCCCATAGACGGATGGAACTGTAGCGGTGATGGGCCTCGCCCAGATGATCGAAGGTGGTGACCTCAAACTGCGGCAGCGTGGCGTTCCAGAAAAAGCTGAACAGCAACATGACTGCCATCAGCCAGAGATACTCCTGGGCAAGAAAAACACCGGCAAAGGCGAGGATGGAGAGCAGACTGCCCATGCGGACAATGGCCATACGCCGTCCTGAGCGGTCTGCTATCCAGCCCCAGATGTTGGGCGAGATGATCTTGGTGGCCATGACCACCGCCATCAGCACGCCGATCTGCTGGGCGGAGAACTCCAGGGACTTGAGGTAGAGGCTCCAGTACGGGAGCAAGGCACCTAGGGAGGCGAAGTAGAAGAAGTAGTAAGAAGAAAGTCGCCAATATGGCACCGCTACCTCCGCTTAATTCACTGAAACGGCGCTGGCTGTGTTGTACACCAACTCAAAATGCTCATTTACACTTGGTAAACTCTGCTTTTTCGTCGATTTACGCCTTGCCATCAACCGTTTGAGTGAATCAATCGAAGGCATCGAATTTCGGTACCTGGTCGTTTTACTCTGAGGCAAATGCTGGGATGACGGGCGTTTCTGCCTGGACATCCACATTCTGGGCGCGGTGCCTGAGCATGTGGTCCATCAGCACGATGGCCATCATGGCCTCGGCGATGGGGGTGGCACGAATGCCGACACAGGGGTCGTGACGTCCCTTGGTGACCACCTCCACCGGCTCGCCCGCTAGGTTAATGCTTTTGCCGGGCAGGCGGATGCTGGAAGTGGGCTTCAGGGCGATGCTGGCGACGAGTTCCTGGCCGGAGCTGATGCCACCGAGGACGCCACCGGCGTGGTTGGAGAGGAAACCCTCGGGGCTCATCTCGTCGCGGTGCTCGGTGCCTTTCTGCTCGACGCAGTCGAAGCCATCGCCGATTTCGACGCCCTTGACGGCGTTAATGCTCATGAGGGCATGGGCCAGGTCAGCGTCGAGGCGGTCGAAAATCGGCTCGCCCCAGCCCGGCGGCACACCGGTGGCGACCACGTTGACGCGGGCGCCGATGGAATTGCCCTCCTTACGCAGGGCGTCCATGTATTCCTCCAGCTCGGGAACCTTATCCGGATCGGGGCTGAAGAAGGGATTGCTCGGTACGGCATCCCAGTCCTTGAGCTCAAGTTTGATGGGACCAAGCTGCGAGAGATATCCACGAATTTCAATACTATAGCGCTCTTTCAGGTATTTCTTGGCGATGGCGCCAGCAGCGACTCGGGCCGCGGTCTCACGGGCAGAGGAGCGCCCGCCTCCGCGATAGTCACGTAGGCCGTATTTCTGCAGGTAGGTGTAGTCGGCATGGCCCGGGCGAAAGCGGTCCATGATCTCGGAATAATCCTTGGAACGCTGGTCGGTATTGTAGATGACCAGGGCGATGGGGCTGCCGGTGGTCTTGCCCTCAAAGATGCCGGAGAGGATCTTGACCTCATCGGCCTCGCGGCGCTGCGTGGTATGTCGCGAGGTCCCGGGCTTACGGCGGTCCAGGTCACCCTGGATATCGGCCTCGGAGAGTGCCATCCCCGGCGGGCAACCGTCGACAATGCAGCCGATAGCGGCGCCGTGGCTTTCGCCAAAGCCGGTGATGGTAAAGCGTTTTCCGTAGCTGTTCCCTGAAATGGCCGC
>JABURT010000203.1 GCA_014762495.1 Gammaproteobacteria bacterium | reverse complement strand
TCTTGCGTGTGCCACTCTTTAGATAGGCATCATGGCCCTTCTCGATACCGGGCAGGCCGCCAATACCAGAGCCAACGGCGACACCGATACGCTCGGCGTTCTCTTCGGACACCTCCAGTCCGGAGTCCTCGATGGCCTCCTTGGCGGCAGCGATGCCGTAGTGGATGAAAGCGTCCATCTTGCGCGCATCCTTGGCGGACATGTAGTCGGTGACTTCAAAACCCTTAACCGAACCACCGAAGCGGGTGGAAAATTCGCTGGCGTCAAAATGGGTGATGGGTGCGATCCCGCTTTTGCCGGCCAGGATATTCTCCCACGATTCCTTCACGGTCAGCCCAACGGGGGAGACCATTCCGACGCCGGTAATGACGACACGTCTTTTGCCCACGCTCAATTCCTCTGCTTACGCTAATAAAAATGGCCGTCACCACGCTATAAAAATAGTGCGGCAACGGCCATCGAGTGTTACGGCTTAATTAGCCCAGGTTGGCATTGATGTAATCAATGGCTTCCTGAACTGTGGTGATCTTTTCAGCCTGCTCGTCGGGAATCTCGGTTTCAAATTCCTCTTCCAGAGCCATTACCAGCTCAACGGTGTCCAGAGAGTCGGCGCCAAGATCATCCACGAAAGAGGCGCTGTTGGTTACTTCTTCTTCTTTCACGCCCAGTTGTTCAACAACAATCTTCTTGACGCGTTCTTCTATAGAGCTCATGACGGATAAATCCTCTTTAGTCTAATGTAGCAGCGGCTCGTATTTTATTTCATCGCTGCTACAGATGCCAGTTTAATGACCATAAATTTCATGACTGTAATTTACATTAACTATCAGACATAAAACTTTGAATTCATTCATAAATTACGACATGTACATGCCGCCGTTCACGTGCAGGGTCGTACCTGTAATATAGGCCGCTTCCGGTGAGGCCAGGAATGTGACCGCCGCAGCGATCTCCTCGGGTTGGCCCAGGCGCCCCATCGGGATCTGTGCCATCAGCGCCTCTTTTTGCTCTTCCGGTAGCACCTTGGTCATATCGGTGTCGATGAAACCGGGGGCGACGGCATTGACGGTAATACCGCGGGCACCGGCCTCGCGCGCCAGGGCCTTGGTGAAGCCCATGACACCGGCCTTGGCGGCGGCATAGTTGGTCTGGCCGGCATTGCCCATGGCACCCACGACTGAGGTGATGCTGATGATACGGCCCTTGCGCGCCTTCATCATGGGACGCAACACGGCCTTGGACAGTCGATAGATGGAGCTGAGGTTGGTGTTGATGATGTCATCCCACTCCTCGTCCTTCATACGCATGAGCAGATTGTCGCGCGTAATGCCGGCATTGTTCACCAGGATAGTGGGTATGCCCACATCCCCTTCCATACCCTTGATGCAGTCGTCGATGGAGGCGGCGTCGGTGACGTTCAGTACCAGACCCTTGCCCTGGATACCGGCCTCTTGCAGATAAGCGCTAATGGCCTCGGCGCCCTTGTCGCTGGTGGCGGTGCCGACGACGGTGGCACCCTGCTTGCCCAGGGCCAGTGCGATGGACTTGCCGATGCCGCGACTGGCGCCGGTCACCAGGGCGATTTCATTCTCCAGTGAAAATGACATGCTGTTTTCTCCTTCTTATTCGGCCAGGGCCGCGTCCAGGGTCGCGCTGTCGAAGACGGCCGCTGCGTTCATGGTCTTGTCGATGCGCTTGTTGAGGCCCACCAGCACTTTGCCGGGGCCGCACTCGATGAGGTGGTCGACTCCGTCGGCGGCCATCTTCTGTACGCTCTGAACCCAGCGTACCGGGCTGTGGAGCTGGCGCACCAGGGCGTCGCGAATGGCATCGGGGCTGTCGGGTGTGGCCACATCGGCGTTATTGATAACCGGGATGCTCGGCGCGCTGATGTCGATCCCCTGCAGACGCTCGGCCAGACGCTCGGCGGCCGGCTGCATCAGGGCACAGTGGGATGGGGCACTCACTGCCAGCTTGAGGGCACGCTTGGCGCCCGCCTCCTTGGCCAGCTCGATGGCACGATCCACGGCGCTGGATGTCCCAGCGACAACTACCTGGCCGGGTGAATTGAAATTGACGGCGGAGACTACCTCGCCCTGGGCGGCCTGTTCGCAGATCGCGATCACCTTGTCGTCGTCCAGGCCGAGGATAGCAGCCATGGCCCCTTCGCCAGCAGGCACCGCCTCCTGCATGAATCGACCGCGATCGGCCACTAGCGCGATGCCATCGGCAAAACGCATGGCACCGGCCGCGACCAGGGCGGTATATTCGCCCAGGCTGTGACCTGCCATCACACTGGGCTGAGCTCCACCCTTCTCCTGCCACACTCGCCATACGGCGATGCCGGCGGCCAACAGGGCCGGCTGGGTAATGTGGGTTTGATTGAGCTCCTGTTCCGGTCCTTCCTGGCTCAGTGTCCAGAGGTCATAGTCCAGAACCTGGGAGGCCTCATTAAAGGTTTCCTGGACCAGCGGGTAATGGCTGGCCAGGTCGGCCAGCATACCGATGGATTGTGAACCCTGGCCGGGGAATACGAATGCAAGACTCATCGCTACCTTTCTCTTCGTTCTTCTATTAAATATATTGAATGACTAGTACTTGATCAGGGCCGAACCCCAGGTGAAGCCGCCGCCAAAGGCCTCCAGCAACAGGGTTTCACCGCGCTGTATACGTCCGTCACGTACGGCGACATCAAGCGCCAGTGGGACCGAGGCGGCAGAGGTGTTGCCATGCTTGTCGACGGTGAGCACGACGTGATCCATAGACATCTTTAGTTTCTTGGCAGTGGCCTGGATGATGCGGGTATTGGCCTGGTGCGGGACCAGCCAGTCGATGTCGGATTTGTCCAGCCGATTGTGTTCCAGGGTCTCATCAACAATGCGCCCCAGGGTATTGACGGCCATCTTGAAGACCTCGTTACCCTTCATCTCGATATAGGCCTCGCCTTCAATCACTGCCTTGTAATTGGTTGAGACCCCCTGATTGACGGTCAGTAACTGGTTATAGGCACCGTCGGCGTGCAAGTGGGTAGAGAGGACACCGGGTTCCTCGGAGGCCTGCAGGACCACCGCGCCGGCCCCATCGCCAAACAGGACACAGGTGGTGCGGTCGGTCCAGTCAACAATGCGGGACAGGGTCTCGGCCCCAACCACCAGGGCGTTGCGCACCCCACCGGTACGGATGAACTTGTCGGCGACGCCAAGGGCGTAGACAAAGCCGGTGCAGACCGCCTGGATATCAAAGGCAGCACATCCGTGGATACCCAGGCGCTCCTGCAGCAGGGCCGCTGTACTGGGAAAGACGCGGTCTGGCGTAGTGGTGGCGACGATGATCAGATCAATGTCCCCGACATCGATGCCGGCCGCCTCGATAGCGCGGCGCGATGCCTGTTCGGACAGGTCACAGGTAGTTTCGCCGTCGGCGGCGATATGACGCTCCTTGATACCGGTACGGGTGGTGATCCACTCGTCCGAGGTCTCAACCATTTTTTCCAGGTCCTGGTTGGTCAGGACCTTTTCCGGCAAGTACCCCCCGGTGCCCACTATCTTGGAGTAATTCACACCTCGACCCCTTCCATTAACATGGTTTCAAGCACCTGCTTGATACGCTCGGGTACATTCTTTTCCACCTCCAGCACGGCCTCTTCGATAGCGGTGCAAAACGAATGAGCATCGGCATTACCATGACTCTTGACCACGATACCGTTAAGCCCCACCAGGCTGGCACCGTTGTATTCGCGTGGATCGATGCGTTTGCGAAAGGCCCTGAGCACGGGCAGGGCAATGGCACCGGCAATCATATTGAGGGGGTTACGCTTGAATTCCTGCTTCATGTAGAAGCTGATCATCTTGGCCACGCCCTCGGTGGTCTTGAGCATGACATTACCGACGAAGCCATCACACACGACTACATCCGTGGTGCCCTTGTAGATGTCGTCACCCTCTACAAAACCATAGTAGTTGAGCTTGCTGACCGATAGCTTACGTGCGGCTTCCTTGACCACCTCGTTGCCCTTGATCTCCTCCTCACCGACATTCAGCAAACCGATTGTGGGTTGACTAATCTCATCCACAGCCGAGGTGAGGACAGAGCCCATGGCGGCAAATTCGAGCAGATTATCGGAGCTCGAGTCGACATTGGCGCCGAGGTCCAGGACATGAACATGTCCCTTCATGGTGGGCAGGGTCGTACAGATCGCCGGCCGGTCGATGCCCGGCAGGGTCTTGAGGACAAAACGCGAGGTGGCCATCAGGGCACCGGTATTACCGGCGCTGACGCAGGCCTGGGCCACGCCATCCTTGACCAGGTTAATGGCCACGCGCATGGAGGAATCCTTCTTGCCGCGCAGGGCCTGAGAGGGAGGCTCATCCATCATCACCACCTGCGAGGCATGCTGGACCTGAAGGCGCTTGCGGTATTTACCGGCGTCCTTATCCACCACCGGCTGCAATACCTCCTCCTGTCCCACCAGTATCAGCGTGAGATTGGGATGGCGCTTGAGGGCCTCGATGGCAGCCGGCACGGTGATGTCGGGGCCATGATCACCGCCCATGGCGTCAATGGCTATAATGACCTTGTCTGTCATGTTGTTATCTTGAAAATACCCGCTTATACAGCATTACGCCCCGGTAAACCGGGGCGTAATGTTTTATTTCGATGCCACCGGTTTCGACTTAGTCGTCCTTGCCGGCAACGACCTTGCGTCCGCGGTAGTAACCATCTGGCGTAACGTGATGACGCAGGTGGGTTTCACCGGAAGTCGGGTCGATGGACAGTGCACGCTCGCCCAGGGCGTCGTGGGAACGACGCATGCCGCGTCGTGAGGGAGTCTTGCGGTTCTGCTGTACGGCCATGGCCTTTTGCTCCTAAACGGTTCAATCTCGATTAACTGTCTTGTTTTAGCTTGGCCAGTACGGCGAAGGGATTATCCTTCGGTTCCGCGCCGGCTTGCGTGTCATCTGTCGCGGCCTCGTCGTCCTGCCAGGCCTGGCAGGACTCCTGATGCATGGGCACCAGCGGCAACGCCAGAATCAATTCATCTTCAATTAGGGCCCTGAGGTCGATCTCTGGCTTATCCAGCTGGATCGCCTCCAGGTCGTCCGGTACCTCGTCCACCTCCGATGGGAAGCGAACAAAGGCCAGCTTGAATTGACCTGTCACCGGGACCCACATTGGTCCCAGGCAACGCTGGCATTCCATCTCTACCTCGACCTGGACGGTTCCGGTCAATGAGGCCCTGACGTCCTGCCTCGACCCAAAGCTCAGGTCAAGCTCGACCCCCTCCTCGGCGATGGCGAGCACGGAGGACGCCAATCGGGTAAAACCGCCTGCGGAGATGCGTCCGCTGAAATGCTTGTCAGCAGCGGCAGCGCGGTAGGGATCTAGGCTAGCAGGAAGCTGCGTTAACATAAGCCGGCAATAATATATTCCGGGACCTGATTCTTATACACATCTCCG
>JABURT010000131.1 GCA_014762495.1 Gammaproteobacteria bacterium | reverse complement strand
ACGAGATCCCCATCGGCGTGCAGTTCGGCAAGTGGCCCTACCGCTACGAGCTCGTCGAGGGGCCTCCCGGCGCGCGGGTCGTGCACGAGACGCTGGAGTGGAACGGCGCCGACGCGTTCGTCACGCCCGAGGGATACGGGGTGGTGGCGTGGGACGTCCCGGCGGCCGCCGCCGGAACGCACGGGTTCGTCGTGCGCGTCTACGACCAGGACCACGGCCGGTCCGGCGACTCCTTCGTGGACGTCGAGTGGACGACCACCGTCGGGACGTCGCAGTTCATCTTCCTCGACACCGTCGGCGGCGACGACGCGTCGGCGGACCGCAGCATCGACGCGCCGTTCCGGGAGCTCGCGGCCCTCCAGGACTCGGGGCGCGCCGGCGACAAGATCTGCTACATCCGAGAGACCGAGCACTTCGATCCGGATCACTCGCGGTTCGCGGGTGGCTACACCCCGAGCCCGCCCCGTCAGCTCACCTTCGGCGACGCGGACCACCCCAAGGCCTACGTCGCTTTCCCCGGCGAGACGGTCCACGTGAACACGGCCGGCCAGCGTGGCTTCGCCCAGTCGACCGAGGTCAACCACGACGTCTTCTTCGACCGCATCGTCAACGGCTACACCAACCAGAGCGCCAGGAACCGCGACAACATCAGAGTCGTCATGCACTGGCAGAAGTCCCATCGCTCGACGTTCTGGCGCATGGGCTGCATCCGCGCGTTCGGCGGCACGCGGAAGGACGACAATCACGGCTTCATCTGGTACTGGAACGCGGGCGGCGACGTCGACGACCAGACCGGCCACTCGTATCTCTACGCCGCCGACTGCTGGATGGACCACATGAACGTCGACCCAGGCCCGTCGGCCTCGTTCGACGGGGTAGGCTCGAACGGCCCGGACCTCTGGGAGACCTACACGACGAACTACACGTTGGCGGAGCGGCTGCGGGTCTCCAACAGCCATGTCGTCAACAACGGCTTCGTGATCGTCAAAGGGTCGGCGCGCGACGCGGAGATCCGCGGCTGCGTGACGGTGGAGGGCAACCGCGGCCAGTACCACGTGCGCGGTCTGGGCTCGAACACGAACGGCGAGACGCGCCGCGTTGCGCTCTGCTTCAACAAGACCGGCGGAGACGAGGCGCGCGTCTCCATGGGGCAGGCGGGCAGCAACCCTCCGTACGAGGCGATCATCGCCTACCGCAACTCGTGCTCGGGCGGCATCACCGCCGCGAGCAACCCCGCCGCGGCGAGCCAGGCCCACAACAACGTGGCGCGCGCGATCTCCGACGACGTCAAGG
>JABURT010000026.1 GCA_014762495.1 Gammaproteobacteria bacterium | reverse complement strand
GGCGGGGGCAGCGCGTGGGGGGGGCGGGCGAGCGCGGCGGGCGGCTGGTCGGGTACGGCGCCCCGGACAGGCTCACCCCTGGCGAGTCGGTCCAGATCACCTGGTACTGGCACGTCGGGCAGACGCTGGGCGAGGGCTGGAACCTCTTCACCCACGTGGCCAACGCGGACGGCGAGGACGTGCTCAACCAGGACGGCGTCGGCGTGGTGCGCGAGCTGTACCAGCCGAGCCGCTGGGAGGCCGGCAAGTTCATTCGCGACGTGCAGCCCCTCACGCTGCCCGAGGACTGGGGCTCCAGCCGCGCCATCTTCTATGGCGACCTCTGGAACGGCGCCAACCGCCTCGGCGTGCGTCGCGGACCGAACGACGGCGAGGACCGCGTGCGCGCCTTCGCGCTGCCCGTCACGGGTGGCCGCGCGGCGCAGGCGGACCCGGCCGAGGCGCCCGCCGCGCCCACGCGCAGGCCTCCCCCCGGCGCGCGCGCGGCGCACGTCGAGGGGATCGAGATCGACGGCGAGCTCGACGAGCCGGCCTGGCAGGACGCGCGCGCGACCTCCGCGTTCGTCAACACGGTGGACGGCTCGAACACCGAGCTGCGCGCGACGGCCAAGCTCGCGTGGGACGACGACCACCTCTACGTCGCCTTCGACGTGCGCGACGACTTCGTCAAGAACACGCTCGAGGGTCGCGACGCGCACCTCTGGGAGCAGGACGCGGTCGAGATCATGGTCGACCCCGACGGCGACGGCCGGAACTACTTCGAGCTGCAGGTCTCGCCCACGGGGCAGGTCTTCGACACCCGCTACGACACGCGCCGTCAGCCGCAGCCCTTCGGCCACATGGACTGGAACGCCGAGGTGCGCGCCGCGGTCCACGTCGAGGGCACGGCGAACGACGATGAGGCCGACGAGGGCTACACGGCGGAGGTCGCCATCCCGTGGGCGGCCTTCGCGGCCGGCGACCCTCCGGCGACCCGCCCCGAGCCCAACGCCAACTGGCGCGTCGCGCTCTACGTGATGGACACGCGCCCCGGCAACGGCGGGCAGCGCAGCGCGGGCTGGTCTCCCACCTACGCCCGCGACTTCCACGTCCCGGACCGCTTCGGGCGCGTGAGCTTCGCGCCTCCGCCCGCCGCCCAGGAGGAGGCCCAGGCCGCGGCCCCGACCCCGGGCAACCTGCGTCCCACCGTGCAGCTGAACCCCCAGGCCGTCCAGGCGCTGTCTCTGCTACCCCTCTGACGCTGCCCACGAAACGGATAGGGTGGACACCGCTGGTACCCGTCCACTTCCAACAAAAAAA
>JABURT010000069.1 GCA_014762495.1 Gammaproteobacteria bacterium | reverse complement strand
ATGTTCCGCAATCTTCCGAAAATCGACGGGTGGAGGATCTATTGAGGGCAGGCCATATTTCGGGCCGTTTTTCATAGCGTGGTAAACTCTCGCCGTTTTGATAAGAGTCTTACTGGGAACACATCCGTAATGAAGACAATCGCCGCCGAGTCGATCCGCTTTTTCTATAAGGACAGCTTTGGCGCCCAACTGAGCGGCGCCGGAAGCGACGGTCAAACCAGCCGCCCCACCTCCTAAGATACCGATATCGTAATCATAGTTCGCCATTGAATTACTCCTCTTTTGCCGCTAAGGTCTGTTTTCCGGTTCTGGATCTGTACCAGGCAAGCAGTTTCTTTACGGTGATTGGAAATAAACCCAATATTACGAAGGAAATAATTAAGCCGGGTGATAGAATGCCACTCAATGAATCAATCTGTCCTAACGCCCTGCCAGCGTTTACAAATACAATCGTTCCAGGCAACATCCCAAGCTGGCTTACCCAATAAAAAGTCAGAAGAGGAAGCTTGGTCAGGCCGAATACCAGGTTGATGACAAAAAAGGGAAATATGGGAACCAACCTGAGGGTGAAGAGATAAAACGCCCCTTCCCGATCTACCCCTTCATTAATAGTTTTCAGTTTGTCACCGAATTTCCCCTGTACCCAACCCTGTAATACAAACCGAGCAAAGAAGCAGGCGCCGGTGGCCCCTATGGTGCTTGCGAAAGATACGACAATGGTTCCGGCGACAAGACCAAATACCGCTCCACCTGCCAGAGTCAGCACAGCGGCCCCTGGCAGTGAAAATGCAGTCACGAGCACATAAACCAGGAAGTATCCGCCGAGAACATAAAGCGGATTGGCTTTGTAGTAGTTGTTCAAACTCTCTTGTTGAGCTTTAATGTATTCAAGTGAGAGATACTGCCCGAGGTTGAAACGCCAGAAAAGAACCGCCACTACAAGGATCAGCCCCACGATAATCAATTTTTTTATTGCGCCCCTGCTCATAATATTCGCTCCATGTGGACTTGACTAACAGTTATTTTGAGACGAGGTTTCATCTGCTCTGATTGCTCACGATTTATTGTAATACGGTATCAGTTAAAAATGTATTTAATTTTTTTCAAAAGATATATAATCAGCCTGTACATGTGAGTGAGGCCAATATTGCTTTACTACAGATGTTTATTAGCTATGATACCGATTGAACTTTGTTCAAATATGATGATAAAGCACCATTAACGTTAAATTACCCATGCTATTACATCAAACATGGTCATTATCGATACAAATAAAAGCTTTAAATCATCATAATTTTTTGC
>JABURT010000027.1 GCA_014762495.1 Gammaproteobacteria bacterium | reverse complement strand
GTGATCACCACGCGCCGTGTCGTCATGGCCGGGACCCTAAAGCGTGGCGATGCGCTCGGCCAGGGTCGCGGTCACTTGGCCAGCAGGTTGCGGAACGGCTTTCGCCGCTTGAAGCGATAGGCGCCGAAGTCCCGCGCGTCCGTCGAGAGGATGCGCCCATCGTCTCGCTCTTCCGCACAGATCACGAGCGAAGCGTCCGCGAGGTCCATCGGGAGGTCGCGATACTTGCGCATGAGCGCCGCGACCCTCTCGAGGTGCGAGACCGAGATGTCGAAGATGCTCGCGGCCCCATCATGAATGCTCTCCACGAACGCTCGGACGAGGTCCGGGCCGGACGTCCGCTGGATGAGGTGAGTCGTCTCCGTGAGGACCGGCCACGTGGTGAGAAACCCCTCCGCGCCATACTTCTCGGCGGCCGCGACGGCGGCGCGGTGATGGGCGTCGCTGCGCACGACCAGCGCGACGAAGAACCCGGTGTCGGCCAGGATCACGTGGAGCCCTCACCGTGCTTGCTGGAGTAGTCGATCTGCTCCTTGTAGGTCTCGGACAGATCCGTCGGGCCCGAGGCTGCGCCGACGACGCCGTGTCGGCGGAAGATGTCGAGTGGAGAGCGCTCGTCCAACAGCGACTGCGCATAGGCGCGAAGAGCCGCCTTCATCACCGCGCTGGTGTTCTGGCCGGTAAGCGACCGCACGCGTTCGAGGAGCGCGCGCTCCTCCTCGTCGAGCCGCGCGATGACGCGATTGTCGCGGGATTTGCTCACCTGTCTGACATACGTATGACAGTACGACCGGTCAAGCGGCGCGCGTGTCACTCGCCGCGTCGGAGGTGGCGGCCCATCCAGTAGGCGACGCGGAAGTCGACGCCGGGGAAGAGCGAGGTGCCGTCGGCCTCGCGGTTCACGCGGTAGGGGTCGCTGCGCCAGTGGTAGTTGCTGGGCGGGCGGAGGGCCATCGGCAGCGCCTCCTCCGCGACGAGCTCGTCGCCCCGTCCCACCTCGCCGAGGAGGGTGAGGGTCGTCTCGCCGTCGATCGCGGTGCAGGTCATCGCGGCGATCTCCGCCTCGTCGCAGTTGATGACCGACTCCTCGAAGAACGGCGCGGCGGGGAAGCCCGTCAGGCTCGCGAGGCCGCGCGCGTAGGCCGGCTCGCTCACGGCCGAGAGCGGGCGGGTGACGGTGGCGGCGCCGTGCGCGGCCTCGAAGACGAAGTCGTAGAAGGTCTGCGCCTGGCTCGACGGCTGACGCTCCGCCCCCTCGGCGCCGTAGAGCGCGCTCGTGCCCTCCGCCACGGCGGAGCGCGCGA
>JABURT010000095.1 GCA_014762495.1 Gammaproteobacteria bacterium | reverse complement strand
AGGATGATGTGAAACACATCCTGGTGCGTCACGAACAGGGCGCCACCCATGCCGCGGACGGTTACGCCCGCGCCACCGGCAAGCCCGGCGTGGTGCTGGTGACCTCCGGTCCCGGCGCCACCAATGCCGTCACCGGCATCGCCACCGCCTACATGGACTCCATTCCCATGGTGGTCATCACCGGCCAGGTCCCCACTGCGGTGATCGGCTCCGATGCCTTCCAGGAGGTCGACGCGGTGGGCATCACCCGCCCCTGCGTCAAGCACAACTTCCTGGTCAAGGACGTCAAGGACCTTGCCGCCACCCTGAAGAAGGCCTTCTACGTCGCCAATACCGGTCGCCCGGGTCCGGTGGTGGTGGACATCCCCAAGGATGTCACCGACCCCAGCGTCAAGATCCCCTATACCTACCCCGAGCACATCGAGATGCGCTCCTACAATCCCGTGGTCAAGGGCCATACCGGCCAGATCAAGCGCGCGGTGGAGATGATGCTCGAGGCCGAGCGCCCCATGATCTATACCGGCGGCGGTGTGGTGCTGGGCAATGCCTCGGCCGAGCTGACCGAGTTCACCCGCATGCTGGGCTATCCCATCACCCAGACCCTCATGGGCCTCGGCTCCTACCCGGCCACCGACCCGCAGTTCGTCGGCATGCTGGGCATGCACGGTACCTATGAGGCCAACATGGCCATGCACGAGTGCGACACGCTCATCGCCATCGGCGCCCGTTTCGACGACCGCGTCACCGGCAAGATCGCCGAGTTCTGCCCGCAGGCCAAGATCGTCCACATCGACATCGACCCGGCCTCCATCTCCAAGACCGTGCGCGTGGACGTGCCCATCGTCGGCGACGTCGCCAACGTGCTCACCGAGATGATGGGACTGATCAAGGACAGCGGCCAGGCCCCCAATGCCGAGGCGCTCAAGGGCTGGTGGTCCACCATCGAGGGCTGGCGTGCCGAGGATTGCCTGCGTTATGACAAGACTAGCCCGCTCATCAAGCCGCAATACGTGGTGGAGAAGCTGTGGGAAGTGACCGGCGGCGAGGCCATCGTCGCCTCCGACGTCGGCCAACACCAGATGTTCGCGGCCCAGTTCTACAAGTTCGACCAGCCGCGCAAGTGGCTCAACTCCGGCGGCCTCGGCACCATGGGCTTCGGCCTGCCCGCCGGTCTTGGCGCCAAGCTGGCCTACCCGGACCAGGACGTGGCCGTCATCACCGGCGAGGCCTCCATCCAGATGTGTACCCAGGAGCTGGGCACCGCGACCCAGTACGACCTGCCCATTAAGGTGATCAACTGTCTCTTAT
>JABURT010000047.1 GCA_014762495.1 Gammaproteobacteria bacterium | reverse complement strand
ACGACCTCGAGCCGCCGGCCGGCGGCTCGAGGTCGTCGGTGGTGACCGCGGGCGCCTCGGGGGTCGCGACGGAGGCCTCGGTGGCCTTCTTGCGCGTGGTCGCGGCGGCCTCGTGCTCGGCGTCGAGCGCCTGAGCCTCGGCCTCGGTGCACACGTCGAAGGCGAGCGGCGCGTGCTTGTCGCCCGGCACCTGCCGCACGCCGCGGAGGTACTCGGCGACCTCCTTGTCGACGCGGTACCAGCCGCGCTCCTCGTGGAACTTGATGCCGCGGTACGTGAAGCGGCGCAGCACGCAGCCGCGGCGCGGATCGTAGGGCTTGAGTCGAACCAGCAGGGTCTGCATCGGTCAGTCCTCCCTTGCAGCTCAGAGCTGGACGTTGATGGCCTTGGCGACCCCGGGCTCCTCGGCGAACTTCACGTCGAAGCGGAGCGTGGCCACGATCTTGAGCGTGCCCTCCGAGATGTCGCGCGCCGACTCGACGCGGATGTTCCGCCAGATGCCGACGTGGATGTTCTTCGGGTTGCACAGCAGGATGACCGTCTGGTCGCTGCCGGCGCCGAGGTTCTCGGGGAAGAGCGGGATGGGCTGGAGCGGGACACCGGAGTAGGGCACCGGGGTGTCGCCCTCGAGCAGCCGGTCGCCGACCGCCGTCGCCCGCTCGGCGAGCGTGTTCCGGTAGTCGAGGTCGGCGTCGACGCTCGTCATGAAGCGCATCGCCTTCTTGTCGCGCAGGTGCTCGGACGGGATCGTCTTGAGCATGTCGCGCAGGAGGTTCTTCGAGATGGCGGCGCCGCCGGCGTCGACGACGTTGCTCGTGGCCTGCTTGAGCGCGCCGTCCATCACCGCGAGGAAGGGATCGGCCGACAGCGTGTCGCCGTTGATCAGCACCTCCTCCATGTCGCGGCTGATGGCCTCGGCCATCATCTCCATGATCGTCTGGCGCAGCTCGCCGCGCTCGATGCTGTCCTCGAGCACCTCGTCGGAGAGGCGCACCTCCGCCTTGAAGAGCTTGGCGTCGAGCTCGACCTGCGAGAGGTCCGGGCGCGCCCGGTCGGCGAGCGGCAGCGCGGTCGCCTCGGCGCCCGGCCGGAGCACGCGGCTGCCGAACTTGATCTTCGAGAGCTGCTGCTTCGGCGACTGCATCGGCACGACGGTCGCCAACCGCATCAGCGGCGAGTCCTTGATGAGCAGGCGCATGAACTTCTGCGCCTGCGCCGGCTTGAGGACTGTCTCTTATTCACATATGACGCTGCCGCCGAAGGGGGTAGTGTAGTACTCGGGCGGCGCCGTGACAGCTAACACACACAA
>JABURT010000029.1 GCA_014762495.1 Gammaproteobacteria bacterium | reverse complement strand
AGCGCCTCGAGGAAGGCGCCGGGATAGCGGGCTTGCAGCGCGTCGCCCAGCCTGCGCAGCGGGTCGGGGGGCGGGCCCGGCAGCGGCTCCTCCTCGTCGTCCTTCTCCTTCTCGCGCTCGGCGGGGGGCGAGCCCTCGAGGATGAAGTGCACCGACAGCCCGAAGAGCAGGAGCCCGCCGAGGACCCAGGCGCCGGGCGCGGGCGCGCCTTCGATCGGGCTGCCCATGAACGCGCCCGCCGCGCTCGCGAGGCCCGCCTCGGTGAGCAGATCGTCGGCCACGCACTGCGGGACGCGCCGGGTCGCGCTCATCGACTCGTTGGCCATCAGATAGCCGCACAGCAGGTAGAGCGGCCAGGCGACGTAGACGAGCCGCTTGCTCCAGCGCACGAAGCGGTGGTCCGCGCGGCGGGCCGTGCTCGAGCCGACCCAGCGGTAGTACCAGGGCAGCTTGGTCTGGGGCGTGTTCCAGGTGACGTGGTCGTGGCGGTGAATCCAGAGCAGCAGCGCGGGCACGAGCACGATCGCGACGATCCAGAACGCGAGGTGAATGACGATGCCGGCCGCGGGGTGCTCCGTCAGCGGGAGGATCGGCCAGCTCCAGTCACCGAGCAGCTTCCACTCGAAGAAGCCGATGCGCGCCCAGGCCTCCTCCGGGATGGCGGCGGGCGGCGGGTCCACGGTCGACTTCAGGAGCGGATCGACGAGCACGCCGATCGGGTAGGCCACGGTGGCGATCAACGTGGCGGCCAGCCAGCCCGGCGCGAAGCTCCCGTGTCCGGCGCGCACCAGGCGCGAGAGCAGGCGCACCACGCCCGTCCCCAGCAGGCCGCCGCCCGCCATCCCGAGGAGCACGGTGATGACGAGCACCGCGCCCGCTTGCTCGGCGAGCGCGGCGAGCGGGCACAGGTACCGATCCAGCCACCCCATGAGGACGGCGCAGGATACGATAACGCGCGCACCCCGTGGCCTTCACAGATGCGAGCCCCGCGCATGGCCGCATGTGGCGCTTCCGGCTCGACGTCCCATTCGGATGCGCGGTCCCCTTGCGCGGAGGTCGCAAAAAACGTACGTCCGGGCCGGGTGTGAATGCCGGAGGCTCTCCGTCGTCCCACCTGCGACTTTCTTCGAGGAGACTCTCGATCGATGAGGAATGAACGAGCGAACGAGCAGCTTGGGCGGCGCGGAATGCGGTTGCATCGACACGCGCTCACCCTCGCGGCGGGCCTCTTGCTGGCCGCCGCGGCGCCCAAGCTGCACGCGCAGACCACCCGCATCGCCGTGGTGGATCTCCAGCGCGCCCTCTCCGAGACCGAA
>JABURT010000178.1 GCA_014762495.1 Gammaproteobacteria bacterium | reverse complement strand
GAGGGTAACGGAGCCAGCCCCCCGGATGGGGGAAGGACGGGCTCGGCATCCGCCGGCTCTGGCGGCTGTGTTGGGACCAGGGTCCAGTTGACCCCTCCGTGTAGATGAACCTTTCGCGCCTCTTCCGGACCCAGACCCGGTTGCCTCCAGGCGATGTGAAGCAAGGGGGCATAGCCAACGGCTTCTCGCAATTGATCGAATTTTTCCGTCAGTCGCAACTCTTCATCGCGCAATTGCAGGAAGGCGAGGGCCGCTTTGAGTTTGCTGTCGTGCGCGTCGCTCAGCTTTTCCGGCAGGGGAGGCAACAGCTCCTGACTTTCCCTGAGTTCCGGGGTCCCCGGGTCTCGCTTCCACTTTTCGCGCCCGAGCGCCTCCAGATCGTGATGCTCGAAAACTATGATCTCGATATCGTACCAGTCCAGTTCCTCGGCTTTTTCCCCAGTTTCCTGGGCGTGTATGGAGGTGATACCGAACAGGGCCGCGGCGGCCAGGAGCAAATATTTGTTCATTACAAAACAGCAGATTAGAATTGTGGGTCTATTGTAACGTGAGAGCCGACATGGCGGTACGGGAAATTTTACGTATGGGCAACCCGCTCCTGCTACAGCAGGCAGCGGCTGTGGATGATCCGACATCGGCCGAGATACGGCAACTCATCGCGGACATGTATGAAACCATGGAGGCCGCCAATGGCGCCGGGCTGGCTGCACCGCAAGTGGGTGTGCCGCTGCGCCTGGTCATCTTTGCGGTCGAGGCCAATCCCCGTTACCCCGAGGCGGAAACGGTGCCCAGCACGGTCCTGATCAACCCCGAAATCGAGGTCCTGGACGAGACCAGGGAGGCGGGCTGGGAAGGTTGTCTCAGTATCCCCGGTATGCGTGGCCTGGTCGAACGACCCAACCACATTCGTTACCGGGGTGTGGATCAGGATCGCAATCCCATCGACAGGGAAGCAACGGGGTTTCACGCACGTGTAGTCCAACATGAGTGCGACCATCTCGATGGTATCCTCTATCCGTTTCGTATACGCGATCCGAGGAACTTTGGCTTCGAAGACGAGTTATTTAAACCCGCTGCCGAAAACTGAGTCGAGATACGCTGGACTTTATACCAGGTGACGATCCAGATACTCGCTGATAGATTGTTCCACCTTGCCCTTAAAAGGGGAAAGCAACATGCCCAGTTTGAGTTCAATATTGAGGTTGTTCTCACCGATCGCGATAAAACCACTGGCCCCACTGCGTTCAAACTCTAATCGATCTCCATTCCACTGATAACGGGCCTCCAGTTCCTGCGAAAGCTTATCCGCCAGTTTTTGAACCTCCTCTCGGATCGACTTGTTATCCATGGAGTGAGCCCTGTTTATACGTATGTGTGCCATGTATTCGTCTCGCAATAAAGCATAATGATTAGTCAAACCAGGACAATCGCTATATTCTAACAGTATAACCAGTCAGGATGATAAATGTGCCCCGCCTTCCCCGGTCGACGCTCGCGGCCTTAATAGTTCTTGCGCTTAGTCACGCCCCACCGGCCTTCGGATACGATAGCGGTTTCTGGAGCCTGCAACTGGAAAACGACTACCTCGCCGACTTCAGTGACAATCTTTATACGCACGGTTTTGAGATCAGTTATGCAAAGCTACAAGCACCGGCTCCCTGGTTACTACGTCTGGCCGAGTTGATCCCCTTTTATGAACACGGCAATATCCAGACCGTCACTCACAGCCTGGGACAGAAGATATTTACCCCCAGCGATATCAGCGTAGCCGATCTGATCCCCGATGATCGCCCCTACGCCGGGTGGCTCTATGTCGCCTTCGCATTTAGCAATCAACAGGAGATCGAGCCGGACCTTTATTATCTGACGACACTCGAATTGAATCTTGGACTGGTGGGGCCGAGCTCAGGCGCCGAGTCAGTCCAAAACTTTATACATGACCTGATCAATGCCGAGCAGGCACAGGGCTGGAGCCACCAGCTCAATGATGAACCAATTGTAGGAATCAACAGTGTCCATAAATGGCGCCTGTTTACCACCGTTGGCAGTGATTTCGAATTCGAGATCAGTCCCCACGCCGTCATGAGCCTGGGCAATGCCTTCACCTATGTCGGCGGCGGAGTGATGTTTCGATGGGGTAGAGGCTTGCGCAATGATATCGGAACGCCCAGTATTCGCCCGAGTTTTCCCGGCAGCGCCTATTTGAACCGGCAAACCATTCGTAACTGGTACCTGTTTGCGGGCTATGAGTCACGCCTGGTGTTGAGAAATATCTTTCTTGATGGAAACAGCCTCAGTGACAGTCACTCAGTCAGCAAGGAACCCATTGTGGGCGACATTCAGCTGGGTTTTGCCTTCCACCTGGGAGACATGCGTCTCTCATTCAGCGAGACCCTACGCTCTCGCGAGTTCAGCACCCAGAGCGGCCTCAATCCCTATAGCGCCATCAACCTGACCTTCTATTACTGATTTCACTGACTGTCGGACAGAGTCTCTAGGACTTCCTGCAACACCTGAAGACGTGCATCCTTGTCTTCCATGGCCCAGAAGAACGACAGCTTCTCGTTGCCATCCAGTTTGAAGCGCTTGGGTCGACTCTGGATCAACTGGATGATCTTGATGGGATCGATATTGGGCTGTTCGGTAAAGGTGATGTTACCTTTGTCACGTCCCACCACAATCTTGCGTATACCAATGGGCTTGGCCATTAGCTTCAGCTCGGTCACCTTGAACAGGGTTTTGGCAGGTTCCGGTAACAAGCCGAAACGATCGATCATCTCCACCTGCAAATCACGCAACTCTTCCTCATCAGCAGCACTGGCGATGCGCTTATACATCACCAGTCGGGTGTGCACATCGGGCAGGTAATCGTCGGGGATCAGGGCCGGGGCCTGGATATCAATCTCGGCGCCATGGTCCAGCGGGCGCTCCAGTTCCGGCTCCTGGCCCGACTTGAGTGCTGCGACCGCGCGCTCCAGCAATTCCGAATAGAGCGTAAACCCGATGGCCTGCATCTGCCCGCTCTGTTCCTCGCCCAGCAGTTCGCCGGCACCCCGGATCTCAAGGTCATGAGTGGCGAGGGTAAAGCCTGTCCCAAGGTCTTCAATGGCCTCGATGGCCTCAAGCCGCTTGAGTGCATCTTTGGTCATGGCCTTTCGCGACGGAATAACCAGATAGGCGTAGGCCCGATGATGCGAACGCCCGACGCGACCACGCAACTGGTAAAGCTGGGCCAGGCCAAAGCGATCCGCGCGGTTGATGATAATGGTATTGGCACTGGGGACGTCGATGCCGGTCTCGATAATGGTGGTACAGACCAGCACACTGAAACGCTGGTGATAAAAATCTGACATCACCCGTTCCAGCTGACGCTCCCCCATCTGACCATGGGCGAACTGGATCTTGGCCTGGGGCACAAGCTCGGCAAGTTCCCGCGTCATCTTCTCGATGGTCTCGACGTCGTTATGCAGGAAATAGACCTGGCCCCCGCGCTTCAACTCGCGCTGGATCGATTCCCGTATCAGGCCACTGTCCCACTTGGCGACAAAGGTCTTGACCGGCAGACGTCTTGCCGGCGGGGTCGAGATGACGGAAAACTCGCGCATACCGGAGAAGGCCATGTTGAGCGTACGTGGAATCGGCGTGGCGGTAAGGGAGAGAATGTCGATCTCCGAGCGTAGGGCCTTGAATTTTTCCTTCTGTCGGACCCCGAAGCGGTGTTCCTCATCAATGATGAGTAGACCGAGATTTTTGTATTTCACGCCTTCCTGCAGCAGTTTGTGGGTACCGATAATGATATCTATCTTACCGGCCTCCAGCCCCTCCATGACCTGGTCTTGTTCTTTTTTCGAACGAAAGCGAGAGATGGACTCGATGCGCACCGGCCAGTCGGCGAAGCGGTCACGAAAGCTCTGATAGTGCTGCTGGGCCAGCAAGGTGGTTGGTACCAGCATGGCCACTTGCTGGCCGTTCTGTACCGCGATAAAGGCGGCACGAATGGCGACCTCGGTCTTGCCAAAGCCGACATCGCCACAGACCAGGCGATCCATGGGTTGCGCTGAGGCCATGTCGGCCATCACTGCCTCGATGGCATCGTACTGGTCGGGGGTCTCTTCGTAGGCAAAGCTGGCGGCGAAGGCGCGATACTGGTCATCAATGGTGTGTTTCACACCGCGTCGAGCCTCGCGCCGAGCGTAGATCTCCAGTAGTTCCGCGGCCACATCACGGATCCGTTCGCTGGCCTTACGCCTGGCCTTTTCCCATTGACCGCTTCCCAGTCGATGCAGGGGGGCCGTCTCCGGAGCTGCGCCGGAGTATCGGCTGATAAGGTGCAGTGAGGCCACGGGGACATAGAGTTTGTCACCACCGGCGTATTCCAGGGTCAGGAATTCCTGAGTGAGGCCACCGACATCGAGGGTTTGTAAACCAAGGTAACGCCCCACGCCATTGTCCTCATGCACCACCGGCGCACCCACTTCGAGTTCGGCCAGGTTACGTACAATGGCATCGGCATCTTTCTGCTTGGTACGACGTCTGGGCCGGGTGATGGCATGGGTACCGAACAATTGAGACTCGGCAACAACCAGGATCCCATCGGATTCCAGCAGACAGCCGTTTTCGAGCGGCGCGACGGTAATAGCGTGTCGTGCATCACTCTGCAAAAAGGCCGACCAGGAATCCACGTTTGTCGGGGACAGCTCACAACCCTTAAGTAATTCGAGCAAGACTTCCCTTCGTCCCGTGGACTCAGCAAGGAACAGGACCCGGCCCGGATGGGTCTCGATATAGTCCTGCAGGGCGCGAGTGGGGCGACCGGCATGGACATCAAGATGCAGGGACGGTGGGGTGCGCGTCGAAAAATTGCACTGGCTCGGCCCCGTAGGCTGTTCAAAGCGTTCTATGCGGGCACGCGGATAATTTACGAGCTGGGTGAAGACTTCATCGACCGTTTGGTAGAGCTGTTCGGGCGGTAACAACGGGCGTTCTATATCGTGGCGTCGTTGTTCATAACGTTCACCGATCTCCTGCCAAAAATCGCGGCCTGCATTGTCGACGTCTTCCACGGTGAAGAGGGTGCTGTTTGCGGGCAGGTAGTCGAACAGAGACGCGGTGTTTTCGAAAAACAAGGGGAAATAGTATTCAAGGCCGGCCGGGACGCGGCCATCTGTGACCTCGGTATAGATCAGGCTGCGGCCCGGATCGCCCTCAAACTGCTCCAGATAGGCCTCGCGAAAACGACTGATACCGTCCTGGTCAAGCGGGTATTCCTTGGCCGGTAACAGGCGAATGGCCTCTACCTTGTCCTCGGTGCGCTGGGTCTCCGGGTCAAATGTACGGATAGACTCGACTTCGCGGTCGAACAGATCCAGTCGATAGGGCACATCACTGCCCATGGGATAGAGATCGATGATGCTGCCACGTATGGCAAATTCACCGTGTTCCATGACCGTGGAGACGCGCACATAACCGCTCGACTCCAGTTGCAGGGCGAGGGCCTCACTATCCAGCGTCTCGCCCACGTCCATCATCAGGCTATGGGCCTTGAGGTAGTCATGTGGCACAACCCTTAGCATCAGGGTCGTGATGGGCACAATGAGGATCCCCCGCGTCAGTCC
The DNA here is from genome assembly GCA_014762495.1 of Gammaproteobacteria bacterium. Classification (GTDB taxonomy): domain Bacteria; phylum Pseudomonadota; class Gammaproteobacteria; order Thiohalospirales; family Thiohalospiraceae; genus JABURT01. Next base: position 21 of record JABURT010000178.1, on the reverse strand, counting down.
CTGCAGACGACTTAAGGTACT